>NZ_JBPPLY010000012.1:0-85811 GCF_051535215.1 Nitrobacter sp. | reverse complement strand
AGCACGGGGTTCTGCGGCTGCCATCGGTGGATGTCGACAGCTACAACATCGAATTGAAAGACGACGAGGGCTTTCTCGGCGATCGCGCCTGCAAGGGCGCCTTCCGCAAGATCCTCGACGGCCTGCGTAAACCGCTGAAGAAAAACGGCGACGACCCGCTCGGCAAGATCCCCTCCGAGGAGATCGGCAAGGGTTCGCTGGACGAGGCGCTGATCGGCGACGACATCGAGGCGGCAGCGCTGGTGCACGGCGCCATCGAGGAGTTCGCGCAGGAACTCGCCTATGTGACGGGACGCTTCCTCAAGACCAAGGCATGGGCCGATACCGAATGCATCGTGGTCGGCGGCGGGTTTCGCAAGAGCCGGGTCGGCGAGATCGCGATCGCCCGCGCCGACCTGTTGCTGAAAAGCCAGAATCACAAGGTCCATCTGATCCCGATCCGCTTCGATCCCGACGAGGCCGGGCTGATCGGCTGCCTGCATCTTGCGCCGTCGTGGATCTTCGAGGCCTTCGACAGCATCCTGGCAGTCGATATCGGCGGCACCAACATCCGCTGCGGCGTTGTCGAGACCCGCTGGAAAAAGGCCGCTGACCTCTCCAAGGCCGGGGTGTGGAAGTCCGAATTGTGGCGCCACGCCGACGATGAGCCGACCCGCGAGGCTGCGGTGAAGAAGCTCGTGAAAATGCTGAAGGACCTCATTTCGCAGGCGGACAAGGAGGGACTGAAGCTCGCGCCATTCATCGGCATTTCCTGCCCGGGCGTGATCGACGAGGATGGATCGATCGAGAAAGGCGCGCAAAATCTTCCCGGCAACTGGGAGAGCAGCCGATTCAACCTGCCGGCGTCGCTAATCGAGGCCATTCCCGAGATCGGCGGCCACGACACCACCGTGCTGATGCACAATGACGGCCTGGCGCAGGGCCTGAGCGAAATGCCCTACATGCAGGACGTCGCCCGCTGGGGGGTTCTGACCATCGGTACAGGCCTTGGCAACGCGCGTTTCACCAATCGCAAGAAGGACAACAAGAAAGACAAGAAATCCGACGACGGCAAGGACAAGAAGGACAAGAAAGCGAAGGAGTGACGAACCGCCCGCGCGTGGCCTTATCGCTGCCTGAACATGCCGCAGTCCTAGGATAAGCCACGGCGCCGACCGCACTCTCCCGCCAAAGTAACCTTGTTTGGTGAGGTTAAAATCAGGATCGCGTTGCCGGTTTTGCAAAGACCGCTACGGTCGCATGGTCGCGCAGGTGGTCCGCGAAGCCGCACTTCCGGCCACGGTTTTAATGACGCGGCACGGGACCGCCGGTTATTATCGCGTCCGGCGGTCCCACTTTCCCAGTACGCCGGGCGGACCCCTTCATGGGCGACCGCCGCAACCATCCCGGTCATGTTTGGGTTTTGCATTTGAACGGGCGGCGATGTATCAAGGCGCGCATTTCCTTGCGACCCGGTTTCCACTTCCCCGAAACCGCGCTAAAGGCGGTCCACCGCCAGCATGGCACCTTAGGAGAGGTGGCAGAGTGGTCGAATGCACCGCACTCGAAATGCGGCATAGGTGCAAGCCTATCGGGGGTTCGAATCCCTCCCTCTCCGCCAATTAGCTCGCACCCCAATTAGCAGTCCGAAGGGCTCATAAGCCCCGTTTCACGCAGATTCGACGCCCAAACCTGAGGCGAGATGCGTGACTGTACCGGGGTCTGTACCAGCAAAAGTATCAGCGAAGAAGCGCTCGGGCCGCTCGCGTGCCGGCGGCCTGCGGCCGCCGCGCTACCTGACCGGCGACCCCACCGGGTGGCGCTTTCAGCTCCGGTTGTCCCCGCAATTCTTCAAAAACGGTATTGACACCGGCTTCGTCCTTGCCGGCCCGGCCCCTATCGTCCGCGCCACGTTGGGCCCGCGCAGCCGCGGCGAGGCCAAACGCCTGGCGGTGCAGCTTGCGACCCTTTGCCAGACCATCTGCAGCTTCGCGGCCGACATCTGGAAGGGGACACCGATGGATGCGTCGCAGATCGATGACCGGCAGAACGAGCTGGTTCAGCATACCGTGGCGGCTTGTCAAAACGCCATCACGCGCGCGCTGGAAAATCCGGCCCAGGCGATCGGACTTGCGCGCGGCCTCGAGGCGGCGCTGACCTCGCTCCAGCTGGTCGAGCGGGAGGTCGCCAAGGGCGAGACGGGGGCGGCCGCGGTGGCCGCAAACGCCGAGGCTTTGACGCGGGCCGCGCTCACCGAGGTCCTGAAGCTCGCCTCTCAACCCGAGCAGGCGCTCGCTGCCGTCGACCATGTGGTCCCGTCCATCACGCCCGCTCCCGCCTCGCCGCCAGCGGTCGCGTCGAACGCAGCCACCGGCAGCTCGCTGCTCTTCAGCCGTATTGCGCAGAACTACATCAACATGCGCAAGGAGCGTGACGGCGAGGACCATCCCGATATCCAGATCCTTATGCTGCGGCGTCAGGTGTTTCTCGACGTGATTGGCGACCGTACGCCGCAGGAATACTACGCGAGCGACCTGCAGACCTTCGTCAACCGGATGCAGCACTGGCCCGCCAATGTCACCAAGCGCAATGACCTTGCGGGCATGACCACGCTCGAGATCCTCGAGGCCAACAAGAATTTCGCAATCGCGCCACCAATGGCGAAGAAGACGATGGCCGACGGCTATATCGCCAACGTCAAGACGATGATGCGCCATTGCATGCAGGACCACAAATATCGTGATCCGTTCGCGGGCGCGAAGATTTCGTATCCTCAGGCCTACCGGTGCAGCAAACCGCGTGAGGGCATCAGCATCGAGGTGACCAACCACGTGTTTCGCAATGGCGCCGCCGCTGGACGACTCGATGAGGCGGTCTTCCCGCTCCTTGCCAAGCTCTCTTCCCGTCGGCTCGGCCTGCTGACCTATCTTCAGGGCGGCGACATCCGCCAGAAGGACGGCGTGTGGATCGCACAGACCAACAGCATCGTCGAGGTCGTGAACGAGCAGACCGGCAACAAGGAGTGGCGGCGCGTTCCGGCCAAGACCGACGAGTCGATGACCTTCTATGTCCTGCACAACTATCTGGACGAGATCGGTCTGATCGATTGGATGCGCGGTTGCAGCGGGTTCGTGTTCCAGGCCGCACACGAGCATCCCGACCCCTCGAAGTACATGAGCAAAGTCATGCAGCGCCTCCTGAAGCGCTGCGGGGCCAAGGGCGGCGAGGTCTTTCACAGCCTCCGCGGCGACGCCATCGACGGCATGCGCAAAGAGAAAGTCGACGGCCGAGCCCGCCGCCTCCAGTCGGGCCATGAACTCGGCGACGTTCACGATCAGTACGGCTTCCGAGCTCTGAGTGCCGAGGAATGCCAGTACCTTGCCAACTTGCCGCTGCAGCAGGGCATCGACTGGTCAGTATTCAAGGGGCTTGATTTCGATGCGATGGCGAAGCGCCGTCGCGGTCGAGGTCGCCGGCCGAAATTTGAGGGTTGATCACATGATAGCAAGTCAGCACGATAGCCGTGGCGGAATCGGACAGCACCCCCGCACCGGCACGATGCCAAGACCACTCGATGCCTGTGTGAGGACAGATCAGAGTGTGTGTTCGTCGCTCAACCACACCTTCCGCGCCATCGTCGCCGGTGCGGGCAAGGGCGGCTGCGGCAAATCCACAAGCATGACGAATCTTGCGGTTCTCGCCCGGTGCGCTGGCTATCGTGTCGGGATCATTGATGCCGATCCTCAAAAATCCAGCTTCGAGTGGCGCCGCTTGCGTAGGGATGGAGCAATCGGAGTTCACCGCTGCAGCCCCGACCAGATTAGGGAAGCGATCTCTCTGGCCGCAAAATGCCGGATCGATGTCCTGTTCATTGATATGCCGCCCGGCGCACGCCACGCCCTCGACGCTGCCCGGCACGCCGATCTCATTCTGGTGCCGACACGACCGACCCTGTTCGACGTTCGCGTGACAATGAGCGTGGTTCAGATCCTGAAATCTGCCCGGAACGCATATTCGGTCGTCATCAATGCCGCGCCATCGGGTCGGAATGGTGTCGATGCGCCGGCGGTGCGCGAGACGCGCGATCTTCTTGCGACGGTGACACCGCATGTCTGCCGCCAGCAAATCACCCATCGCCTTGTTGTGGGGTATGCAACGCTGATGGGTGCCGGCGTTACCGAGGCCGAACCGAGCGGGCGGGCGGCGACGGAGTATGAGATGCTTTGGTTCGAACTGGCCGCGAAACTCAATCTGAAAGTGCGAGGAGCAAATCATGCATCGTAGGCCGACACTCACAAACGCCATCAAGGCCACAAGGCGGACGCCATCACTAAGTGGTGTGTCCTTCCAGCCGGCGGAAGTCGCCACCGGTGCACAGTCCGAGATCCGCTGCGGCGTCCTCGTCCGGGTTAGCGACGATGTACGACGGCGGTTGAAAATGACGGCAGTTCAGCGCGGCACTACGGTGCAAACGCTCCTACTGGAAGCGATCGCAACCATTCTGGAAGAGCCAAATTTTACCCCGAAACGTTAGCGACACCCGCGGAAGAGGCCAACAAGACAGGCCGACAAGATAGAGCACGCGAGGCCGACAATAACGAGGATGACGAAATGGATGTGATGGATCTCATCTCTCGGGCATCTGCCTTGTGCGCACAGGTAAGGGGTCGAACGATCAGCGCGCGAACCCTCAAAGCCTACAACAACGAGTTCGAAAGAATGTGGGGAAGCGATAATCTAGATCCGTTAAGACCTGGAGTTAGCCTCAATACATTTTATCATCGTCGTGCGGCTGTACATTTTATAGGGGCACGTAGGTTGGAAGAGGCTGCAAGTGAATGTATGGTTGCAATTGAAGCCAGAAACGCGCAGGAAACGGTTAGCGCGGCGAGAAAGCTGCACGCACTGCTCGATCGTCTGGAACCAGTCTTTGCATTGGATCCGCCCATTCATTCCGGCACCCTGCCGTGGACGCTCCCGCCATCGCGCTGGCATCAATCCCGGAATGTCGTCCGCACTCGCGCTGAAAACAGCAAGCGATACTTGCTCGCGGTACTGCCGAGGGATTGGGACGAGATACTGTGGAATGCCGTGCCGCCAGATTGGCGTTATCGCGTGGCGCTCGCGACTCTTTTGACAGTCCCTGTCCGCCCGGAAGAATTGGTCGCGGGCGACCGCCCTGCCGGCTTCTCGCCCGGTGTCGTACTCGAACTTGAAGCGTCCGGTCTTTTGTCACTGTCATTCATGCCGGCCAAAAGCCATCGAGGGCTGTTCGGAACGGAGAGGACGACGATCGGGGTTGATCCAAGGATTTCGGATGCGCCGGCGCAGTATCTCGCAAAGCGCTGCAGGGATGCCGGCGGTCGGATCGTCATCAGCATCGATTCCAAGAATGGCTTGCGCAAGGCCATATCGAAACTCGGTGCAAAAGTCTTTCCAACAATCAAGGACAACATTACGCCCAACGTCACAAGGCACCAATTGATCGCCGACCTGAAGACAACGTTTGGCGCCGGCGCAATCGTCGCCGCTGCGGCTGGCCATGGCACGGAACGAACTCAGTCGTGCTATCGCTACTATCAGCATGGCCGGAAACGTCGCGGCTATGTTTCTGTATTGGCTGCGCGTCCTCCTAGTGCAGGACTTATGGAAAGAGCGCGCCGATTAAAGTTCGGCGCGCGAAGGCGACCTCCATTGCTCGATGAGCAATAAGAGCTCACTCGAGAGTCCGGAAAAGGCCCGAAGCGGGCATTCGCTCATTGGGAGGAAAGCTGTCGAATAGAGCGGCGTGACATGGCGAACATGGCGCATGCCCAGCGGGCTGCGAACTTTCTTCTGGGAAGCACTCCACCGCCTAGCGGGGAGATTTCCGTTTCGCTTTCTTTGCCTTCTTTGGCCGCGCCACCTTTGTTGCGCGCTTCGGCTTGGTCTTCGCCTTGGTCTTAGGTTTTGACTTGGGCTTGGGCCTCTTAGCCGCTGGCGCTCGTGGTGCCGGTGAAGCTACGCGCGCCTTCTTGGTCTCAACCTTCTTTTTTCCGCCCGATGCGGATGACGGTTTTTTCGCACGAGTTCTTGGCGCCGGCTCGCCTGGCTCGTCATAGAAACGCTCAAGCTGCTCCTTTCTTGGATATTCGCGTTCCACAAAATCCTTGCGCTGAAATTTGCCGCCCGCCAGCCAATAGATTGACGTAAAGCTCTTTGAGCCGCCCCAGCCCTCACGGTGCTTTCTTCCGCCATGCGCTTCTTTCTCCCCGGCGATAATCCAGACGGCTTCAAGCTTTTCGCGTGCAAGGAAGGATAGAAACGCGTCCCGGTCCACAAGAGCCGCGCCGGGGCCCGCTTCATGCGTTGACGGGTCGAAAAAGAGCGTCTTACCCCCGTCATCCGAATAGGAGAGGTCCCGCCCGTTTGAAAGGCGCATCCCGAGCCCGGCAATCAGACCTGGCGCGGGCACGCTGAAGCTCACCGACTCCTCGATTGAATGGTCATGACCGCTGCGTTCGGCGGAGTAATCCGTAACCGTGCGCTGAATTTCGACGACCAGTTGATTCCAATCCTCTGGCTTCATCCACGCAGACACATCGCCATACAACGGATGCCAAGGGTATTCGCCGATATAGCCGTCAGACGACTTGTCGAGTTCAGGCAGATCAGAATGCCTGTTAAACAGCTTGCCAGATAGAGCCTGCACAACCTTGCGGCGATCGGCGGCGCGCACCAAAAAGCTGCGGATTTCAAAAGCCGTCTGCAGGTCGAGCATACGCTCACCTTCCCGCATGACCCAGCAATTCCAGCGCTCGAACTCATCGACGACGAGCCATGTCCGGCCCGATCTCGGATCCGTAGCGGTTAGCAACGACGCGTCATTCACCATATCTTCGGGCGTATCGAGCCACGCCAGGCGCGACGCGGGTGACATCCCGCGGAGGTTCACTTGAGCCGGCATCCACCATGTCCGGCCGCTTTGCCGCGCTTCCTTAGGGGTCTTCAACACAAAAAGTGAGGGATCGAGATCACGCCGGCTCACTTGCCATGGCCCCTGAAAGACGCTCAGTCCGTTGTCACGGCTCCATCCAACGAAACCAAAATTATCACCCAGACGAGCGAGCAGCTCGTGAAACGCTATCCACTGATACTTCTTGCCAATGCGCTCGACCCGATGCTCCGTCCGACTACCATGCGCGTGGACCCGATCGAATTCGCCGAATAGCTCCGGGGTCCAGCCAAGGTCATGCGCACGCTTGCAGACCCAACGGCGCGCGCGCATCCGGTCGAAGGAAGGAGGCCAAAAATAGTATCGTTTCGCGCAGCGCAAATCCCTACGCACGATATGGCGCGCCCGGATGTTATACTCCAGCCATTCGGCCTCACCCAGAGCAGCCTCTAACCGCGCCTCGGCTTCATCGACGGCCTGCTCGAATTGGCTCACATTCTTGTCTTCGTCGTCACCTTCGTCTTCGTCGTCATCCTCTTCTTGGCCTGAGTCATTGACGGTCAAGAACTTGAATTTGAATGGACCAAGGGCCCGCCACGCATCGCACGCCGCGATAAGCTCGTTCAGGCGGGCTTCCGCTTCCGGAATCTGGCTAACCACATCGCCGACCCAATCACGATAGATTTGCTCCTGGCTCTGCCCGACCAGAGCAATCGGGAAGGCGCTAAATTTTCCGACCGGGGTATCCATAACATAACGCGCGAAGTCGCCATCACTCACGCTGGAGTTCACGATATCGTCGCGAAAACTCTTTCCGGGGGCATATTCTTGCACATAAGCGTCGATGACCACATCAGGCACATCCTCGATGCCGGATGAGCTGCAATAAGGTGGCCGTGCCCGCGTCAAATCAACGCCCGCCGGCAAAGCACCTCTTATGTGGGCAATCTCTACGATTCCGCGTGCATGGTCACGGATGAGGACATGGGCAAGCACCTCATCGCGGTCAAACGCACAATGATACGCAGCTTCCGCCAGTTCACGCAGCCCGTCCTTTGCCATGCCCTGCAAGGCAGCTCCATAGGCCGCGGCCATGACACGGTCGAGAATATAAAGATCATCGATGTCCTGGAAACGACGAATAAGGCTTGCGGCCATTGTCAGCCGCGTGGCCAATAGTGCCCCGAGCGCCTTTGTTGCCCGGTCACGGATGAGACGATGGCTTGTCGAGAATAGCCAGCTCAGCGCGATGGCGACGAGTTCGGCTCGCTTATCTTCGATGGCCTCGAAGCCGTTTTGAAGAGTCCAGCCAATCAAGGTTTCGATAGGGCTGTCTTCGTCATCACCCTCCTGCGCGACGTATATAGACCAGGTCCTATCCCGTTGCGGCATCGCCCGCTTGACGAGCTTTCCGTGCAAATACTCGGCGTTAAACGCATTGTCCGGTTCGCTTGCGACCGCGAGCAGCGCGTGCATGGTCTCGTTACGCCCCGATAGCCTGGAAGCTTCCTTCAGTAAATCGAGGGTGCGCTGCGTAAAGGCGCGTTGCTCACGCCACAAGACGCTACCAAGAAACGCGCGCAGGAGCAGCAATCTGTTCCGCGGCTTAGGCATGGCGTCCGGGAGTTCGAGCCCACTGCGCTCCGGCAACTGAACCGCCATCGCTTCCAACACGCCCGCATGCTCATAAGCCTTAGGGTTTTCAAGGTAAATCTCCAGCGGCGTGCCCGGCAGAAATGAATCCTTCGGCGCCGATACATCGAAATGCTTATCGAACATCTGACGCGCGATGCGATGGTCGCTATAGCGCTCAAACGAAAAGCGCACGGTTTGGACGATGGCGCCGCCGTTTCCCGTCACGGGCTCATCGGCCAGAATTCCCTCGCTGACGAGCCGGGCAAGCAAGCTCTTTTCGAACACCCGTGCGCCGGAACAATCGCCTCCATCAGAGCGTCGGCCTTGTCGTATTCGAGATAGCCGCGTTCGCCTTGATCGAAAGCAACGGCAAGCGTCTCGAGCGCTTGGGCCACCTTCGCAAGCTTATGATCGAGCCCGAGCTGCCGCTCGACGGATTTTGCAACAGCCTCCGAGTAAAAACCGAAGATCTCCGTTACCCCGCGCAGGCCGCGCGGGAATTCATGAAGCTGTTCCTTTTCGAGATAGTCGCAACAGGTCTTGAGAAAGAGCGGGTTCTCGAATTCCGGAACAAGGTTCGGCGCGGCCATGCGCACAATGCCGCGCTTATCCAGATAGTAGCGGGCGGCTTCAGCGGCACGCCCGGCGAACCCAACATGCTCAACCTGAGACAAATCCGGTCCTGGCCCCGCCGGCAGGATGTATGGCAAATATGTCGAGCGGCACGACAGGGCGACGGCCACACGCGGGAAAGCCTCAATCGTCTTGAGAAACGCTGGCAGCCGGTGTGACCAAATTGAGATTCCATGCCGCTCGTTAATGGCGTCGATGAAAATCACAGCCCGGGTCCCCGCAGCCTGCGCCGCGGCATCGAGAGCGCCAAGGAATTTCTCGGTGGAAAGCGTTAGGTCGAGTTGTTTGACGATTTGTGCCCAGGGGTCATCATCAATCAGCGTACCGCCAAGGATAAGAAGCGAGGGATGACCATCGGCAACTTGATGATCGACCGCATCTCCGAACAGATGCGATTTGCCGATACCTCCCGGACCCGTGACCAGCGCTCGCCGGCTGTTGACCAGTCGCCAGCTATCGCCGGTTACCCCTTCGATGACGGCATCCAACGCCTCTTCGAGCCCGCGCATATCATGGTACAGATATCGGACATCGTCTCCGTCCTTGGCTGGAGTCGGATTGATATTGCGAACGGCGCGCATGGCTTGTGCGGCCGCCACCAGGGCCTCGCTTCCTAGCGACTTGATATGTTCGATGGGGGAATATGTAAGCGGGGTCATCAGGCGTCGTCGATAACAGTGAGCTAAGCGCACTGGTCGTTGCCTCAACCGCCGCAATTTCCGCTATCAGCCCGCCGCTCACCGTCAACCGCTTAAGGCGATCGATGACGTCGTACCGGGCCTCTTCCAGTTTTTCGCCCCATAGCTGAACTTGATCAAGAACGGAGCGGTCACGGCAAAGGCCAAGGATGGTGCGTCGTATGGGTAACTCAACATTTGTTTCAGGGGTATAGCGCTGCCCAAGCCCGTCGCGAGCCCGCTCAAACCGGCTGGTAAACCAGGCCGAGGTGAGAAAGGTCTCATCGAACCAGAAAGCCGCCCTGCCTGAGTAGAGCGGGTTGTCGCGGCCTAACCGCTCCACAAGCTCAGAATGCCCCCATAGTTCGATGGCGAGCTTTCGCTTCTTCGTTGCGGCAGACTTCCATTTCTTCACCCAATCCTGCCAACGCTGAAGCTGGGTCTTGCCTTTACCCGAACGCTGGTCGAACAGATCGAAGGGTATGCAGACGATGTACCGGTTAAGCCTGGGGTGCTTGGCCAACGCTTGCTTGATGGATTTGTCGAGCTGCGTAACCTGGCCGGAGTCAAACTTGAAGAAATACTTTGTCTGCCACCCTGTTTCCGAGCCGTCGCGATGCCGCATGTAGCACTCGACACCCGCGTCCGCACCAATGCCTTTACGATAGAAAACATCATCCGGTGCGCGGCTCCAAAGCCGCAAGCTGCGAACACAATTCTTCGAAGGCGTAATTCTGCGAACCAACGAAGGAACGAATACGTTGAAAGTCGATGTTAACCGCTGGCACCCGGCGCCTCGATGATTGTAATCAGTGTAGACCAGATCTCGGGCGAATATCACGTCAGACAGCACTTCTTGAACTTTTTGCCACTGCCGCAGGTGCATGGGCCGTTCCGGCCAATCTTCGTGCCATCCGGTGCCCGCCGGGTAGGTGCGAGCCTAGTCAGGGCCTGACTGCCCGCAACGACCATACCGCGGGTGAGGGCATCAAGCTTAGCATCGTGCTTCCAAGGGAAACGTAACGCGATACTGAGCTTCGGCAAGCTGTCCGTTTCGCGCACGACGAAGCCAAACCATCCTCCGGATCGGTGTACGTATTTGCGGCGCCGACAATGGTCAGCGAGCGTTTCAACAGCTTCGCGAGCCGGCGCCCGGCTGCAATGGATAGTGAGCCCGTTATCGCCGTTGTTGAATCCGAGGGTAAAATCATGAAGCCGCCCATCGAGTCGTGTGCGGTAAGCGACATCCTTCAGCCCTTGGTCAAGTTGGTCGATAGTGTCGCCGTTGATATCAAGTAGCAGAAAGCCAAGATCGATCAGGTCGGAGTTGGCCTCATTCTCGATTTTTTCGACCACCTGTCCAACGAGCGTGCCGTTGAGCTTGGTCAGGATGCCCTTTGGTGTGCCGGTTCCCGGCACTCCCTCTCGGCGTACGGTCATGGCAGTATCTAGGTCGAGCGAACAATCGTCCGCAACCATCGCCATGCTGGTGTCGTCTTCAAACCAGAGGTTCTGGCTCAAATGATAGCCCAAAATAGCGAGTTCGTTGGTTCCGTGGACACGCTCGGCATAGTGGGCGCGTCGATTGACGTAGCTCAGGAAGCGTAAAGGGCTTGCGAGCATCTCGGTTAACACGTCGATCAGGAACACGTCCGCGACGAGTGGAGCCCGGATAATCGTATCCTGCTCATAGTTGAGGAAGCTGCGGGCCTGAACGGTGAGCACGGGATAGTGGTCCGACACTGCGCAGATGATATAGATCTCTCTCAGTTCCGGAATGGTAAGCTTCGACCCATCCTCCTTCACGAATTCCAAGTCGGATTTAACAAGCGATTGTGCGCACAGTAGGCCTTGGTCATAAGCGTCCTGCACGGCCTTTTGGAAATCGTCGCGTAGAGTCTGGTCGTTGCCCTTGCGTGATTCTAAGGTCATTTTCTTTGACTTGCATTGGACGATGACGGCCCGGTCACCAAACAGGACAAGTACGTCCATCTCGGACACGCGATCGCTCGAGCCCTCAATGTTAACGTTGCAATGGACGTTCTTAACGCTAAAAATTGAGCGAAGCCTCTTTGCAACAAACTGCTCGGTGAAGGTGCCACGATGGGCTGACGCCTTCGCACGATACGCTTTGTCTGCGATCATCCAGTAGAAGGGGGAATCGTAGATGGACTCCACGATCCCATAGGTCTGCAACGCGATATAGGTGCCGTCCGGCCGCGCTACTATCGGACATGCCACGGCTATGTTGAATGCGCCGAGCGACGTGAAATCGGCATTGGCCGGCGCGCCAATACTGAGCGCAGCAAGCACTGCACTGATTGTCTCAATCGGCCGCTTAACGTGCGTCGCTATCTCCGCTGCTGTGAACGTAAACCCAGGTAGCAAGGACAGGGATGACGGGCTCTTCAGTTTTAGCTCAGACAGCG
Source organism: Nitrobacter sp. (assembly GCF_051535215.1). Taxonomy (NCBI): domain Bacteria; kingdom Pseudomonadati; phylum Pseudomonadota; class Alphaproteobacteria; order Hyphomicrobiales; family Nitrobacteraceae; genus Nitrobacter; species Nitrobacter sp. Next base: position 73,524 of record NZ_JBPPLY010000012.1, on the reverse strand, counting down.
TCTTCCGTATCTTGTCATTCTGTACCGCCGAAATGCCCTGGGCTAAGGCTTGCGCATCCGCTATGGTGAAGCCTTTGTTCGCGATCAGCCACGCTTCGTCTGCTGCATAGCGTTCGAGCGCCATGTCGCGATATTGGAAGCTGTAAGCGGATTCGCCGCCATAAAATATAGGTTCTCGAAGAACATCGGCGCGAGTGAAAGGTGAAGGAGGCCGGTCCAAGCCCATCTGCGCTGCTTTTGCACTATTGAAGATAGCCTCCCACATTGGTCGCCCCAGCCGCTCATGGAGCTCAGCCAGAAGCTCGGTCGTACGATCGAACAGCGCCTGAACCTCAGCGGCGGTCGGTTCACTCATATCGATCGGTTGACGGATCAACAACCCGAGCAATGTCGAGAATTCAGTCCGGACCGTTCGTTCCGGCGCATAGGAGGCAGCGAGTGCTTTACTGTCCATCTCACTGTCGAAGGTCACATAGTTGTCCCGCAAGGACATCCATGCGAGCGCATGAACAAACCCAGGGCGACTGCACAGTTCCGTGAGATCGTCAAATATATCCTGTTCGGCGCGAGGTTCACTAGGCCCCATATCGTCATCCTTGAATAAGCGACGATCGGCTAACCGGAAAATATGCGGTTAGAGTCATCGACTTCGCTCGTCGCGATTGGCAGCGATTATTCGTTATGATCCGCTACTCGTCGCTTCTCCATTGCAAGGCAAGCTTTGGCTTTGGCGAGCGGGGTTTGAGGGCGCGCCACCTTACAGTGATCGGCGGGGGCAGACCGTTGAGGCGCTCGATCTCAGCCAATCCAACTTCCGTAAGTTCGACGCGCTGGCCCTCGGCCCAGCGAATGGCATCTGCATACGTCATTTGCTGTCGCCAGCCATCGCGCCAGAATCTCGTTGTTGCCATTAGCCCTTTTTCGACGTCCCAGAAGGAAAAAGGATCATCATGTGCTTGATGCCAGCCGAGGCGATGCGCGAGCATCGGATCGAATATCAATGCGTCGGCGCGACTACCCACAAGTGAGATTTGCAGGTTCCTTAACCCGGTCAACACGCCTTCGGACTTGTTGCCGAGCATTATTGCGCCACAACTCCAAAATGCCCTTGGCAACGCCGCGATCGCGCGATCAAAATCGTTTAGCTCAACTTTTGGCATGCTTCGGATTATGAGCGTTTCCTCTTCATAGAGTGAGCTTGACTCAAGCATTTCGAGACGCCCCCATTCACCGATTACGTTGTTCGGTTGGGTTTGACGTTTCATGTCTGTAGCATTGAGCCAATCTTCTGCCTCCGAACGCCATGGATCATCTGGTAGTAGCGGCCAATCAATGTCTACTGGGCGAGCAGAATAGACGCTCCGGGGCGGGAGAATTGCTGCCCCATCTAGACGATGGAGAAGAAAGTCGACCTCTATCTCTGACAGCCTCGAAGCTCGCCAGAGTTCGCCGATAATCACGTGCAAAGCCCGCAAGCAAATGCCGATATGCGGGCGCACGAAAGGGAGAAGCAATCCTAACGGTTTGACCGTACGCCGAAGTTGTTCTGCTCCCTTCGCGCCATATCTTGCCACACCGCCCCAGCGGGTTATCAACTGTGCGACGCGATGGCGAATGTTGGCAGTCGGTACGCCCGAACAATTTGAAAGATGCTTCACCCAATTCTCGAAACCTTCTGTCCACACCGCAGGATCATCAATCACAGGTCCAAGAGATTCCGCGTTTCGAAGCGACCGACCTGTGGTATTGTCCATGGCAGGAATTTGAAGAGAATATATTGCTGGGAGTTCAGCGCCCGACATGTGCGCTTTGCCGCCCCAAACTTCGCTCAGTATTGTGCCGAGCGCCGCGACGCACACATCCTCGTGTGCCACGAGCCGGTCCATATAGCTGCGAAAGACGTCAGCAATGCCCCCACAATCGCGAGCTTCGAACAGAATTCGCATTCCAAGCAAGACTTCGGGAGTTTCGCCTTCTAACAAGGCCTTGCAGGCACGGCAGAATAGCTCTGTTGCCCCGGAATGGACGAATTTCAGGAGACCTTCCGTAGCTTGTTCGCGCGGGTCCGAGACACCAAAATTTACCGCGTCGAGAAATAGGTGAATGACGAGATCGATATCGTCGTGCAGCGCTCCGCTCTCGAACGGTACAGCCGGGATCTTCTGATAGTCGCGATAACTTTCAATTTGGTCCGCTAACCGATCCCATAGAGCTGGCCAGTCAATTTCCCGGTAGAGCAGCGGAAAAATTTCCCCGAGCCCCCAGAGCGCAGAGCCCGTCCCCGAACCACCAGCAGCCAGATCGCGAACGAAATCATTGCGCGCGTGCTCATGCGCTTGCGCATGTTCCAAAAGGTGGCATGCTTTGTGGTATTCTAGCAGATGGCTATCAGCCCATCCGCCCCAACCTGTAGAGTCTCGTATGCCATCTAAAAGCAGAGTTTCGGCATAGTCGGGTTTTGCAGCAGCAATGGCGGATTTCGCTATTGCTATTTTGACCGGCCGATCTTGCGCCAGCTTGGGATTGCGAGCAACGAAATCCTCGACCTCCGTCCATGACTTCGTTGCGATGATCCTTGCGATGCGCTTGCCCAGTTTGCGATCTACGAAGTCACCATAAAGCGTGCTGGTTTGCGCTTCGCGGCGCGATCGCTCGAATGCCACAGCTTGCTCGACGTCTTCGAAGGTTTCTAGTTGGAAATAGTCGGGTAGCACGTCCTTGTCATAATTGGGCTCGAAATTCCATCTCTCTACCGCCGTCGTGACAAGCGCTGATACTCTTCCTCGGTCGGCGAGGGCGTCGCGAAATATGCGCAGGAGTCCGGCCCGTTTCGCCGGCTTAGCGTCACGTTCGAGACTACCAACAATAATTTGTTCGATTTTAGGAAGCTCTTCCGTAGACGCCACGTCGACGATGTCTCGCAGAAACTCACCTGTCCGCGTTACGCTGTTGTAGCTTTCCCCGTAGTACGGAAGGCTGAGAGTGGCCCAAGTGATCGAAAGTGGAATCGCAAGATCGGGGCGTCTACGTAGGATTCCTCTTGCGACCGCGTCGACGAGGCCATCCCAATTCCATATTCCTGAAGACTTCGCCCACTCGAAAGCTTCCCAAGCCGGCGCTTTGCCGCACGCGATTGCTTCCACCAATACTGCTTTGGATATGCGCAAAGCTTGGTCATGCGCGTGGCTGTTATCGACACCCGCAATCAGCCGGAGCATCATGAAGGTCCGCTCAGTGGCTCGTCCGGGGTCTAAGCGATTTGCGGCAACAAGAACGTCCGCCCAGAGATGATACTGTCCATCTTTTTTTGCCGCGAGATAGGTTCCGAGTGACATCTCGCGCGTCTCGTGTAACATTTCGCGAGCGCGGGCAGGGAAGCCGATTTTCCCAAAGGCTATAGAGAGTTCCAAGAGTTGATCGATCGCCTCTTGCGGTGAGCGTGATTGATCAACGTCACGACGCCCACTTTCGAGACGTGCGACCGCCGATGCAGAATCTCCGTCAAACTCATACATAGTTTGAGTGAATTGGCAGAGGATCGGAAGAGATGTTCGGAAAGTGCAGACAGGTAATTGCAAGCACGTCTCGAACTCTACTGCGAAAGGAAGCGCAGAATCCGGTGCGAGCTGGACGATTTTGCAGATGGCGTCGAAAAGCGGCTTATCGGCATGTCGAACGCGATATTCGAGAAGGACATCGTCCTGTGGACCCGGAGCCGCTCCTGCGAGAAAATTCATGGAGTCCTTGATCTGCTTTGAAACCGTCGCCGGCTGTAACGATGCCATCGCTTTAAGGCTTCCAATCATCATGCCCAATTGGACGGCATGGTTCTGTATGCCACGAAACAGGGGTTCGCTCGGTAACTCGGGTTGAGGCGAGCTCCGGCCGAGCCGTGCAGCTATCGCGCAATACTGGATAAGGTACCGAATGGCATCTTCGATATCGTCCGAATGATGCTCAAGGTTGCAGAGATTGGGTACTTGAGCCTTCGCGAACAGACGAGCCGCGAGCTCCGAGTCACCACTCGCAAGAGCAAGGCGAGCTGCGTGAACATCCCAAGAGCCATGTAGTGCTTCGGCACCACGGCATGCTTCATAGGCAACGAGGCAAGCCTGAGCCTCCTCGCTGAGCGATATTGTGAGCTTCGCCTCTGCGCTCTCCAAATACAGTATCGTTCGCTCGTTATTGCCGATTTCGTGCTGAGCGGCGGCCTCGTCCACCGTGTGTTTCGGATCGTGGCGCAGAACCGAACGCGCCAGCGCGAAACGAAGTTTGGTGAGATAGTCACGAGCGGTGTAGCCGTAGAAAGTCTCCTTATCGAGATCCTTACCCTCAGGCTTACGAATGCGGCGCTCGATCTGTTCGTCATCAAGCAGGACGACAGCGTAATCGGCCCAAGTTTCGAGCGAGTTCTCCTTTCCCGACTGATATCCCTCGTCAAACCATTTCCAAGGATTCTCGTTGTCGAATAACATCCGCGCGCGACTAAACTGGCCGTCCTCGAGCAGGGCTTCGATGACGAGCCACTCATCCCCAGCGCTGTGACTGTCGTTGAGTTGCGCCTCGGCGACGTTGAGTTCACCGGCAGCTATTTGGGCGGCAACGAGATGTTGCGAGGTGGTGAGAGCGTCTTGCCGCCGCCAGACCTCGTCTTTTGCTAACATTAGATCGAAAAGCTGCTCGGGCGGGTGGTTAGGCTCAAGACAGGCGAAGGCGTCACGGATATCGTTGCTTACCTCGTAGCTTCGACGGCCGTCGATGAACTGTCGGATAAAATACTTGCGGCTCGCGATCGCCGCCGCATCTGCTTGGTCGCCAGCTAGGAAGCGATACCGGAATTCGAGCCAGCGCTGTGTACTGTCGCTTGGCGCCGACTTGGCGAGTTCTGCAAGGCGGCGATAGAGAGCAGAATCACTGAAATCTGGATCGGGACGTCCATAAAGCTCGATCGTTTGCTGCCGAAGGAACAAGCGAAAGCTGTTATGGAACACCTGCCACCCACGCTCGGAATGATCGATTAAGTGGTGTGCGATCTTGTAAGCATTATTGACCGCCTCCCGTGAGAGGCACTGAGCAAGCAGTTGAGGCTCGATACGGCCTTCTGCAAAGCTTAGCGTGAACAGTATCTTCGAAGCCTCGACGTCTGCTTCCTCAGCCTCGCGCCATGCGGCGCGATAAACCTTTTCTAGGTCTCCGTCATATTCGAAGCCACCAGCCAGGAGTGCCTGTCGTTCCTTATCGTCGGCGCTTAACAGCTTTCCAAGGAGATACTGTGTCACCAAGGGATGGCCGAGGCTGACCGCAAATACCTCGGTTGAGTCTATCGCGCCGGCGAGGCCCGCAGAGGCGATCATATCGCCTACAGCCGCTTCAGTTAGTGGAGCGATTTCGATTCTGCGGCCATCTAACGACGCTTGGTCCCTTACATCACGCGGTATATCGATTAGATCAATTCGCTGGCTTCCGAGGACAAATATGATTCCGTCTGGCACACTTTGCGGTAGAGGTAGTGTACGAAGGAAGCTCGTCTCCGGCTTTTCCTCGCGCGGGACGTGATCGAGCCCGTCCACCACGATAATTGTCGGTTGTCCGTCCGCTGAGTAGCGCTTGGCGGCCTGTACCAATAGTTTTTCAAATGTTTCGCGCCGCTGCTCGGGCGTATCGTCCTTTGCACGGCTAAACTGTAAACCCGAACCGATGAGCTGGCTATTTAGATCAGCGAGAAAATTGGCAGCCTCTCCGCGTCCTTGCTGCTGTGCCGCTCCGGGGACATAGGCTAAATAGCGCACAACGTTTCGCCCGGGACCGGATCGCACGAAACGCTCCAACAGTGTCGATTTCCCTGCGCCAGGAGGGCCCAGAAGGCATAGATATCCTGACGAATACGTCACGAGCGCCTTTTCCAGATCGGCTTCGCTTTTCTCGTTGCTCTGGACATGGGTGCCGAGAGGGAAGCGATGTTCAAAGCGCTGCTGGAAGCGATCGGGCCAGCCTAGCTCGTCCAGCAACTCGCGCCGTGACCATCGAGTTTTACTGTCGTCACGCCCAACAAGATCGCCGAGCGCGCGCGCCAATTCTACAATCTGGGCCTTGGCGGCAACATCTAACGCTGGATTGAATTCAACGGTGGGAGCAGCACCGAGAATGATCTCTAGCCGCGAAAAGAAGCGCTCGAAATCATTTTCCGCCAGTCCCGATGCTTTGAAGAGTTCGTCGATGATTGGTTGCCATATGCTGGCTCGCCAATCGGCTAATGATCGAGCTGGATACCGCGCCTTTTCTTGGAAGAAGTCTGCCGAATCCCGATCCTTGACACCCAACTGCCCTTTGTCGCTAACCGAAGCAATGTGCGACGTGACATATCGGACTCGAACGGACTTTTCAGGGAATGCGGACTCCAGCTTTGCGAAGGAGGCGGCGCAATCCGCGATGACATTCTCTGTACCGAGCAGAAGGCCACGAACACCGACCGGCTTGGGTTTGCTGGACGACTTATATTGATGCCCGACGACCTTACCTGCGATACCGATCACAAGATCGTCGAACATTCCGGCCTGATCGTCGGCTAAGGCGATGAATGACAGTGTGCCTTCCACCAAGGCTTGATAAGCAAGAGCGGCCGAAGCACGATCTTGGTACCTCAATCCCTTCCGTGCTGTTCGCTCTCCCAATCCCGATGACCTTCTTGCCATACTTCTACTCTAATAATATTCCGCAAAGTTTGGAGGAAAGCGAACGTCGCACATTTGCCAAATGGCTCCTATCGGGTTGTCGTTCGCTGTTGTACTTATTGTACTTGATTTTACCGCTGCAGTAATAGCGCTCGCTCCGACCAGTCCTATGAATGGGGAAGGCTTCGATGCCCCGGCCGCTTGGCTCCTGCCGCTCAAGCACTTGGGCCGCCTCCGGTCCAAGTGCGGCGTTGCGCGATCGATTCGGAAAGCTCCGCTTAGCGCATGTCTGACCGTGCGGCATTTTTGTATGGATGTATGATCTATGCGCTGACATGACAGCGATGCGGTTGCGGAGGGTGGCATGAGAGATTTGCCATGTCTATTTGGAATCGTGGACGCATTATCGGTCAGAAGCCGCCTCTCAAACCCAAGGAAGTCTGGAGTATCCGGACGCGTCTACAATCTGGTGATCGACAGCAAGCTGCGTGGCTGCAACCTTGTTGCCCTTTGAGTAGGAGATATCGCGCTCTCGGGCAGGATGAGAGATCGCGGTGTGATCACAAAAGAAAACCGGAAGACCGTTCAGTTCGAGATCACCGAGCAGACTAGGGCGGCTGTTCAGGCTGGATCATTTATCAAGGTTTGAATCGAGCGGACTTCATCTTTCCAAGCAGAGTGCGCTCGAAGCCGCATGTATCGACACGGCAGTATGATCGGATAGTGGACCGATGGGTAGCAAGCATCGGCCTTGACCCTAAACGCTATGGGACGCATTCGATGAGGCGAACGAAAGCTTCGCAAATCTACAAGAAGACGGGTAACATCCGGGCAGTTCAGCTGTTGCTCGGGCAGCCGTCGCTCCAATTTTTGGTTCGCTTGGATTCCCAAAGGATGGCGCCGCAGCTCTGTCCTGCGGGGCCGAGCACGCGGTGAAGGACGTCACCGCCGAATTCACCCTTCGGCACCGGCTCGATCAGATCACGCGGGAAGCGCCCGCGCAGCAGAGATTCCAATTCCAGTTCGAGCGCTTCGCCCTGCAGTTGCTGTGAGCCCTGACTCGCCTTGCGTTGCAGATCTTCAATCTGGCGCTGCATCCCCGCGATTTGAGCTTCTTTCTCAGACACTTTCGCTTTGAGCGCTTCTTCCGCTTCAAGCTTTGCCCTGTCCCGGATAGCTGTCAGGTTCTCCTGCACCTTCTTCTCGACGGTGAGCTCGATTTCCCGTTTGGCATCATCAAGCTCGCGGGACTTGCGCATGATCTCGGCCTGGGCCGCCTGGGCCTCAGCGAGTTTGGCATTGTTTGCGGTCAGGTTCTGTTGCAACTCGGCGAGTTGCTGGTCGTTCGAGATCGTTGGCCAGTGCGGCGCGGGCCTTCTGCGCCTCGGTTTCCGCGATGGATGCGCGCTCGGCTTTCAGTCTAGCTGCGACCTGCTCATCAATCGCCTCGCGTGCCCTGGCAAGATCGTCCTGCGTCTTTTGGAGTGCCGCTTCGCGTCTGCCGAAGTCAGCCTCCTTCGCCGCAAGCTGCTGCTCGAACTGACGTCTTGTCTCAGCGACAAGTGGCGCTGCGAGGGATTCAGTCAGTTTGATTTCGGTATGGCAGTTCGGGCAGACGATCTGGGGTTCGGTCACGGTGTTGGTCCTGTGCGTATGGGTGCCGAATGTAGCGGGATTCGCGAAATTGCCTAAGACAGGGGGTACTGGCTGCAGCAATAGCCGGGCGTCGTGGCAGCCGTGAGGGTAATCGCACGTGATGAGGACGATCATTCATGACCGTGTCTCACTCAATTCCTGGCGGCGCGAAGATCGCGTTCGCGTAAGATCGCCTCGATCAGCCGGCGCAAGCGGCGGACCGAGCCGCCGCGCCAATGGGTGGCGACGGCCATGCGCTCGGTGCCATCGAGCGGAGTAACCCATCGGCTGTCGAGACCACGTTCGCCGACGAGGTCGGTGATCACAGCCGGCAGCAGCGCGTCCAGATCGCTCGCGGCGGGTTTCGGGAAGGTGACAACCCTGAACCGGTCGCGGAGAGGCGATGGCAACGGATCGAGGCTGTTGGCGGTCGCGATATAGTTGACCTGGCTGAGATCGAGCGTGACCTGCAACGCGGGATCAGGATAACGGCAATTGGTCTCCGGTTCGAGAAAGCCGAGCAGGCAATCCCACAGCCGGCCGTAGTCGGTACGTGTGCCAGCCTTTTCCAGTTCGTCCAGCAAGACCATCGGGTTGGCATGTTTGGCCCGACCGACGGCGAGGAACGGATGACACGGTTCAGCCGAGTACCAGCGCTGATCGGTGCCGCCGAACACTGCACCATCGGAACGGGACGCATCCTCGCGCCAGACGCTTACACCCAGCACTTCGCCGAGGCGGCGGGCAAAGCGCGACTTGCCGCCGCCGGGGTCTCCCACCAGGAGCAGCGGGCGCAGCCGCACCGTCGCCCGGCCGACCAGATCGGCAAGCACGAAGTCGATGACATCGGCGGCATAGGGGAACTCGAACAGCAGGGTATTGCGCACCTGATGCAGCGGCGGTGCCATGATCAACGGCAGCGCGACGTTGATGACGCTCTTCAACGGGCGCACAACTTCCATCAGTTTTTGCTTCTTCATCTGCTCGTCGGCGAGACGGGCGACCACCAGATGATGCTCCGGAACCGTATCGAGAGAAGATGCCGCTGAGTTTTCGGCCTTGACGCTCTTTTGCTCGGCCTGTTCTTTCTTCTCCCGCGCAGCCCTGTCCTCGACCAGCTTCCAGATCGAAGCCTTGGCGGCCTCGACCTGATGCTCCGCCATTCGTGCACCGACGATATCCGCGGCGTAGGCTGCGGACCGGTCATAACGGCTCAACAGATGGCCGCAGCTGGGAAGTGCCGCCCAGCCAAAGCAGAACCGTTCAAGGTCCGAGCACAACTCCTCGTCATCGCAGCTGCGCGCAAAACCGACGAATGCAATCAGCAGGCTCTTGGCCACGCGCAGATGTTCGCCAAAATGACAGATGTCGGTCGGCACCGGTAGCGATAGCAGCCGTACGCAATCGGCCAGGGACCGCAAATCCGTCCGGTCCTTGCTAACCGCCAGGCGGTCGAGCTCGCTGGCAAGCAGCAGGCCCAGATCGGTCGCCAGATCCTGGCCGGATTCGGTCTCGCGGCCGGCAAGCCAGCCGGTGGTGAGCGCGAGATCCGGGCAAAGCTCGGTGATCTCCGCCGCGAGCCGCTGGTCGATGTGCTTCGCGGTGGTTGAGACCAGCATGGCATAGCGCAGGACGCGCGGCAGGTCCTTGAGCCCGTCGTCGGCCTCAGAAGAGTCGGCGGCGGCGCCCGTTGTGATCGCATCGTGGATCGTCGGCAGGCCCGGATCGGTGATCTTGTCGGTGGTGGTGTCAGTGCTCATGCCCCCTTCTCCGAGGTTTCATCGTTGCCGGTGTCAGGCGCCGTGATTTGCAGGGATGTGATGAGACTGGCTTCGACCGGGTTGGCGGGCGGACCCAGCCGGTAGTAGCGCGACAGCGTGCGGACCCAGCGGCCCGCGGGGTCGGCGAACCACAGCGGCGAGGTCATGATCATACGACCCTTGATCAGCGGGTGACCGGTGACCTGGCCGATCAGCCGCAGGCCTTCCGGCCTCAGGGCAGGCACCCAGAATTTGAGGAGGGGGGCGGACCGCAGCAGAGCGGGCGAGACCGACCGGACATGCTGCAGATGCGCGGCGTCATCGGCCAGCGCGCGCAGCCGTAGGACCAGGTCGGAGGTGGCGTGGACTGGATCGAGCAATGGAAACAGTTGTGTCAACATGACAGCACCAAAACGAAGGGATCAAAAAACTGGGTGAAGACGGCAGGATGATCGGGACAAGGCGGCATCACAGACCGATCTCCACCACGAGTTCGCCGTTGAAGTCCGGGTTCTCAGGCCCATACCCATGTGGATTCGCCAGCACACGGGTCGTCCCGACGCGGTAGTCGCTGGAGTTGTGGACGTGGCCGTGCACCCAGAGTGTCGGTTGATAAGTTTCGATCAGCGCGGACATGTCGGATACGAAGGCCCCGGTCACGGGATCGCTGCGGAAGCGCGGATGCACGGAGTTCCAGTGTGGCGCGTGGTGGGTCACCACCACGGTCGGACCATCGAACGGTGTCGCCAGCATCTCGGTCAGAAACGCTTTCGACTGATGATGCAGCAGCACCGCCTCCTGCGGCCGGAATCGCAGCCACGGCTGCTTCTGCCAGCCGATCAGCCTGTGGTCATTCATGCCGTTGGCACAGGCATTCATCACCGCCGCGACATTCGCCGCGCCGAAGATGGCGTAGTCCGTCCACAGCGTCGCACCAATGAAACGCACGCAGCCGACGACAGTGCTATTGCCGATGACGATGCTGTCGTTCTCCGATACGTGAACGTTGAACGACGGTGCTTGCTCCCTCGCCAGCGCCAGCTCATCCGGTATGAAGCGGCGGTAGTACTCGTGGTTGCCCATCACCATCACAATGGGGATGGCCAGCGGCACGATCTGCCGCAGGTGCTCGAACGCGCGCACCGTGCCCTCGCAGGTGTCGCCGGCGACGACGACCGCGTCGATGTCCTTGGCAATCTTGATCGGCTTGATGGGTGCCACGCCGATGTGAAGATCGGAGAAGATCTGAAGCTTCATGCGCGGCCTCCCATAAAGAAGGCATCGCCATGATCGGGCGAGCGGCCACCTTCCGGCGCCAGAGATGCCTGAGCCGTCTCCTTCGTCCTTATCTGCATGGCACGGCGCAGGTTGAGTGCGAGCCACGACAACGCCAAGTCCCGGGCAAACGGATGGTCCAAGGGGACGCGGCGCAGAATGTGCGACAGCAGCATAGCGGATGCCGCATCACCGCCAAGCGCATGCAGCGCAACAGCGCTCATCGCGAGACCGACCTCGAGCGCGACAGCCGTAATCGGCAGGCAATGAAGCGCAATCGCGATGCTGGCCGCGGCGTCGCCGCGCATGCCGCTGAGCCACTCTCGCCGCTTGATCAGGCTGACCTTCTCCAGGGTTGCCCGCAGCAGCAAATACTGCGCGTCATTGAGCCGGTCCGCCGGCATCGTGCGCCACCATTGTAGTGGCGTGACGTCGTTCGGATCGAACGGCCATGAGATATCCCGACCCGGGCGAGCAGTCGGCCGGGCTGCATACTTATGCGGCAATGTGATCGGGGACAGTACGGCTGGAGCGACTGTAACCAAGGTGACGTCGGAGGAACGCACGACAAAGCTCCCCTGTTCGCGCAGGCGGACCAGCGCGTTAATCCCCTTGAGGGATGGGTTGATTGTGAGAGAGGAGCAGCTCCGGTTACGGAGCTCTCGCCTTGCCACGCGGGGCCGTGCACTGCCTCATCGGGCCACGCCCCGCCACGCCGACGGCGCGCCGGATTTACTCAAGCCGGGTCACGGAAAACTTGCCGAATTTCGGGCGCCAGTCGCCCAGACCTTCACGCATCCCGGCAACCTCGAAAATCTCAATGACTTCGTTCGGATTGAGAAGGCTCGGCAGAAACTCGACCTCGGCAACAACGTGCCACGCGGCAAACCGTGGCCGGGTGCGCATGACTTTCGCGTCGTTGACATTAACGGGGAACCTGAAGCGGAAAGCCTTGTCGTCCCACAATGACGGCAGATCGCGCGGCCCCTTATATTGCAGCAGCGGTGATGTCGGGCAGGAGAACCCCGCTTTGGCCTGTTTGCCTTTTCGGCGTGTCTTAGAGGCCGCGACGAAAGCGGACTCGATGGCCTCACTCGGAATGCAAGGCTCGCCATCAAGCAACCACAAGCCACCATGCCATTCGACCTTGGCGATCTGTTCGTGATCGGCAATCGTCTTGTCGCGCTTTTTAGTGAGTCGATCGAGGTCGATCTTGATCTGATCAAGTGGATCAGCAAGGCGCGAACTATGCATGAGAAGGGGCCGCTCTCCATTGAGGCGAACGCGAAGGCGCTCAACCGACATTACAATGTCTCCTTGAATGTTGGGTCGAACAGCGGCGGGGCATTTTCCAGCGCCAGGCGCACGTCGAAGATCTTCGGCGGCACACCCGCATAACGGAGCCGGCGCTGATGATCGGTCACCAGGCGATGACAACCCCGACACAACGTCGTCGGCTCACCCACGTGCTCGTTGCCGAGATTCTTATAAGTGCGATGGTGGACCTCGAGCCGGCTTTCCGTGCCATCATCGTTGCAAAGTCGGCACCGGAAGCCCGACGCTTCCAGCTCCGCCAGCCGCGCCGGATGTTCGCGCCAGCGCCGACTCATGGTGCATGGTTAACAAATCGTTGCGAACTGAATCTATCTGGCCTTCGCCTCGGCTCATACGAGCCGGGCGAGTAATGGCGGGAGTTGATCAAGCGACGTTGGCTGAAAAGGCAGGAGTGACCCGTCAAGCGGTGAGCGTTGTTGAAACTGATGACGGCAAGAAAATGGACCCGCGTCGCCGAAAGGTTCTCGAAGCGATGCAGCGCGTTCTCGAAGATGAGTACGGCATTGAGTTTTTCGCAGCGAGTGAGAATCCAGGCGAGGGCGTGCGCTTCCGGCGATAGCGGCCGCCTTTGTGAGGTGCAATGTATATGAGCGTGGAAAGAGCGAGGTTGGATTCGGCGATTCTATCCGTTCAACGCCTTCCGCTCACTGCTCGGCATCGCTGGCGAAGCTACCGCGCCGACTTACGAAGCGCTTTATTCTGGCGAATGGCGTCATCCTACATGTCGCGCCGATGGGTAAAAACCGAATAGGCAAAGATCATTGGATGGTTCCACTATAACGTCGGGCATACCCCGGTTGACAGCCCGGCCGTCAGGGTTTCTATTCAAACCACGGGGATGTGCGATCTCCCCGCGAGGCGACATGCCCAAGAATCGCGTCCTGAACCATCAAGGACGCAGCATGTCAGCATCATACACATCGATTTCATCCGACAAACTCTCCCGACTTATCGGCACGGCAGGCGCGCCGACACTCATCGATGTTCGTCTCGACGAGGACTTCTCGGCGGACCCACGTCTGATACCTGGCGCTGTGCGGCACTCGTATCTCGACGTCCAGGACTGGGGCCCCCGCTTGATGAGACAGTCGGTGGTCGTCGTGTGCAACAAGGGCGAGCAACTTAGCGAAGGGACCGCGGCGTGGCTCCGTTGCGGCAACGTTGCGGCTGAGGTCCTCGAAGGCGGTTATCTTGGCTGGCGGGAAGCCGAGCTTCCGACGGTCCTTGCCGACAAGATTCCCAGGCGCGACGGACATGGCCGCAGAGTCTGGGTCACGCGGTCACGCCCCAAGATCGATCGCATTGCTTGTCCATGGCTGATCCGCCGCTTCGTCGATCCCGCCGCTGTCTTCATGTTTGTGACGTCGGCCGAAGTCGCATCTGTGGCCGAGCGCTTCGAAGCTACTGCTTTCGATATCGAGAATGTTTTCTGGAGCCATCGCGGCGAATTGTGCACGTTCGACGTGATGGTGAAGGAATTTGGCCTTTCGACGCCTTCGATGGAGCGATTGGCAACGATGGTCCGCGCCGCCGACACGGCGCGCCTCGATCTTTCTCCGGAGGCCCCCGGATTGCTTGCCGCCTCGCTTGGTCTGTCGCGCATGTTCGACGACGATCTCGAACAGTTGAATGTCGGCTTTCTGCTGTACGACGCGTTCTACCGGTGGTGTCGCGAAGCGACGAGAGAGACCCACAATTGGCCGACCAATAAGGTGAAGCCATGACCCACCTCGCAGCGAACCAAAAGGTTGGCATCGAGGCGCCGGCGCACGGCATCTCCTTCAGCGAGGCACTTCTCGTCTGGCTTCGGGTGGCCATTCTGAGCTTCGGCGGGCCGGCCGGCCAGATCGCGGTCATGCATCGCATCCTGGTTGAAGAGAAAAATTGGATCTCGGAAAGCCGATTTTTGCACGCGTTGAACTATTGCATGCTGTTGCCGGGACCCGAAGCACAGCAGCTTGCCACCTACATCGGCTGGCTGCTGCACCGGACTGTCGGCGGCGTCATGGCGGGCGGCCTGTTCATCGTGCCTGGCGTCGTCGCCATCATGGGGCTCAGTTATATCTAAGCAGCCTACGGCAACGTCGGGTTCGTCGAGGCCCTGTTCTTGGGTCTCAAGGCCGCAGTGCTCGCCATCGTGATCCAGGCGGTGGTCCGCGTCGGTAAGCGCGCGCTCCGCAGTCCGATCATGGTCGGACTAGCGGCGATCGCGTTCGTCGCGATCTCCTTCTTCGGGGCGCCGTTTCCGCTGATTATCGTTGCCGCCGCTCTCATCGGCTTCGTTGGCGCCCGGCTTGGCCGGCCGGAGTTTGCCGCTCTGGAGCACGGTGGCAAGAATTCTGCCGTGATCGACAGCATGCTCGGCAAAGCGATTCCGGAACACGTTCGACCGAACACGTCGCGCACGCTGCGAGTCTTGGCCGTTTGGCTTACCATCTGGCTCACTCCCGTCTTCGCACTCCTCATCGTGCTGGGGCCTAGCGATGTCTTCGGCCAAATCGCGATCTTCTTCAGCAAAATGGCGATGGTAACGTTCGGCGGAGCTTACGCCGTGCTGGCCTACGTCGCGCAGCAGGCCGCTGAATACTATCATTGGGTTACGCCGCGGGAGATGCTTGATGGTCTCGGCATGGCGGAGACCACGCCTGGACCTCTCATCACGGTCGTTCAATTTGTGGGTTTCATGGCCGCGTTTCGCGAGGCGAGCGGGCTGTCTCCTGTGCTCGCCGCTACGCTCGGCGGGCTGCTGGCGACCTGGGTAACTTTCACACCTTGCTTCCTGTGGATCTTCGTCGGAGCGCCCTACATCGAGGCGCTGCGAGGCAACAAGGCACTCGCCGGCGCCCTCTCGACCATCACCGCGGCGGTCGTCGGAGTGATCCTCAATCTCTCGATCTGGTTCGCACTGCACACTGTGTTCCGAGAAACGTTCCCGATTCACGGATTCGGCCTGTCGTTCGACGCGCCGGTGTTGACCAGCATCGACCTGCCGGCTCTCGCCCTGTCGGTCGCCGCGGCTACTGCGATCTTCCGCTTCAAAGTTGGGATGCTCGTCGTTCTCGCCGCTTCCTGCACCACGGGCATCGTGCTGCGGTTGACGGGGATTATCTAGCAGAGCAACGCCGGAAAACGAACGTTACTGGGCAGGGACACAACCAGGAGAACGACCCTAAGACAATAAACGGTGGTTCCAGCGACCCTGCTGTTTGCAGCTATGGGCGGACTTTCGTCTGCACGTGCCTTCACCCAGAAAGAACTCATCGCTGGGATTCACACGGGGGGGGCTACACGCAGGTCAACGACTTCGAGTCGGCTACCGAAGGCATAGACGGCGAATGAAAGACGGCAAGCAAGCGCTGCTCGTTGTGGACAGCAGCGGCCAGCTCGAAAAACACCACTGAGTCCTTCGGATGCAACTCTCAATGGATGAAGGAACATCAAGTCATTCGGTGCCTTCGTCTAAATCCTGACGTCACATCTTCGATCGGCAAGTGCGGTAATGATGACGGTTTTACCAGTCCGTGACGAGTTCATAATAGGATGTCGGTGATTGCGGCCGTCGGAGCAGCACCAGCGGACGGTGCGCTGTACTCTACCGACTGGTTGGCCACAGGACCCGCCAGCGACCTGTGTTCGTGGGTACAAGGCATTCTGCAACCGGAGCTTTAAAGCCGACCAATAGCCCCGGAACGCAAGCTCCTTTATCGCCGCCAAGGTCTAAGCCACAGCTTGAGTCATAGGGCTTATCTCTTCGCTTAATCGGAGTTTCCGCTATGTATCGCTGTTTCGTTCAATCGTAATGTATTCACCTCGCCAATAGGCAAGAGCTGTATTTCCTTGCGATGCAGCCAGATGAACAACGCGGCCAAGCGCGATAACGTGAGAGTGCCGCTCGATGATTTCTTCCAGCTCGCAGCCGATGGCAACCAGCGCCTCCGCGAGCAGCGGCACGCCGAACGCGCCCGTTGTCCACGAACTTCCGGCGAAGCGCTCCGCTCCCTTATGCCCGTCCTTGCCGGTAAAACATTCGGCAACATCGGTTTGTTCGCCGGACAGAATGTTGACGCCGAAAGCTCCATACCGCCGGATCAACGGCAATGTTGACGCTTTGAGGTTGATAGCGACCGTGAGGGTTGGCGGCTGGATTGCCAGCGAGGCGACCGAGGTTACCGTCATCCCCGAAATATCACTGCCACGCCCGGCCGTGATGACACTGACGCCGCCGGTCAGATGACGCATGGCGTTCCGGAACTCGCCTGACGCGATCCCGCGTCCCCGTGGAACGTCTCGAACGACTAAATTCATGATGGCCTCAAATGAAAAGTGGCTCGTCCATCAGGCATCGGCCGACCGATCTTCTTTCAACAGCTCCTGCAGGATCGATCCCTCGAGCGCGGCGAGATCGGCAGAACCGCGCCGGCGCGGACGAGCGATATTGATCTGCACGTCATGAGCGATCCGCCCCTGGTCGATCACCAGCACGCGATCGGCCAACGCTACCGCCTCTGCGACATCGTGGGTAACGAGGATCGCGGTGAACGCCTGATCGCTCCATACTCGTTCAAGTAATCTCTGCATCGAGATCCGGGTCAAGGCATCGAGCGCACCGAGCGGTTCATCGAATGCCAGCAGACGCGGATGGCTGACCAGCGCGCGGGCAAGTGCGACGCGCTGCTTTTGTCCGCCGGATAAGATACGCGGCCACTGACCACGCTTGTCGTACAGCCCGACCTCCGCGAGCGTCTGCTCAGCGCGCGTCTTGGCGTCGTGCGCTGCGCGCTCGCGACCCAGGCCAACCTCGACGTTTGCCGCAACCGTCGCCCACGGAAGCAATCGCGGCTCCTGGAACATGACGCGCACATCTTCCGCGCGCGGGTTTTCACTAAGGCTGATAGAGCCTGCAGTCGCAGTCTCAAGTCCAGCGATCAACCGCAGCAAGGTACTCTTGCCGCATCCGCTGCGACCGACGATAGCGACGAACTGGCCCGCCGGGATATGCAGGTCGATCCCGCGCAGCACCTCATTCTCACCAAACGATTTTCGCAAATCCCGAATGGTCAGAGAAAGTCCGCCTGGCCGGGGTTCGGACTTTGGCTCAAATTTCGGCTCGGATGCCCGACGGGCAATCCGCGCCTGCTCGATCAGTTTGGCCGGGGGCACGAAGTCTACGTCAGGAAACACGCGAAGGGATTGCTGCATGGTCACTCTCATTGCTTTTGAAACGCTGGATGCCAGGACAGGGTCAGTTGCTCGAGGAAACGCGAAGCGCTATCGGCCAGCTTGCCGAGCAGCGCATAGATCAGGATGCTCAGCACGACGACGTCGATCAGCATGAATTCACGCGCCTGCATCGCCATGTAGCCAAGCCCCGACGACGCCGCGATGGTCTCCGCCACGATCAGGGTCAGCCACATGATGCCGAGCGCGAAGCGCACGCCGACGAAGATCGAGGGCAGCGCGCTCGGAAAGATGACGCGGCGGAACAGTTCCCCGCTGCTCATGTCATAGATGCGCCCCATCTCGATCAGTTGCGGGTCGACGGTGCGGATGCCGTGCAGCGTGTTGAGATAGACCGGGAAGAACACGCCGAGCGCCACAAGAAACAGCTTTGCCGACTCGTCGATGCCGAACCACAGAATGACGAGCGGGATCAGCGCCAGATGCGGCACGTTGCGGACCATCTGCAAGGTGGTGTCGGTCAGTTTGTCGCTGAGCTGCGAAAGCCCATTGGCAAGTCCAAACGCGAAGCCGATGCCGCCGCCGATCAAGAAGCCAATGGTCGCGCGCCAGAAGCTGACCCATATGTTGCGGACCAGTTCGCCCGACTGCAGCGATTTCCAGCCCGCCAGCACGACATCGGTCGGCGCCGGCAGCACGCGTGCCGGCACATAGCCCGTGTTGCAGGCGACCTGCCAGACAAGCAGGATAGCGGCCGGCAGGATCCATTGAATGATGCCGTCAAGACGCGGCAGCCGCCACTTGCGGTCGCCCGAAAGCGTCTCCGCCATGCTCATGAGCGTGCGATCTCCCGCTGCAGCGGCCGCACGTCGGTCGGACGGCTCTCATTGGCGATGGTCTCGCCGAACGGCCCGGTGTTGAGCCGGATGGATTTAACGTTGTCGCGCGTCGGCGGCGACAGCAGCGGAAACACTAGTTCGGCAAAGCGGTAGGCTTCCTCCAGATGCGGATAGCCGGACAGAATGAACGTATCGATACCGACGTCCTGATATTCCCTGATCCTGTCCGCGACCGTATCGGGATCGCCGACCAGGGCCGTACCCGCACCGCCGCGCACCAGCCCGACGCCTGCCCACAGGTTGGGACTGATCTCGAGCTTGTCGCGACGCCCGCCATGCAACTGCGCCATGCGCTGTTGGCCGACGGAGTCCATCCGCGAGAAGATCTTTTGCGCAGCCGCGATGGTATCGTCGGTGACGTACGAGATCAGTTCGTCCGCGGCCCTCCAGGCCTCGGCATTGGTCTCGCGCACAATGACGTGCAGCCGGATTCCGAAACTGAGCTGGCGTCCTCGTGCCGCCGCCACCGCGCGGACGCGATTGACCTTGTCCGCGACCTGCGCCGGAGGCTCGCCCCAGGTCAAGTACTTGTCGACGGTATCGACCGCGACATCGATGCCCGCATCCGACGATCCCCCGAAGTAAAGCGGCGGATGCGGCTGCTGAACCGGCTGAAACAGCAGGCGGCCATCCTCGATGCGGATATGCTTGCCTTCTATGTTGACGGTCTCGCCTGCCAGCAGCGCGCGATAGACATTCAGGAATTCACGGGTGACGACATAGCGTTCGTCATGATCGAGATGGATGCCGTCGCCCTTGTTTTCGACCGGGTCGCCTCCGGTCACGACGTTAATCAGCAAACGGCCGTTGGATACACGATCCAGCGTCGCCGTCATCCGTGCTGCGACCGTCGGCGATTGCAGACCGGGGCGCACCGCCACCAGATAACGCAGGCGTTCGGTCCACGGCGCCACCGCAGAGGCCGTCACCCACGAATCCTCGCAGCTCCGGCCGGTCGGCAACAGCACGCCGTAGTAGCCGAGTTGGTCGGCGGCCTGAGCGATCTGGCGCAGGTAGCTGAAGTTCACCTCGCGGCCACCGGTGGTGGTGCCGAGATAGCGGCCATCACCGTGGGTCGGCAGAAACCAGAGGATGTTGGCGTTTGCAGCCGGAGCAGCGCTCATAACCCGGCCTTTCTGACGACTGATGAGACGACCAGGGGTTTCGGCAGAAGCCCTAATGCGTAGAAGGTATCGGCGATGCTTTGCTGACCGGCGACCACCTTGTCATCGAGCGGCCGGATTCCATAGGTCTGGCGTTTGAGCGCGATTTCCAGCACGGGAGCCGGAATACCGATGCCCGCGCTGAGTTCCTCGGCGACCGCCTTCTCCTTGCCATCTGCCCAACGGTCGATATCAGCGATCGCATCGATCACCGCATCGACAATCTCCGGATGAGCCTCGGTGAATTTCTGGTTGGCAAGATAGAACTGGTGATTGGGCGCAAGCCCCGTCCCATCGGCAATGGTGCGGGCACCCGTCGCGACTTCCGCGGAAGCCTGATACGGATCCCAAATCACCCAGGCATCGACCGAACCACGCTCGAAAGCAGCACGAGCATCGGCCGGCGCGAGGAAGACCGGTTCGATGTCGGCATATTTCAGGCCCGCCTTCTCCAGCGCCTTCACCAACAGGTAATGAACGTTGGAGCCCTTGTTGAGCGCTACTTTCTTGTCCTTGAGGTCGGCAACCGTTTTGATCGACGATGTCTTCGGCACCAGGATTGCTTCCCCCTTCGGCGCTGGCGGCTCGTGCGCGACGTAAAGAAATTGCGCGCCGGCGGCCTGACCGAAGATCGGTGGCGATTCACCCGCATGCCCGAAGTCGATGGCGTTCACGTTCAATGCTTCGAGCAGCGGAGGGCCGGACGGGAACTCCTTCCACTCGACCTTGAAGCCAAGAGGAGCGAGCTTTTTCTCGAGGCTCCCTTTGCCCTTGAGCAGGATGATGTTTCCGTATTTCTGGTAGCCGACACGGACGACTTTGTCTTGACCGTAGGATACTCCTACGGATGCCGCGACGACGCTTATCGACAAGATGGCAACCGCCATCAATCGTTCGAACGAACGCATGTTAAATTCTCCGATCGAGTTGTAATGATTGAGAACGTCCGACCCGCAAGGAACGCTGTCGCGAACGACGATGCTTGTGAAAGCGGGCCAGGCTATGAAGTCTGTCGACAACACCTTGTCGGGTTACGCCGATTACCGGCGGCCGGCTCTCTTTCAACACCGATGCTTGTGTCGCAACAACCACGACCTCTCCGGCTATCAAAGTCGCCGCGCTTCACTTGAATCTCCCGCCTTGTTATCGAGCACAAACTTCGGATCGACAAACTCAGATGCGGAATGATGTGCAGCAAAAAGCGGAATGTCGATACGCGAGGAAAAATAACAACGCTCCCGCTGTTATTTCGCAAAGCGCGTCACGTTTGTTTTTGGCTGGCAACCAATCACACTTCGTTTTTTCTATCGGTTTTTATGGAGAGAACCGTTTTCCTCAAACCTCAACTGCCTAGACATGTTCGCGCTTTCAGTGGACGAATGCCGTCTGATTTATTCGCGTCGAAGACAATCCAGCTCGCAAATCTGCACTCGCCGCCATACCAATTTTTTATCGATGACGTTCACGAGAATGTTGTTCCTGGCGTGAATTTCTGAGCGACGCGTCAGATCAACGGCCAGCCGCCTGTCGCTGACACCGTCACCAAACTTCAACTCATTTCGCAATCGGTGAGCGTGACCGATACGGCCTGGAGCGTCTGAGACGCGCCGTCCGTCGTCTCAGCTCCCTTCACAAAGCTTGCACCAATTCAGACGACAGTGATTGCACTGGCTTGCCCTAATAGCGGCTCACCGCAGAAATTGGCCATGCCCATCCGCAATCCCGCAAAAGCAATTTATTGCGCGCATCGATTACGAGATCGAACATACAAGACGACTGCAAATGACAATCTGGATGAAAAATGCAACCAACTAACGTCGAACTCATTGACGGCGCTACGGCGCTCGCGTTGACATGGCCTGATTGCGGCGTCAGACGCATCGAGGCCGAACGACTGCGCCGCGCCAGCCGCGCGGCCACGGAAATTCGTCGTCAAGTCGATGGCATCGAGCTTGTGATATCGCCCGAGCTACATGTGGTCTCTATCGAACCGATCGGGAATTACGCATTGCGTCTCTCGTTTTCGGATGGACATGACCGTGGCATCTATCCGTGGCCTTATCTGCGCGAACTGGCCGACCGGCATCCGACTTGAGAGCCACCGCAATGGACGAGATCAAGGATCGAGTCCTCGCTCTTGGCCTCAGCCACAAGCTTATTAGCGATGCACTCGGCCATCGCCGTCTTGCCGGTCCCGACGTCGCCGTGGAAAATCACCAGCGGATATTGCTCGGCGACGAGATCGCAGATTGCGAGCTTGCCGCCATGATGCTTGCGGTTCCAGTCCCCCAGGCCACCAACATTCAAGAGCAGCCGAAGCTGGTCGTGGATGCGGGAATAACGCGACGCAAAGCCAAGCAGCGTCTTTTCCCGCTTGGCGAGCGCCTCATTGGGAAGTGGAGTTTCGCTATCGAAGGTGCTCGGCTGGCTCACGCTGCCCAATCCTTTCTCTGCATGCCATAGGCGTTGCTGACGTAGTTGCGGCCGCCCGAGGAAGTCAGGCTGGCATAGCTGGTGTCGTCATAAGAGGTGACCCGATCTTGAGCTTGCCCTTCATGGCCTGGCGCGCGGCACTCGTGTAGGCGTCGGTGTAGCTGAGGATGATGCGCAGATATGCCCCCGCCACCTTCGGCCAGAGGACACCCCCGGGCCTGCTCGTGGTGAGCGAACCGGCGTCGGTATCGACCTCGAACCTGACGGCTTTGACCTCGACGCCATTGCTGAACAGCGTGACGTCGACCCAAGCGAGATAACCGGCTTTTGCCAGAACCTCGACATCATGCGCATATTCGGCAGCCTTGGCGGACGTCCAACCACCAGTGCTGTCGGCGATCATTACAAGGTCAGCTTTCACGCGACGGACGACGTTCTCGATGTCGACAACCGTGTAGGTAGCGCTTGCGGTTCTGGTCTGGCTCATCTCAGTCCTCCGTCTTGAAGCGAGGGCCGAAGATCTCCTTCCAGACCTCATTGTCATTCTCGGCAGATGCGAAATTGGCGGCCTCCCATGCCGCCTCCGCGGCCGCGACGATCTCCTTGCGTTCGGCTTCCGAGATACGGCTGGTCACGTTGTTCAGGCTGTAAACTGGATCGAGGATCACCACCGGATCGGTGAAGGTCCCGAACGGCGCGGTGTTCTCGGGGAAGCTGATCTGCTCCTTCAGACCCGACTGAGCGATGTAAAGGAGGAAGTTGCGAAAGCGCTGCTCGATGCCCCCCGAATTACCCTGCGTCGCCAACACGTGGGCCATGATCAGCTCGATGGCGAAGGATTTGAGCGGCTTGATCTCCGCGTGATTGCGCCACTTCTTCGCTAGGCGCACGAGCGTGCGAAAGTCGCCGTCCTGATTCTTGCGATCCCGAACGAACTTGATCTGGCACGGGGCGCAGGTCTGAATCTTCGAGCCATCGTGGATGTCGAACTGCCATCCATAACCGGGCCGGTTCTCATCCTCGATCACCGGGACAATGTCGACGCTGAGCCCGGTGCCAACAAAAGTCACTGTCGCGGCCTTACGCTGGATCTCGAAATCCTCGACCGACTTGTTGGGGTACTGCTTGATCAACAGGTCGTAGATCGTGTTGTTCAGGCTATCGAGCGTCTCCTTGTCGGCGTCGCGCCCGGAAATGTAGAACACCACATCGACGTCGACCGGATCTACGCTTGTCTTTCGCAAGATCGTATATTTGGCGAAGGAGCCAGCCTTCACCACCTTGGTGATCTTGATCTCGGTCTTGTCGCGGACGCCCTTACACAGTTCGACGATCAGCCGGTCGACCTGCTCGTGATACTCTTTCCGTTTGTCGTCCGGCAGGCGCAGGACGTTGCTGTCATAGTATCGAAGTTCCGTATTGCTCAACGCCATCGCCTCTTCCTTTTCTCGCTCGGCGCCTGTCCGTCGCCCGCCCGATTGGATGGGTCTGCCGCGGCCGCCGCGCCCGTCGGTTTACAAAACCGGAATGAGGAACAGCGCTGTACTCACATGTGAGCTATTTTAGGCCAGTTTTCAAGGGATTCTGGTTTACAATTTTCGATCTATATCGTAGTTTTGGAAACTAATAGTCGCAAGGAGGCCACCATGATCGGAAACAAGCTCAAAGTAGCCCGATCCGCGTCGGGCCTGTCGCTGCGCGCGCTCTCCGATGCCATGGAAGGCATTGTTTCGGCTCAAGCCATTGGAAAATATGAGCGAAACGAGGACATGCCGAGTTCGCGCGTCCTGATGGCCCTCGCAAAGGCGCTCGACGTC
Source organism: Nitrobacter sp. (assembly GCF_051535215.1). NCBI lineage: Bacteria > Pseudomonadati > Pseudomonadota > Alphaproteobacteria > Hyphomicrobiales > Nitrobacteraceae > Nitrobacter > Nitrobacter sp. The sequence continues at coordinate 49,358 of NZ_JBPPLY010000012.1, read as the reverse complement.
ACGGAGGAATATCTCCTCAGTGAGGACGAGATTGCCCTGGAGGGGGTAGATTTCAGGAAGAAGGTCGGAGCGTCTTCGAAGGAGGAGGCCGTCCTTGAGGCGCGCGCCATTCACATGCTTGAGCGCTATCTCGCCGTCGAGGATCTCCTGCAGATGCGCAGCGTCGAGTGGGAGCAGCCGCGAAGTGCGCCTCACCCCGTCGCTGACTTGCGCGATGCTGAAGATGCGGCGCGTTCCGTGCGTGATGATTGGGGCCTCGGAAATGACCCGATCCCGCAGCTCGCCGAGCTACTCGAGGAGCGCGGCATCAAGATCCTGTCGCTCGATCTCGACGATATCGACGGCCTTGCCGCCAAGGTCAGGCGCAAGGACCGGGCAGCAGCACGCGTCATCGTCATCAAGCGCAGCACGTGGTCCGAGCGCAAGCGCTTCAACCTCGCCCATGAACTCGGCCATATGGTCATCGCACCATCAGGTGACGTCGACGAGGAGAAGGCCGCGCATCGCTTCGCTGGCGCCTTTTTGATGCCGGCTGACGTCCTGCGCGCCGAAGTCGGCGTCCATCGTTCGTCGATCAGCCTCGGTGAACTGGTCGCTCTGAAAAAGCGCTTCGGCGTGAGCATTCAGGCGCTCGCTTACCGCTGCAAGGACCTCGGCATCATCAGCCAGGCCTCCTTCTCACGGCTGTTCAAGATCTTCGCCGAGCGGGGATGGAGAACGGCGCCCTACAAAGAGCCGGAAACGTTGGAGCCAGATCTGGAGGAACCCAAGCGTTTCGAGCGGCTATGTTACCGGGCGTTGGCCGAAGGCGTGATCGGGGAATCCCGCGCCGCGGAACTGCTTGGCATATCCGTCCGCGAACTCGACGCGAGATTGGACCAGGTGACGGCTTGATAAGTGCCAGTTCTCGTCTCCGACACATCGGTGCTGATTGACCTCGAGCGAGCACAACTCCTTGAGGACATGTTCCGTCTGCCCTTCGAGTTCGCTGTGCCCGACTTGCTCTATGCGAGAGAGTTGGCCGGCGAGCTTGGCGATCAGTTGGTGGGGCTGGGGCTGCGCATCGAAGTCCTGAGCCCCGCCGAGTTGAGCCGCGCCACGGCTGTCCGGCGACAGGAGCCCGTCTCTCCGTTCCGGATACATTCGCCTTTGCGATCGCCGAGGCTCGCCAGTGGACGCTCCTGACCGGCGATGGGACATTGCGCGAGCTCGCCGTCGCGGAGCAGATCGACATGCATGGTGTGTTATGGCTCTTCGACCAGTTCGCTGAAGGCAATCATGTTGCTTTCGACCGGCTCCACACGGATTGAGCACTCTGCTCGCCCATCCAAGATGTCGGCTGCCAGGACAAGAAGTGCGACGTCGTTTGGCTCATTTTTCTGAGCAGCTTCGCTCAAGCTAGGGCTAGAGGTATACTGCGGACACTAGGTTACGAACCCATAAAGGGGATTTCGTTTTTGGTCGCAGGGTGATTCAAAACGTCCAGCAATGGAGGATTGAATGGCGCGTTTTGATCTGACGGATTTCGAGTGGTCTGTGATCCAGCCGTTGTTGCCGAACAAATCGCGGGGCGTTGCACGGGTGGATGACCGGCGGGTGCTGAACGGGATATTCTGGCGTTTGCGGACCGGGCGCCGTGGGCGGACATTCCAGCGCGCTACGGCCCGCATACGACCTGCGTGAACCGCTTCAACCGATGGCGCAAGGCGGGGGTGTGGGATCGCATCCTATCGGCGGTTTCAAAGGCTTAAGGCGCGTTTCCCCGCGTTGCCGCATCGATAGCTCGCGGCATAAACGGCATGCGGGGCGGCGGCGTCCGCCACATCAACTCGACTTCGTCGCTGGTTATCCACCCCGCAGCATCGCGTTACTCGTTGATCCCAACCAACCGCCGGCCCTATTCTGATCCAGCGTTCAAGCGATCAAGGTTTCCGTGCAGACGCATTAGCCCAGTTTAGCCTAAATGGGCCATGACAGAGGACGGGTGGCGGCCTATTGCACAAGAGTAGGCTGGACCGCTCCGCCCGGAATTGCTCTTTCTTCGCAGTAGTCGCGATGAACAACTCCCAGTTCCTCACAAGCTAGAAGGAGTGGTTTGCTCGACGAGGCTACGGTTGGAAGCACTAAGCGGTTGATCGAGGTTAGCGTCGATGCTCTCGTTCCAGGCATTCGGGAAAGGCATTTCAATCCGCAACTTGGAGGATTTCAGTTATGAAAAAAATAGTTGGGTTGTTCTTGACGATCTCTATTTGTGCAATCGCTACTGCTTTCGACTCGGCGACCCACTTGTCTTACTCCAAAACGGTCGGATGTGCGGAGTTCCGACCTCGAGATGACGGAGGTGATGTCGGCTTCTGGGTACACAACATGTGCGGGCGCAACATCACCTTTGTGATATATACCGATGATGGGATGGATTACTTGAACATGTCGCCGGGTCAGGCGCGCAACTGGACTGTCGATGGTTGGAATCGTTCCAAAACCTGCAATGGCTGGTCAGTTACGGACTGCTGATCGCAGCTAGGTTTGTCATTCGGCCATCCTTTGCAAACAGATAGATGAAAGCTGGTGCTTATTATCCGCTGGGATCTGTAGATTCACTGACGTGAGGGCCAACTCTTCACCGACAGGTAGAGTCCGGGTGACATTTGTGCCAAAGGGTCTCACGGGCGGGTGCGGAGCCGCCGGCGTAGCGCAGCGCCACAGTCCGTTGCGGTCGACGAACACTGTGATCGGCAAACTCGCTCGGTGTGAGGCCGCCGGGCGGCTATTTGGGCGAACGTTGTTGTAACCGTTCATCCACGCCGCCAGCACCGCGCGAGCGGGCGCGAGGGAGGTGAACAGGGTCCTTGAGGAGTTCGTCGCGCAGCGCGGCAAGCCGGGCTCAATCGTCTCCGACAACGGCACCGAGTTCACCTGCAACGCCATGCTCGCCTGGTGCAACGACAACGGCATCGACTGGCACTTCATTGCGCCAGGCAACCGGTCGCATTCGCATCCTCGTGAGATGCAAGTTCGGGCTGCTTCGCGACTGAAATTTCTCCCTTCGGAGATCCAGCCCGGCATTAAGGCGGGTCCAGCAGATGGGTTCGCAAACAATTACAGTTTTGATCGTTGGTGTGATTGGTTAGAATGAGAATGTTTCGCATTGTTTTTTTGCCACTCACCGCTGTTTCCATTTCTGGTTTTGCTCGTGAGAACTGTGGTCCGCGTGCGGACTTAGCTTCGCCGGATGAGTATTCGAAATATATTATCCAAGTTGCGGATTACACCGGGTCACCGCCTCGAGTTGAGGTGAGCAGTCTTCCTAGTGACGTTCAATCCAGATACAGCGCTACGGGAAAACTGCGATGTTATGGAGCTAAAGAGACGCCTTACGCTGGACATCACTATGACCTGACGGCGCAGCTCACAGTTCGAGATAAGAATGGGAACGCAAATATTATTACGACGGCTGGTCACGCCTTATGGGATATCGATGGCACCAATTGTCGCAGGAACTCGAATCCCCAAGATTGCACATTCTACGTCGGTGACCAGGTCATTCCTGTGGCTACCGAATTCAGAAGCGGCGTTAAGTGTCCAAACGCGCGCCCGGAGGACGATTGGTCGGTTATGCGGCTGAAGTTTCCGGCTAAGAATATAACTCCCTATGCGGTGAATGGATCGCTCGGTCAAAACCTTCAAATTGGAAATCGTGTGGTGACGATCGGGCACTCCGTTGACTTTCATTCCCCTTCGCCCAACGAAACCGGTCCAAAGCACTATGGCGAATGCTCCGTCCTGGGCCGTTACGGATCTTTTACCACGGCAGGGGTAAGTACGGCCTGCGGCTGTTCTCATGGATGTTCGGGTGGCAGCCTTCTGACACCGGGAAGCAATCCGATTTTGCTCGGAATTGTGACAAATGGTGGCGAAAGTCTCGATGACGCAAAGGCCGCTCAGAAACGGAATCATCCGAACATTGTCGATTGGCAACTGGATGGCCAGGGCACCTATTATGCAACGCTCTCCGATCAGTTTTTGGCAGCCATTTTAGACGCACAGAAATAATTGTTGGCTCATACCGGCAGGGATTGCGCCGTACAGGGGCGACGCTGCAGCCCGAGCTTGTTGAATGCGCCACATGTGAAGCGGGCTTCGCCGAAATATAAGAGGCCGGCATCGTGGGGATTCGCCGGCTGATTTCTCCAGAGGCGGTCGTGGCCATCAGAAGATGCATTGCGCTCGATTGCAGGCGTGTCGTCGACGATGGCCTTACAAACCTTGTTGAGGCAGTGCGCATAAGTCGCAGCGCGGAAGAGGAAGATCGCGCTAACAGCAAAGCTGATTTTGCGCATGCGTCTTGACCTTCATGTTCAGCAAAAATTAGTGCGATCGACAAGCACAGCCGACATCAATATCCCCTTCCGTAGCCATCTCTTTGCCGGGCCCGTCGGTAGGACTGGATCAAACCAAGGCAGGCTCGCCATCAGGCATCGCCTGGTAATGCGCCCGTAGTCAGAGAAGTTGAAACGGGGAAAAACTCGGTCGCAGTCTCGGCGAACTGGAGTCGGCCGTCATGGCCCATTTGCGCTAATTTGCTCCGCCGTAGCCCAAACAGGTCAAGAGCTCCGCTCGCCGCTCTTATACGTTCGGTTGCAAGCTTTGCGCTCTCGGTAAGAGAGGACGCCAAGTCTACGACGACATCATGACCATGGAGCCCGCCAACGAATGAAGGACGTCACCGACAGGAAGAACAGGGGCGCCAGCTTCTTTGTCGCGCTGGCCGTTCTTCTTGCATCGTCCTCGTCCGCATCTTTCTGCCGGACCGAGCTGCGTCACCCTGTGAACCTCATCCTTCAGGACGGCCAGACGGTCTGGAAAGATCCGCGCGGACCGCTTAGCCGAAAGGCTCAGGAGCTAGGTCTTTCACCCGAGGAGGTCCAGCGCATTCGGAAGAACGTGGGCTACGTGATCTGTCCTGGCAACCCGGCTGATGGGGGAGCCTTGGCGTCAGAAGGGGCCGGCATGCTCGTTGGAAACGGCCATCAGATCGTGACGGATGCTCACCTCTTCATCGATACATATACCAACAAGCGACGCGAGCCTCTTGAGGATTGTCGTTTTATCAACCTGGCAGACCCATCCGCAATCGTCAGGCTCGATTTCTCAAGTGAAAAGACCTACAAGTTCTATACACTGTTTCCAGAAGCCGTTTGGTATAACGACCGCGCGATTGTGCGTCTGACCCACCGCATTCTAGGCGCCGACCCATTTCCGCTGGATTTGGACGAAACCCCGTTAAAGCGGGGTGACCGCTTGATCATGATCTCTGCGGACCAAAATCAGCTGACGTTTTCGATGCCGAGGCATCACATTCTTTTTTACATGCAAGATCACAAATTCAGCGACGAAATGGACGTGAACAGCGAGCCGATCGCCCAAGCCTGCACTGTCATGGCATACTACGCACGAACGGCAAGAGCTTCGAGCGTCATCTACTCGGACTGCAATGGCACCGCAAAGGCCAGCGGGTCGATCGTGCTGATAAGGAAGCCAAACGGCAATCTAGCGGCAAAGGCGCTGCATACACAGGGCGGCAAACTGGTCGCCGACTACAAGCCGTTCAAGGTTGGTTCAGGCGTCGGTCCCGACAATCTCAGCTTTGCGCTCTCAATAGGATTGGATGCCAATGTCTACGACGACATCATGGCCATGGAGCGCGCCAACGAATGAAGGACGTCACCGACAGGAAGAACGGGGACGCCAGCTTTTTTGGCGCGCTGGCCGTTCTTCTTGCGTTGTCGCCGTCGGCATCCTTATGCCAGACCGAGCTGCGTCACCCTGTGAACCTCATCCTTCAGGACGGCCAGACGGTTTGGAAAGATCCGCGCGGACCGCTCAGCCGAAAGGCTCAGGAGCTAGGTCTTTCGCCCGTGGAGATGCAGCGCATTCGCAAGAGTGTTGGCTACGTGATCTGTCCTGGCACCCCACCTAGTGGGGGAGCCTTGGCGTCAGCAGGAACAGGCATGCTTGTTGGCGACGGCCATCAGATCGTGACGGACGCTCACCTCTTTATCGATCCAGAGACCAATCTTCGCCGCGAGCCCTTGGCCGATTGCCGCTTTATCGACCTGGCAGATCCATTCGCAATCGTCAGGCTCGATTTTTCAAGTTAGCGGACCTACAGATTCTACACGCTGGATCCAAGAGTTGCCTGGTACAATGACCGGGCGATCGTGCGCCTCATCCGCCGCATTCCCGGCGCCAACCCACTCCCCTTCGACCCGGATGAAACTCCGATCAAGCGGGGTGACCGCTTGATGATGATCTCTGCGGACCAAAAGCAGCTGACGTTTCCGATGCCACAGCATCCCATTCTATTTTACGTTCAGAATCGTAAATTCGCCTACGAAACGGATGTGAACAGCGAGCCGATCGCGCAGGCCTGCACTGTCATGGCATATTACGCGCGAACAGCCAAAGCTTCGAGCGTCATCTACTCGGACTGTAATGGCACCGTGATGGCCAGCGGGTCGATCGTGCTGATAAGGAAACCAAACGGCAATCTAGTGGCAAAGGCGCTGCATACACGGGGCGGCCATCCGATCGCCGATTACAAGCCTTTCAAGGTCGGTGCGAGCGTGTCGGAAGCCGACCTCAGCTACAGCATAGCCGTAGGTTTGGATGCCAACGTCTGCGACGACGTTGTGGCCATAGAGCGCGCCAACGAATGAAGGACGAGCCGAGAATCTAACCTGATGAGATAAGATCAAGCTTAGCGTGCAACGGATAGTTTAACATTTCTGCTTCGAGAATTACATAAAGATCGAACGCGGTGGGACCCGCGAGAGCACTTATTCCTAGGCTCCTCCCAGCTTGCAGTCATCAGCTGTCCGGCGTCGACTCCAAGCCGTTCAAGCGCCGTCGTCACCGCTTGGGCTCGATGAGCTGCGAGCCTTTGATTACCGGCCACCAACCCGCGAGCGTCGGTGTGACCCGCGACCACGATTTTCAGTGACGGGCAGTTGACTAGAATCGCGGCTGTGCTCCGAATTGAAACTACGTTCTTTCTGGTAAGTTCAAAACTATCTTCGGAAAACTTCAAGGAAGTTCTCTTGGTGGCATTTGAAAGGTCATTATAGCAAAAATCCGCTCTTATCTGATCCTCACTTGGCGCGCATTGAACCGAATCAATGAGCGCCGATCGATCCAGATCTGTTTCTGTTGGATTGCCAGAGCCCGGAGTTCGTTCGTCAAGCATAAGTGCATCAGGCTCCGCAGAGGTCTTCCACCCTTCCAGACAGTAGAAAAGCTTCGTAGGGCGGTTCGGGGCAAGTCGCCTGTTATGAGGCTGACCAGCCGAAATCGGATTGTTGGACGCGAACAGCCAGAGAGAGACGACGAGCGCGATCTTGAGAGCCTTTCCTTCAAAAGGGTACAAGACAAACATCGTGACCGGCCCCTATTGAGTCTCATTTGGGCACTGGCCCACACCTAATCCTGCAAAACGCACTCCTACATGCATGACCCAAATGGGCTAGGACTCGCGAAATTTCCTTATTTGTTCTACAATTTGGCCGCTAGTCGGTGATTGAGCCGCTTGCCACTGAGGCAGGGTCTGTGAAGAAGCCGCCGGTAAGTCATGCAGAGACGTCCTAGGTCGTCATCCTCACAACGAACAGCGCCTTTAGGCTTCACCCGGAGGCTCACCGGAGGGCTACCTTTCCGTTGACTGATTTGATGAAGCTATTGTCGGTCGGTTTGCCGGGGCGCGAGAAGAAGAAATAACGTCGCGTTGATAGGCCCACAAATCGAGATCGCGCGAAACGAACTCCTAGCCTTGATCAATACGGATTGTCTTCGGATATCCTACAGTCCTATAAATACGCTTACGATCTCACATCGGTCCAGCTTGCCTCGATCAGACTATGGTTGAGCATGACTGCCGAGAATCAAATCTCGAGATTTTTCTCCAGCCTCTATAAGCGTTACGAGAAAGTCAGAGTTCGATAATAAGTACCGTTTCCATCCTTTTGCCAATGCACCATGCGCGGCTTTCCATTGGCCTGTGCTGCGTTGGCCTGAGCCGAAGTTTCAAAACTCTGGGACACAACTCCGAGCAGGACCGGATCTGGGTCAAGAGACAGTAGACTTCCTCGGCGATGTTTCACTTCGCATACCCATAGCGAAATTAGCTAGTTTTCGCGTCGTTCTGTACTTGGCTGGAGTTGATTTCGGTCCCTACGCGAGAAATCAAGGCCCAAGCTCCAGACCCACTTTCATTGCCGCGTGCGCCTATTAGCAAGAGCAATTCACGGGTGTCCTGTCGCGAAAGCCCGACAAGCCGAGACAGCGTTTCAATGTGGTGCCATGGTTGCTCGCTGTCCTTGAGAACAGCTTCCAAGAGTTTCATGGCCTTCTTGTCAAAGTGATCCGGCTTATCTTTCCTCGTCAGCCAAGCATTCAAGAAGGTCGTAGCGACCGAACCAATGGTGCCGATCGCAGCCCCTAAGACGACCCAGCCGCCTTCAGCCATCTTTGCGACTCCTAGGCTTCACCACAGCCTTAAAGGCGCGCTCAGCACCCTTGGGGGTCTCATCTGCTCCAGCCTCTTTGGCGGCCTCAAGGAAGCGTTTGGACTGCTCAGGATCGTCTGGCTTTTGTTTGGTCTTTTTGTCCATGTTAGTTCCCACGAGATTCATCGGGAAGCGTTAGCTGTCGGTACCTCTCAGGAAGGCATCTCGTTTGTCTTCCACCGCGAACCTGTAGCCCCAACCTCACGAGCGCATTTCCGGCATTTCCTAAGCGCGCAAGTCTACCGTTTGACGACAAAAACTCCTCACAGTTCATGGCCAGCGCTGACGCAACATGGATACTGTCGGCACCCTTGAGATTGATGCTTTGAATCCATCGCAGGTCGCGGGCATCGGTGGCAATGAAGGGCGTTAGCTGGACCAATCGCACATATTGCCCCGACATCAGCAATCGATCAAATTCAGATTTTACGGATGGACTAATGTCGTTTTCGCCTGCGTGAGTGCATTCGGCAATAGAGATTGTAGAAGAATAAATCTCGATTTCCTTATCTCTATTGGCCTCAAGAAGACGCTTTAAATGCCAAACATCGATATCTCTGTCCTGCGTAACGACTTTCCCGACCTTTACCTTCACCATATCGATGAAGCAGCATGCATCCATATAGACTTTGCGAACGTCAACCATTTGCCCAAGTCTCGTCAGCATCCATCTCGGCAACATAATCAGGAGCGCTGCCAAAAAATTCTTCAAACTCGGCCGTAGACAGCATCGTTATCGGGTCGATTCTGTCAGCGCGCAGTTCAATCGCAAGACGGGTTGAACGATCAAAAAGCATGCTGCCCGAAACCATCAACATGGTGGTGCGCTGTTGGACCGCCTTAGCTACATCAGCGTAAAGCGCGGACGAATAAATCACCTTGACGATAGTGTCTGTAGATAACTCCCTCAGTTGAAAGTAAGGCTCTCTAGCTTCCTTGAACCACGCGTGCAGGATGCCCTGCACGGAACCATGGGAAGGCACCGGAGTTTCTATCTCTCGCTTTAAAGCTACGCTTTTCCGATAGGTGATTGCGCGCCACCTCGGCGCTCTGGATTCCAAAGCATCAGGAGCGTAAATTCCGAGTCCTATCTCTTCATCCGGGTCAATAATTGAGCCAATGCGAGCGTATTCCAGCGCAGTGGCAGGTTTGATCGCGGCGTTCAAGCCCTCCGTAGCAGGATCGAAATCCGCTAAAAATTCCAAATTACGCGTGAATATTTGGGCGGCCCCCGGCGGAACATCGCCCTGAAATTCAGCGTCATAGGACACCGAGCCGTTGTCGAAGTGTACCGCCAGCCATTCGCCCGCTTGGCTTTCTATGTCGCAATCCGCCGCCAACGACCTCAAAAATCTTTCGGCTTGTTCCGAAATCTTTCCAAGCTTCGCCATAGGGGCGCCGTGACGCCCCTGGTTGATCTTAAATCTCACTTTGATGCGCGCCATGACAGTTGGCCTTCTTAATTCGCCCCTCTCACGCGACGGGAATCAATCACGCTAGCAACACCATCGGATGCTACTGTAACACATTATTTCTTGCTGCGACGTTTAGAAGGAAGCCGAAATTCTAGCTGCAAAGGAGCCTTAAGCTTCCTCGGCGCTATTAGTTGCTGCATATGTGAGCCGCTTACCGACAAAGCTTCTTAGCGCCAAATCCGCGCGCATTTCGTCGTCCACGCCAAGCTTTGCGCGGGTGTTCTGACGGAAATCAAATTCGGCCAGATACCGATCCAAATGCTTCTTATCGACATGCTGGTAGGTCCCAACAAGGCCGCGCTTCAGCACAGAAAAGAAGCCTTCCAGTTCGTTTGTTGAAACGTCGCCACGCGTCCATTCAAACTTAGAGTGATCGACAAACTCGTGCTTCGCAACGGGCGCATGCTTGTAGTGCTGTGCGCTATCGGTCATGAAGCGGCTATCTGGATGCACGTTCTGGCGTACCACGCTCATAACCATACGATGGTCAAGAAAGGTGGATCGGATAGCGCCGTCTCGTTCAACGAGACTGACAACAATCGGGTTATGAGTCTTACGTCGGAAGTTCTCAGAGCGCCGGGTTTTCTTCGAACGAGCCAATTCGGTTTCGTCCGCAACCACGGTCTTACCGGCACCACCAAGCGGACCGACATCCCCGCCGGGAGCCATGGCATGGCGGATTCGGTGACCGAGGAACCACGCGGTTTTCATGCCGCAGCCAAGCATCCGCTGAAGCTGGCGGGTCGAGATTCCCTTCTTAGAAGCGCACAATAAATGGATGGCTTGAAGCCAGAACCGAAGGGGGAGTTTCGACTCCTCGAAGATCGAGCCCATACGGACAGTGAAAGGCTTGCGGCACTCGTAGCACTTGCGCAGTCCAACGCGCGTGGTCTTACCCTGAAGACGGCCAATCTTCGCGCTATCAGCATTGCCACAGTGCGGGCAGACAGGGCCATTAGGCCAAAGTTGAGCTTCGACATACTCGAAAGCAGCATCTTCGTTATGAAATCGGACGTCTGAAAGAACTGAGTTGGCCATGACTTAATCTCCAATGGCCAGAATCTACATCATGTCGTTGGGTATGTAAAGTGAAACATCGCCAGAACACATTCCATAATGTTTCACGCCCAACTCATGCTGTGCGGGTGATTTGAAATCGACGGAATGAGCAACAGTGACTACGCGCGTTCCGATTGACAGTAACTGACTTTGATTGCTGATTCCGTACGGCTCCACATCCTTGATCGGTCGCATGAGGCGCATAATGGCCCAGTCATCGTCGGGCGAGTTCTTCGTCGGACACGAGAGGCCTATCCCTTCAAGCCCAGCGATGCCCATTTCACGAGTTTTGCCGCCAACGTTGATAATAAACTTGCAATCCTGCGCTCTCGCCATTGTTTGGCAGTTGGTGCCTTCAATGTTAATTAGGGAATGGCCTGCTGTTGTAATTAGATCGTGTTTATATGTCAGTTGGGCGCTACCTTTGTAGGTCTGGCGTCCATTCAAAAGCCTACAGTATAATTTGCCCGTTGCCGCATATCTGTTCTGACTGGCTTTGTCCAAACTTGCGACCGCAATGCGTGGCGGCGCTTCAAAGTAATCCGCCACCTTTACAAGGTATTTTGAAAATTCGTCGACAGAACGATCGATCCGATAATTGAACGTTTGCTCGGTAGCAGAAATCGGATTGTTGCACGCGAACAGCCAGAGAGGGACAACGAACGCGACTTTGAGAGTCTTTCTCTCAAAAGGGAACAAGACAAACATCATGACCAGTTTCTGTTGAGCCTAGAGTAAGACAACCCAAATGGGCCAGCTCGCATAAAAACAAAAAACCTGCGACCGCTATTTATCGTCCACGACAAGCGACGGCGCATCCACTACCAGCGCCTCGCACTGATAGTTCATCTTGTAGTCACTGACCGTTATACCTTTGTAGTTTGCCGAGCCGTTCAACACGTCCCACCGGTGAGGCCCAAGTGGCTCGGCTCTCTCGATGGTCAGCGACAGGCCGTCGGAAAATCCGACCGTGTCCCACTTCGTCGAAACATGCCTGTCGTCCTTCATCCGGGCTGGAGGGCCAGTTCGCCCCTTAGTCCAATCGGCGAGCTTCTTGGCTTCCTCCATAGTGATATTTGGATGATCATCACCAAGAGGCACGTCATCCATCATCAGGCCATCGGCCAGCGTCTTGTCTTTTCGGACGAGCTTAGCCGAGCGCAGGGTCAGAAGTTCGACGAAGAAATTGGGATTCATGTCCGGCGGAGGAGTCCCGTCAATCCTGCCGATGCAGAGCATCTCTTCCACGCAATAGATGCCGGGACCGCACTTTTTTGAAACGTCCTCGGCCGAAGCGCTCATAGCTGATAGGGACGACGCCAGAATGGAAACCGTAGTAATCGCAAGATGAAAGCTTAAGCTGACGCGACACATAATGGGCGACTCCGGAGTCCCGTTTGGTCAGAACGGCATCGTCCGACCAGCTCACGCTATCAAGATCCGCCTCGCCTAACCCCGAGTTCTTCCAGCTGTCATTCGACGTGCAAAATTTGAACGCCGAATAACATAAGTTCTCCATCCTGGCCTCTACTACGGGGCGATCTAGCGAGTGCTCAAAGCAAAGAACCGTTCGTCTCGATTGCGCATGACCCGAACGGGGCTAAGACGTCTGAAATTTGCTCTTGTGAGCTTACCGCGTCCTGGTAGCGGGCCGCTTTATGGGGGAAATCATTTTAAGCTCGATCTGACCCGCGTCTATCAATCACAATGAAACATTGGAGTGTGGCCGCTTAACGAGGAGTCGGCAAATGTCCTGCCGCCCCGACCCGCCTATCTCCGAGGGAAGCTTGCTAACAGTGCGACAAGCTCCGCCTGCCTATGGACACCTGTTTTCTGAAACACCATTTTCAGCTGGTTCTTGACGGTTGCGCGCGACGTATTCATGTGTCGCGCGATGTCCTCTGGACACTTCCCGTTGGCAACCAAAGCGGCCACGCGAGCTTCCGCCGAGGTCAACCCAAACACTTCCGATAACAACGCCGGCTCGATGCCAGGCCGCGGGCCGGTGGAACGAAAGATCAAGAGCGCTCGAGCCCCCAGAAACGGTGTGCGAGCCGCCCCGTGTATTGGAAGCGTGCAAACTATCAGCGGTGGTCTAACGGTTCGACGGATCACAATGGGGCTTGCGATGAAAGGAGCTGTATCAGGAGCCGTCGTGAGGTGATCCGCCAACTGAGCTAGACGGCGGCTACCGTCACGATCTTTTATGAATAGGCGTCCGTTCCGGAGATATAACTCATCGTCGAACAGCTTTTCAGCAGCTAGGTTCGACTCCAGCACCAACCCGTGCCGGCCGAGAGCAACAGCAGGCTCGCCGATGCTATCCAGTGCACTTGTGGCACTTGTCAGCGCAACACCGCCGATCATCGCGGAAAGCGTGGCGGCTTCGCTGAGGGGACGGGAAAGCAATCCAAGAACCTCCTTCTCCGATTGGGTGAAGGGGCCCTCCTTGACGGACCGCTGAATAGCCATCGCCCATAGCGTTGGACCAGCCCAAACCTTCACGCCGGCGAACCATGCGAGTCCGTGCTTCAGGTTGCATTCATTGTACAGGGGTTCTCTCGCGATCTCGTCCTTAGTCAGAATGTCCTGGTCGATGACAACGGAACGTCCCAACAATAACAACGGTGCGCCTCGCGCCGCACGTACGTCACGCGTGTGCCAACCGTTCCGGAAGTAGTCGTTGACGAAGTCGCGGAGTGAGTCGGTCCTGGGCACATCGGGCGTGCGGGCGTCAGCTTGAACCAGGAATGCGCCCGTCGCTCCCGCTGCTCTGCAAATGCGATCCATCACAGCCGGCCACTGTGCCGGGTCAAGGACGGCGTCTCCCAGATTGGAGAGGCCCTCTCTCAGGGATTGGTGGGCGCCGCCGCTGGATCCCATGGCGAAAAACCTATCACTATCTAGCGAAGGCTAATAACCCGTACGGTCTAGGGTTACCACAACCTGCGCCCCATGGGAACAGGCTGCAATGCTGACGATGATTCTGAACGGCAGAGCTAGGAGCGCGCGAGAACCCCGACTGGATGATACCAGATCGGTGGGAAATGCTGCTGCACGACGCGGCGCGATTCCTCGACCGATGTTCATCGACCAGCACCTGTAACGGGCTGGACGGAGCTTGATCTGTTCGGAGTTTACCCAACTCGGCCTCGATGTTATGAGCCTGCTGCTTCCATTGTAAGGCGGCGAGGTCATCGCGCTTACTACTGAGAGTGCATCGATAAGACGGCCCAGTGGAGCTGTCTTTGAGATTCTTCCGGCGACCCACCGCGGGCAGCGTCCTCTTGTCGGAGGTCACCATGTCTGAGTTCTCCATGCGCTCATCCCCTATGACAAGCGCATTGGCGCTATGTCGGCGGCGATCAATGGACCGTCAGCAGGTCGCGCTGGTGATGTTTCTAGATGGGGACGATCAGGTGCTATGCCGGTCTAGCGTCCGGATTCTTCCGAGGGAGGAGGCTATGTGATTCAAGTTTTCCATGATCGGGAGACTGAATGGCGAAGCAGGTTTATTGGCTAAGCGATGCGGAGTGGCGGCGGATTGAACCGTTGCACGCAGCCTGCTCGCGGCGGGATATCAACCCAAGAGGCTTTTCGCCGATCGCGCTCATGATGCCAGGAGTCTGAGAGAGGTACTCGCCGGACACCAGATCAAGACCCGTTATCCCGCCAAGCCCGACCCGCAAGCATCCTCATCGCTACAACAAAAATGCCTACAAGGGACGCAATGTCATCGAGAGGATGTTCTGCCGTCTCAAGAACTTCCGGCGCATCGCAACCCGTTATGACAAGCAGGCGGATACCTTCCTCTCCTCAATCCTCTTGGCCGCAACACTGACCTAGTGGAGGGCCGGAAGGTCTGATGAAGAGATCGCAACTTTGCGCGCGAGACCTTCACCCAAGCGCAGGTCCTTTGGCGAAGGTTCCAGCGTGTCTTTCATCTTGCGATAGCCGAGTACGCTCAGCCCGGTGGCCGGACGACTTCAGCTCCCTCGGATGCGGTAGTCTCAGCCGAGGCAAAGCCCAGGACGCGGCGCAAGCTGCGGGCACCCATGCTGAATGATTCTCCTTTGACTCTTGAAGATAAGAGTCGCTCTTCTCGTTAGGGTCCTGTCAGATGAGCGCGATTGCCCGCCAATTCTGAAGTTGCTCAGCCTCGACGGAGTAGCTATTTGGCTGTTCACCGAGTGTGATCTCGACGAAACGCCCATCACGCGCATGATCCGAAGCGAAGGCTCAATTCGCCATCATGTTCAACGAGCGTTTCGTCACCACATGATGGTTCACCTGCCTCAAACACAGAATTTTCGACGCTCCCCACCAGTCCCAAAGCCTCTCCTGCTTATATCCTTCATGGATCGTTCGATTTGAGCCCGGCCGAAGCCAAGGTCGCCCAAGGCCTCGTCGAGGGCCTTACACTCGAAGAGATCGCGGGCGACAACGAGCTTTCCCATAAGACAATCCATAAGCAGTTGAGAGTAGTCCTCGCGAGGACACAAGCAGCAATGCCGAACTCGTTGGACTTTTGGTGGACACCCAGATCCAGCCTCATGGATGGAAATAACCGCCTTTCGGCATAAGTCACCGGCTTCCTTGAACCGATCGAATTTTCGATATCCCATACCCCATTTGGGGCATGCCGTCGCCACGCAGCTCTTCTACAAATGCGCATGGGTTCCAATTGTCAGGAGTCAATTCTGAATGTGACTTAATCACTGTCTCGGAATCGAGCGGCGTGCGCCTGCGGCGAGCACGATGGCGACCCTCACCAGGGAACACCAGCAGTGTCCAATATCGAGCCTTTAATTTCCAAAGCTCTGCCGCTTATCGTCGGCGCGTTCTTTTCTATTGCGATCAGTGCGATGGCCCACGCTGACTACAATGCTCATGCCGGTACGCGCCCCGAAAGGCTTATGCGATGCAAAATGCTTGCCAGCCAACGCGGCCACACCGGCGCTGGGGGTGGGCTAGATCGACTCGCAAAAAAGCAATTTGTCCACGATTGCATGCATGGACGGCAGAAATAGGAAATGCCGCCGCTGGCGGCCCGTAACACCGGCGGTTTTGTTGTTTAGCTGGACCGTGGTGCCTCATTCGCGCTGCGCAACCGTTTCATCGTGAATTGGATCTTCCCGTCCGGTCGTTCGCGCCAACTTTCGACTGCGATCATGCACGCCGCTGCGCGCATCGATCGATAAACGCTCGAAGCTGCTCGACAGCGTCCGCCTCGCTAATGGCATCGACCACTGTTTCAAGCGTGATTGGGCGGAATCGGACCCGATCAACAGCGATGTCATCTTCAGGGATCATTGGCATAATTTTGAAATGCGACCTGGACACGACGATTGAGCCGCAGGCCGATTGCGACGAATATGCGGATGCTCGTCAGCACTGATCGTAACTATATGAATGCTGGGTAGAGGAAACCCGCTCGCTATCAGAGGCGCGCGCAACAAATCACGCGCGTCTCTGATAGCTCATGCGCATTTGGGTTAGATATTTTCAAAACGTCCGGCGAAGCCCTCCACTTCCGCCATAGTGACGTCTGCGAGGCCTGCCCCGCGCAACCCTTCAATAAAAAAGGGCCAGTCGCGAGACTGGCCCAAGGAGCATCCTGGAGATAATCAGTCTTCGTCTATCAGTACCTTGCGACAGTCGAGCCGCCCCAATTGAAACGATAGTTCACGCCCGCCTTGACGAGATCAATCGTTTCCGACGACCTAACAAAGTTGGTGGTCGCGCGGCTGGTATTGATCGCCACGTTGGTTGAGCCAAAATCGATGTGATTATACTCAATCTTAGCGGACCAATTGGGCGCGAAGCCCCATTCGACGCCGGCACCGGCCACCCAACCGCTGCGATCGGCACTAGAGGATGTGGTTTCAAACAACGTACCGTTTGCAAGAAAACCAGTGCCCCTTGAATTGCCCTGACCCCAGGCGCCGCCACCCTTCGCGTACAATAGCCAATTGCCAGCCGCATAACCTAGGCGGCCCGTAACCATCGCTATATCATTGATTTTATTAGTTGTTGTACTAACAAAACCGTTCACTGTGCTGACAGTGCTCGAGGTCCCACTCAGATCAGACCAAGTATATTCGCCTTCGATGCCGAGAACGAAGTTGTTGCTGGCTTGCCAATTATAGCCGCCTTGCACCCCGCCGAGGAACCCACTCGGATGATGTGCTGTAAAGGCGGTGCCGGTCGGAAATGCGTTGGTGCCCGGAGCGAGTTCTGTTGATCTTATGTCACCCCATCCGCCGCCGATGTGACCACCAATGTAGAACCCGGTCCAGTCATAGACTGCCGCAACGGGTGCGACGGGTGCCTTGGTGTAAGTCCGCGCTGCCAAATCAGCAGCGTTTGCAGCCGGCATTAGGGCAACCGTTGCAGCCGCTGCAAGTACTAGCTTTTTCATCGAGAATCCCCAAAAATTATCTGCTCAGGCAGCGTAAATAGCGGCGCGTAAACGGTCATAACCCAGACGGGCTATAAAGCGGCCGCACTTGGCAAAAATCGTGCATTGATGCAGAATTGCAACATTCTTGACCCTACGCGTTTAATTTGAGCGATCCGAGTTCGCCGCAAATGATTTCTCCCGCCTGAAATTTAAGACACGTGGAGGAGGGGTTTGCCGAGGTGGCGCTTGATCCATAGAGAGGGGGAGAAGCGCTAACATCGGTAGCAGCGCTAACGGAAAGCTTCGGCGATCCTGTTGTCAGCAAGTTCTAACACCTCACTCCCGAACGTGCCGACCACCGAAACCTTTTGGAAATTACTGACAGCTATTTTAAAGAGCGACTTTCGCGTCGACCTTGTATGTATCCTGCCGACATGGAAATCATCAAAGCTGACGTCCTTCCAAAGTCGGTCGAAGAAGCAGATTTTTCTTTCGGGATCGACAGCGTGTTTCTAGCCCCCTTCGATGCCACTCCATTACATGTCGAGCCGCGCCCGCGACGGGGGGATGGAGAACTATGGCGTAGACGTAGTGATCATCACTTTCGGTCGCGGTCCACCATCAAAGTTTAGCGTAGTCTGGCGCAGCGCCTGTTGTCATGGCGTAGAATTGGCGGCTCCATATCGCATGCTGGCCAATCTGGCAGGCTGCACGGGTGGAAAGCAGGCATTCAATATCTTTACCAAATGACCGCTTTGTGTGCGCCGCGCAACCCGGAGCCTTACGATGACCGTTACCATTACCGCCTTTGAACGGTCACCCGATGGCGGCGCGGGACTGGCGCGCGATACGCGCGTCCGCTGGGCGCTTGAAGAAGCGGGGCAGCATTACGAGGTTCGTCTCGTTTCGTTCAAGGCGATGAAGGAGCCAGCGCATGTCGCGCTTCATCCTTTCGGCCAGATTCCGACCTATGAGGAAGACGACCTTGCTTTGTTCGAGACAGGCGCGATCGTATTCCACATCGCCGAGCGCCATGCGGGACTGCTCCCGGACGATGCCAATGCGCGGGACCGCGCGATCGCGTGGATGTTCGCCGCGGTCAATACGGTGGAACCGCCGATCCTCGATCTCGTGATCGCGAAGATTGTGGAAGGTGACAAACCCTGGGCTAAGGACCGCCTACCGTTGGTCATGGATCGTATTCGCGAGCGGTTGAAGCAACTGTCCGCGCGTCTGGGCGATGCCGAATGGCTCGAAGGTGGGTTCAGCGCCGGCGATCTGATGATGGTGTCGGTGCTGCTGAGGCTGAAACCGTCGGGCCTCCTGAACGAATTTCCGAACCTGGCGGCCTATGTCGCACGCGGCGAGACGCGGCCCGCCTACAAGCGGGCTTTCGACGCGCAATTGGCAGTTTTCACCGGCAATCCACCGCCCGGCCGATAAAGGTCCGTTCAGGGTCGGGAGCGGAACTCTCTCTTTCGTGCGACGACCTGGATGATCATCGCTATCGGGCGCAGTCCGCCATAGCCTTTGTGTCACGCCAGTTCGCTTCGCTCTGGCCCCGACCGGGCGGACGGACCGGCGCGAGCGGAAGCCGGGCCTACCGCGCAGGAATTACCGTCGCACTCGTGACGTCGCTCCTGACGGCGTGGACCACAATTGTTCGCGACGATGGCATTGGCTTTTTCTGCTGATCATGGCGGCAGCGGTAGGCGGGTTCTCCGCTTGGTTTCGACTCGCTGGCATGGCCCGAGCCATGCTCGGCGCCGCGATCATGCAGGCATTGTTGGCTATAGCCATTGCGACTGCTCCGTCGAGCGCGAGCACACCGGATGGCTTGTTCAAGGCTTTGTTGTTCAGCGGCTTCTTCACAGCGCTGTGGCTGATTTCTGCGACTTTCTTCCGTGTCGCGACGAAAGCGGATCACAAGGCCGACGCGGCGCATTAGGCATTGCGGCTGCGCTGTGCAAGCGCACCGTCACCCCGTTTGCATGCTCGACCGGCGTCAGCCCGCAGCAATCGAAAGACCCGGCACCATCAGTCCCGAAGCTGTGACTGGCATGAGCCAGGATAGCGGCGTACCTATCCAGCGGGGGCGATCCTTAATCTCAGGAGACCCTAAATCATGCCACATGATTTCTGGCTCGTTGTCGGAGGCTTCCTCGCGGTTTTTCTGGTGCTGATCTTCAGCCTGGCTTATGGCAGCTACCAGACTAGCCGAAGCGATTGAGTCCAGCGAGAATCGAATTGTTTTGTGAGAGGGCCGGCGCGGGAACAACATTCCGCGTCATCGCCCGACGATAGTCACGCGAGCACTGGCCGCGATCGACGCAAGTAGCTATCGCGTGGGTGTTTTCGCGGCCCTTGATCCAGGTGGCCCGCAATCGGCGCCTGAAAAAAAATGGCGTCCCGGAAGGGAGTCGAACCCCTGACCCCAGGTTTAGGAAACCTGTGCTCTATCCAGCTGAGCTACCGGGACTGAATGCCACGCAAGTCCGGTACTTATCCGGTACTCAGGCGCATCGGGCAAGCCCCCAAGCACGCGCCGTGCCCTACCGAGGCGCCGCCATTCATGCCGCAGTCATTTTCGTTTCGATAGCAAAATGAAGCGGCGATGCTTCGTGCTCGCCCGCATGTGCCTTGTGACCGTCATGTGGCGGCATTATCTTCGGCCACGGGGCTGGAGCGGAACAGGAGACGATCATGGGTTTGCTCGACGTCCTCAACGGAATGCAGAACGGTCCCCGCGGTCCAAGTGAGCCCAGCGCTCCCGGTGCGCCAAGCGAAAGCGGCGGCGGCATGTCGCCGATGACATTGGCGATCCTTGCCCTGCTGGGCTACAAGGCGCTGAAGCATTTCACCGGAAACCATTCTGAAGCCACCCCGTCCGCGCCTCCGGCTCCCGTGCCGAGAAGCACGGTCAATGCCGGTCTGCCCGGCAGCGGAGGCGGCCTCGGTGACCTGCTCAAGGGCGGGCTTGGCGGGTTGCTGGCAGGCGGCGCGGCCGGAAGCGTTCTGAGCGGTGGTCTCGGCGATCTGCTTAATCAGCTTCAGCAGAAAGGGCATGGCGATACCGCAAATTCATGGGTCAGTCCGGGGCCCAACAAGCAAATCGCGCCACGCGACCTAGCCGACGCGTTGGGAGCCGACCAGATCAACGCCCTGACGGCGCAGACCGGCCTGTCGCGGGAGGAGCTGCTCACCGGTCTCAGTCAGCACCTGCCCCAGGTCGTCAACCATCTGACACCGGATGGGCGCCTCCCGACCGAGAGCGAACTGTCCCGGATGCTTTGATGGAATTGCCGACCGTTACGGAATCGGCCGGCTGACGGCCGACTTGCGGAACGTTTCAACGTCACGGTTATTCTGAGGAAGGACTTTCATCATGAGCGGCATTCTCTGGATTATTCTCGTCGGTTTCGTCGCAGGGATCATTGCACGGTTTCTGTCTCCCGGTCCGAACAAGCCGAGCGGATTCATCCTCACAACGGTGCTCGGGATTGCAGGCGCATTTCTCGCGACCTTCATCGGACAGTCGATCGGCCATTACGGCCCCAATCAGGGCGCCGGGTTCATTACGGCGACCATCGGCGCAATCATCGTGTTGTTCATCTGGAACAGGCTGGTCGCGGCGCGCGTCATCGCCGACCCCGGGTCGAAGTGAGGCAAGCGGCCCTCGGGCGATGTCCGAGGGCCAAAAGCGATCCGCGGTGCACGAGGCTGCCGATAAAGCTCGACGATGACGGCGCGCTTGTTTTGCACGCGCAACAGTCTGCTCGGAGCAATGCTCTGCGGAATGTTGTTCGGCGCGACCGCGCCATCGCTCGCGGCCGGATGCGAGTTCGACATCCAGGGTGAAGGCGTCGTAAGCGCCGTCGTCGACGCGCGGACACTCCGTCTCGAGGACGGCCGCGAGGTCCGCCTCGCCGGCGTTGAAATCGTTGCGGGAGAGCCGAAGGATCGCAAGTCCGTGTTCACGGCGCTGATCGGCCGGCATATGATCCTGCGCGGCGAACGTGACGATCCGGATCGCTACGGCCGGCAATCGGTTTTCTTATATTATCCCGAACCGTCCGCCGGTTCGGCGCAGCACGATCTGCTGGCGCGGGGCGAAGCGATCGCATCCGCCGACATCGTCGACAAAGCCTGCGCAACGGAACTGGCGGCCGCCGAGGCTGCGGCGCGGCAGACGCGGCGCGGAACCTGGGCGAATTCCTCTGTTGTGAAGAACGTTCAAAACCCCGGCGATATTTTGACCCGCGTCGGTCAATTCGCCGTCGTCGAGGGCAAAGTCGTGTCTGTCAGACACGCCGGCGGAACAGTCTATGTCAACTTCGGCCGACGCTGGACACGAGACTTCGCTGCGACTATTTCAAGGCGCATGGTACCGTATTTGGAGGCGGCGGGCATCGCGCCGTCCTCTCTGGAAAATCGCCGCGTGCGTATCCGCGGCTGGGTCGAACGGCGCGGCGGACCGCGGATCAATGTGCTCCGGGTCGGGCAGATCGAACTGATTGGCGACTAGAGCGGGGATGATAGAGAGAAAATGTGGCGCGGTTTTCCCGCCCGCATCCCGCTCTGGAATATTTGGAATCGATCACGTTCCTGATTTTTGATCGATTCGATCAAAATCGTCGTGACCTGGTATTCAGAAACTCGCCGAGCGCGAACTTCTGAGTCTTGGTCGCGCGAAAATGGTAAGATGCTGGCGGTTCCGAATTCCGGCATTCGCAAACAAGCCTACCGGGAAGGTTGCGAGTGTTGGAATAGAGTCACCGATCGGGCGGAGATGTTGCGACGATGGCGGGGAGCACAGAACGGCGCGGGACTGGAATAGGCCGCCGCCTTTTGGTTGCGCCTATCGTTCTGGTGGGCGCGACGCTCATCCTGGCCGGCTGCGGGGACGTGAACCGGTTCCAGACCGCAGCCCCTCATTCCGTCAAACCTGCAAAACCGGCGCGGGCGGCGGTGCAAACCCCGGCAGCCGAACACGAGCATGAGCGCATCCTCGCCTCTTACGGCGGTGCCTACGACGATCCGCGGCTCGAAGCACTGATCAACAAGACGGTCGAGCGGCTGGTCGCGGCGTCGGAGCGCCCCGATCTCACCTACAAGGTCACGATTCTCAATTCGGGCGCGGTGAACGCCTTCGCGCTGCCGACCGGCCAGCTTTACGTCACGCGCGGTCTGGTCGCGCTCGCCAACGACACCTCGGAACTGTCCTCGGTCCTGTCGCATGAAATGGCGCACGTTCTGGCCAAACATGCGGCGATCCGCGAGGACCAGGCGCGGCAGGCCGCCCTCGTCAGCCACGTCGTCACCGAGATGGGTACGGATCCGGATCTGACGGCGCTGGCGCTCGCCAAGTCCAAGCTGACGCTGGCGAGCTTTTCACGCGCCCAGGAATTCGAGGCCGACGGCATCGGCGTCGGGATTTCCGCGCGGGCCCATTTCGATCCCTACGGCGCGGCGCGC
Source organism: Nitrobacter sp. (assembly GCF_051535215.1). Lineage (NCBI taxonomy): Bacteria > Pseudomonadati > Pseudomonadota > Alphaproteobacteria > Hyphomicrobiales > Nitrobacteraceae > Nitrobacter > Nitrobacter sp. The sequence goes on along the minus strand of NZ_JBPPLY010000012.1, from coordinate 26,385 downwards.
TTCCTGGCGGCGATGGAGCGCAATGCGGCGCTCAAGGCCGGCAAGCCGTCGCTGGACCCGCGCTCACAGGACTTCCTGTCGTCGCACCCCGCAACGCCTGAGCGAGTCGAGAACGCAAAGGCCAATGCGCGGCAATACAGTGCGCCTGCACAAGGCGAGCGCGACAGCGAGACCTATCTCGACGCGATCGACAACATCGTCTACGGCGAGGATCCGAGCGAGGGATTCGTTCGCGGCCGCCGCTTCCTGCACCCCAAGCTCGGCTTTACCTTCCAGGCCCCGGAAGGTTTTTCGCTCGATAATACGGCCCAGGCCGTGATCGGGGTGCGCGAGGGCGGCAGCCAGGCGATGCGCTTCGACGTCGTCCGCGTGCCTGCCGAGCAGAAGCTCACCGAATATCTCAACTCCGGCTGGATGGAGAACGTCGACAAAGGTTCGACCGAGGAGTTGACCATCAACGGTTTTCCCGCCGCCTCGGCGGTCGCCAACGGCGAGCAATGGCAGTTCCGGGTCTATGCCCTGCGCTTCGGCAGCGACGTCTATCGCTTTATCTTCGCAACCCGCCACAAGACCACCGAGAGCGAACGCAACGCCCGCGAGACAGTCGCCTCGTTCCGTCGCCTGACGCTGGATGAGATCCAGGCGGCGCGCCCGCTGCGGATCAAGGTCATCACCGTGCAACCCGGGGATACCGTGGAATCGCTGTCGCATCGCATGGCGGGCGTCGATCATCCAGCGGAGCGTTTTCGCGTGCTCAACGGTCTCGACCCGCACGCGCAGGTCAAGGTGCGCAGCCGGGTCAAGATCGTGGTGGATTGATCTGCGCCGTCATGCATTCAAGGACGGTCCAACGAAATCGCTAGAGTTCCTCTAATGGAATCAAAGCCGGGCTCCAGCTTTTTGTTTGACGCGTTTTCTTTACGCGAACCGGCATTCATTTCGCTTGAAAACGCTATGGAAGCGCCGATTGACCCTCCCGCTTCCGGTGGCTCGAAGTCATACCAGCGTTTTCGAATGATGCGGATACCTGCTCGCATCAAGAAGCACGTCGAGATCAATCATGGGGACCTGCTTCGGATTCCGTCAGAAGCGAGTGAACTCCATTCCTCCAGACGCTCTCAAAGGTAGGGAGAGGAATTCGCATCGCTTCGACGAAGAACGTTCCAAAGAAAAACCCGGCCACTCGGCCGGGTTTTTCTTGTCCTGATGCAGTCGAAAAGCCTGTTACGCAGCTTCGTCGGCGACCGCCGCGTCATCACCATCGGCGTCGGCGTCAATGTCGCCATCGGATTCGGCGTCGGCCTCCGCCTTGGCGCCGCGACGCGGGCTCTTGGCGAGTTGGCCCTCGATTTCCTTGACCGCCTCGGTTTCCGTCACGTGCTGAACGACGGCGATCTCGCGCGACAGACGATCGAGAGCGGCCTCATAGAGCTGACGTTCGCTGTAGGATTGCTCGGGCTGCGATTCCGAACGATAGAGATCGCGCACCACCTCGGCGATCGCAACGATGTCTCCCGAATTGATCTTGGCTTCATATTCCTGCGCGCGGCGCGACCACATCGTGCGCTTGATGCGCGCGCGGCCCTTCAGCGTTTCAAGCGCGCGCTTGACCAGGCCCGGCTCCGACAGCTTGCGCATGCCGACATTCGCGATCTTCGCAGTCGGAACCCGCAGCGTCATCTTGTCCTTCATGAAATTGATGACGAACAGCTCAAGCTTGGCGCCCGCAATCTCCTGCTCTTCGATCGCCAGAATCTGGCCGACACCGTGCGCCGGATAGACCACGAACTCGTTGGTCTTGAACCCCTGGCGCTGGGTCAAAACCTTCTTCGGCTCCTCGACCCGGAGCGCGCCGGCCTTGGCGGGAGATTTCGCGACGGTCTTGCCGGTCACCGCGGTTTTCGCTGCGGACTTTGCAGCCGGTTTCGCGGTCCTGGAAGCAGCCCTGGCGACTGATGCCTTCGATGCGGCAGCCTTCAAGGCAGCCGTCTTCACCCCGGCGGTTTTCGAAGCAGCGGTCTTGGCGGCCACTTTGGCAGTCTTGCTTGGCATTTCGCCTCTTTTATTTCTCGAGGATTTTCCGGCCGTGCCCTTGGCAGCCGTTCGGGCGTTCGTGCCAGCGGTCCGGGCACGAACCCGTGCTGCACCGCGGCGAGCCGCAGATGCCCTAGAAGTATTTTTTTTACGCGTTTTCTGTGACACAACCTGCGCGTGGACATGCCACGCCCTGTTCGATGTTTTCACGGGAGCCCCTCAGGGGGCTACAAGCAGGTAAAAACGTAATCCAGCTCCGAAAACACGACCAATATAGCACATTTTCCGCAAAAATCAATGATTTAAACCGGAGGAACCTTCTTCAGGACCGCTTTTGGCAGGGCCGGTCAAAAACAAGGTTAAGGCCGGGGATGCCACTCGGCCCTCCCCCGCAATGCGGTCCCGAGATTAACTCAGTCTCCGGATCCCGGATTGGAAGAAAAATACTTCTCGAATTTGCCTTCAACGCCCTCGAATTCCTTGGCGTCGGGCGGAGAATCTTTTTTCTGCGTGATGTTGGGCCAGCTTTTGGCGTATTCCGCGTTCACCTCGAGCCACTTCTCCAGTCCCGGCTCGGAGTCTGGCTTGATGGCTTCGGCCGGACATTCGGGTTCACAGACACCGCAATCGATGCATTCATCGGGATGAATGACGAGCATGTTCTCGCCTTCATAGAAGCAGTCGACGGGGCAAACCTCAACGCAATCAGTGTATTTGCACTTAATGCAGGCATCGTTGACGACGTAAGTCATCCAAGGCTCCGGAGGATCAAATTTGCAGGCTGGGGTACCGCAGGAACAGCGTGGCTGCAAGCCGTGGAGTAGCGCTATGTGTGCGATTGACGTCCGTCGGAAGCATCTGACACGTCATCATAAAGCGCTCTTGCGGCAGTTGCGTTCCCGCGCCTTTCGGCAAATCCGGTGACCCTGAGAATGCGGACACCGTGGCTCAGTCCGACCGTGAGTACGTCATCGACCTTGAGGGGATGTCCCGGAGATTTCTCACGCGCGCCGTTGACGCGAACATGACCGGACTCGATCAGGGCCGCAGCGTGGGTCCGGGCTCTGACCACTCGCGCATGCCACAACCACTTGTCGAGACGCTGGCGCTCCGGGACAGCCAAACAGCTTCACATCCATAGCGTTTTCACGCGAAGTGAATGCCGGTTCGCGTGAATAAAACGCGTTAGACGAGTTTGCACCCTGTCGCCTGCGCGATCACTCCTTGCGGCCGGCAAGCTGGTCCTTGAGCGCAGCGAGTTTCGCAAACGGCGAATTCGGATCCAGCGCTCGCTCGCGCTCGCGCGGCGCACTGCTGGCGTAGGGGCGGTGCGAGGGCCCGGCGTCCGAACGTCCCTCGCGGCCCCCCTTGCGCGAACCCTGAAACCGGCCCTTGTCCTGATCCCTGTCTCTGTCCCGATCCCGACCCTTACCCTGGAAACGCTCGCGCGGTGGACGTCCTTTGCCCTCGCGCGACTCACCGCCGGGCGCGCGCTCGCTCCCGGCGGACCCGGCTCCGGCTGGTGCATCGACATATGACCTGCGGCGTCCCCGCCCAGGCCGCTCGCGTCCCTGCGCCCCCTCGCCCGCTTCGCCATCCGCGGCCGCGGATTGTTGCGCGCCATCCTGCCCCGCCTGATGCCGGCGATGGCGGGTGCGATCGTGGCGCGGACGCCGGTCGGCAGGACGACCGCCTGGCCGCCAGACCTCGACCGTCGCCGGCTCGACGTCACTTGCAGCGACATCCGCGGCGCTCGCGGCGGATGTCTCGCCCTCCGGCGCACTCCCGGCGTCAACGGCGCCCGATTCGGCTTGCGCAGAATCAGAGGGTGCGGGTTCAGGAGCCTCGGAAGCCGGCAGGACCGCAGCGTCGGACGACACCGTCGCCTGCATATCCTCGGCCGTACCAGCGGCTTCGGCCTCCGTAGCGATCGCCTCCGACGACCCCGCATCCGCCGTTAGCGCTGGCTCCGCAACCAATCCGGGATCGGGCGCACCCGTGCCCTCCGACGCAACTCCCTGCCCTTCGGGCATGGCGTCCGGCACAGTCGATTCCTCCGGCACGCGCTCCGACACCTCGGCGGACGTCGCCTCCGCGCCCTCAATCGCCGGAACGGGTTCTGTCACGGGTGGAGGCGCCGGACAACGCTCCATGCGATAGCCGAGCGCCCGCAGGATGGAGGCGAATTCCTCGCCGGCGGTGCCGACGAGCGACGTCATCGCCTGGGTCACAACGAAGCCACGGCCGTCGAATGCACCGGCCGGCATGACGCCGAGGGCACCTTTCCGCCACGCCAGCGCGGGACGGATCAGATCAGCCAGTCTCTCGAGGATATCGACGCGAACCACCCGCTCGCCGCATTGCCGATAGCCAAGGGCACGATAGGCGTCCTGATTGAGCAGTTTGTCGGCCGGGAACGAAGTGCGGCCGCTGGCAGCCAGATGCTGCGCGCTCGACAGCGCCGACAGATCGACATTGTCCTGCTTCTGCGCCCACAACAGCGAGGCCAGCGCTCGCGCCGCCGGTTTCAGGAGCGCCGGGAAATGGATGTGATAGGCGCCGAAGCGCACGCCATATTTACGCAAGGATGCGCGCGAGGGCTGATCGAGATCTTTCATCTCGGTGGCGATCTTCGACCGCTCCAGCACGCCGAGCGCCTCGATCAACTGGAATGCGATGCCGCGCGCGATGCCGGTGACATCCTCGGCCTTGGTCAGTTCGAACAGCGGTCCCAGCAATTTCTCGACGTGAGTTTTCAGCCACAGGTCGAGCCGGGCCTGCACCGCATCGCGCGGAGCGCCGGTGAGCCGCTCGTCGGAAATGATCCGGATCCGAGGACGCAATACGTCGTCGGCGGCAACCAGCCGCGCCACGGCGTCTCCGGTCCAGCGGATGGTGCCGTCCGAGGTCAGCACGAACTGATCGTCCGGCGCGGCGGACAGCTTTTCTGCGCGCGCTTCGATTTCACCGGCCAGCGCCTTTTGCGCGATCGCCTGCAACGCCTTGGCTTCCGAGCCGGCTTCAGTCGCATCGGGCGCGAACGTAAAGCCGTCGAGACGACCGATGACATGGCCCTCTACGATCACCTCGCCGGTCTTGCCGATTTCCGTTTCCAACATCGTGTTTTCCCGCAGGCGGCGCATCAATACACTGGTCCGGCGATCAACGAAACGCTCAGTGAGCCTTTGGTGCAGCGCATCAGACAATTTATTTTCGACCTCGCGCGAAATTCCCTGCCAGTGGTCGGGGTCGGCGAGCCAGTCCGGCCGGTTGGCGACGAAGGTCCAGGTCCGGATTTGCGCAATCCGCCCCGACAAAGTGTCGATACCGCCGTCGGTACGATCGGCCTGCGCGACCTGAGCGGCGAACCAGTCGTCAGGAACGCGGCCATTGCGCATCAGGAAGCCGAATAACGTCGTCACCAGTTCGGCGTGGGCGGCCGGCGCGACCTTGCGGTAATCCGGAATCTGGCAGGCGTCCCACAGTCTCTCCACGGCCGCCGCGCCCTGCGCCATGGCGCGCACGTCGACATCGCGCGCGGCGTGATCGAGCACGCGCAGATCCTCGGCAATCGGCGCGCGGGTCAGCGCCTCGTGCGAGGGCGTCAGCGCCAGCGATACCTGCAAGGCGCCGAGCGAGGAGAAGTCGAGATCGGAATTGCGCCACTGCAGCGTCCTGACGGCCTCGAAAGTATGGTTCTGCAACGCGTTGACGAGTTCGGGCTCGAACGGCGCGCAGCGTCCGGTGGTGCCGAAGGTGCCGTTGCGCGTGGCGCGGCCGGCGCGACCGGCGATCTGTGCGAACTCAGCCGGATTCAGCCTGCGAAACTGGTAGCCGTCATATTTTCGGTCGGAAGCGAAGGCGACGTGATCGACGTCGAGATTGAGGCCCATGCCGACCGCATCGGTGGCGACGAGATAATCGACGTCGCCGGACTGAAACAGCGCGACCTGCGCATTGCGGGTGCGCGGGCTGAGCGATCCCAGTACCACCGCCGCGCCGCCGTGCTGGCGGCGGATCAGTTCGGCGATGGCGTAGACTTCGTCCGCTGAAAAGGCGACGATGGCGGTGCGGCGCGGCTGCCGCGTGATCTTGCGGTCGCCGGCGAATTCAAGTTGCGACAGCCGGGGACGGGTGATGATGCTCGCGCCGGGCAAAAGCCGCTCGATGATCGGACGCATGGTCGCAGCGCCGAGCAGCAGCGTCTCGTCGCGGCCACGCCGGTGCAGAATGCGGTCGGTGAACACATGGCCGCGCTCCAGATCGGCGGCAATCTGGATTTCATCGACGGCGAGGAACGAGACGTCGAGGTCGCGCGGCATCGCTTCGACGGTCGAGACCCAGAAGCGCGGCTTCGACGGCTTGATCTTCTCCTCGCCGGTGATCAGCGCGACCGAATCCACACCGGCGCGGTCGGCAATCTTGTTGTAGACCTCGCGGGCGAGCAGCCGCAGCGGCAGGCCGATAACTCCCGAGGAATGCGCCAGCATCCGCTCGATGGCGAGATGGGTCTTCCCGGTATTGGTCGGGCCAAGCACCGCCGTTACGCCCGCACCGGGCGCGCGGTCATTGCCGGGCGGAGATATCGAAGATGAAAAGGCCATATTTTCCGAGGGTTTTCACAGCGCTAGTGGAGCGTATTTGACGTTCGCGACGTGCCCGGCCGCGAATCCGGAAGGCAAGTGTCAAATCCAACCTCCACCAAATCCCACATTTGCTGGTGGTCCTATGGTTCCTACCATTGCGCAAGCACCTGCTGAGAACGGACGCAAATGTTCGAATCGGACCGCCGGGATCCGATGTGTTTCACAATGCGACGCCTGGAGGGCCGCGGCTTAAACTTTGGAACGAGTCCGGAACGAATCGCGCCCGAATCGCTGACTCTCCTCTTCTCCGGGTTCGTTCACCGCAACATCTCGCGTTCAGGTCGACATGCGGCAACTAGATCAAGTTCTATAGCCATCAACAAGAGCGGTTATTTCTCCCAAATTATGAATCTGGAGGGCGCACGAATTCCGCGGCAGGAGTCAACAGGATTCCGAAGAGCGCGGCGCATATAGGCGGATATTGGTTTGCGGGATGCGTGCAAGATGATCGAGGGCGCATTCCGAAACTCTCTCGGTAATCGGTCGTTCCATTTCAAAGCAGCGCACGATCAGTGCGGGGTTGCTGCTATTGCGCCTTCGCTGCGGCTTTCGGCGTCGCGGTCGTGATGAACTGGGTCGCCTCCAGCTTGCCGGTGCCGAGCGGCGTCGGTATCGTCAGACGATAGGGCACCAGCACCCGCGTACCGGCGATCGGCGCCAGCCAGATTTCCATGTCGCGCCGGGCGGCGAGATATTTGATCGCAAGGCGGTCGGGGACGTAGCCGGCGATCGGCGCGAAATAGATTGCGCAGACCACCGCCGGGCCATGATAGCCCTTTTCCGACTTCACCGTTTCCATGCGCTTGAAATCGAGGCGCAGGTCGTAGCGCATGCGGCCGTCGAAGACCCCGGTCGCGGCATGGCAGGCTTCCGGACCGAGCGGATCGGCGGTGCCGGGCACGCGCAGCAGCGTGGCGCTCATCGGATCGAGCACGCCCCGCTTATGCGCGTCGGTGACCGGAGTACGCTTGGTATCCACCGGTGGGGTCGGCTCGATGACGAAATCCTTCACGTTGCCGCCGGCCAGCGACATGCGGATGGTCTCGGACTTCTTCGACGACGAGATGGTGGCGGTATAGGTCACGGGAGCGAGCGCGCCGTTGACGATGCGACCCTGTGAACTGCCGCTGCCGGTGCCGTGGGCAAATGCCTTGAGGAGTCCGGTGGTGCCGCCGCTCGCGGCGGCCGAATATTGGTCATCGGAGATGTCGACCGCCCAGGCGCCGGTTCCCACGAGAATCCCGGCCAAAGTGACGTCGTAGTGAGCCTCCAGCTTGCCCTGCGCGGCCGCCGGAGCAGCCATCGCCAACATCGCGGCAAGAAGTACGAAAGATGTGGCGGCCGGAGTCCGGACCAAAGCGGGCATCGACCGGGACAACCACATTCGGGATAAGCTCACTTAAGGGATGGTCCTGCACGTCACGTTGCGGGTTCACGCGGCTTGCAAATCCGGCTCTCAGCCGGTCGGTCGAGCGCCATGATGTCGATACGGATTGCGCCCTTTATATGATGGAGGGACGGGCGACGGTTCGCCGAAAACAGGCCTGAATGAAGCAGTTGGCGTTCATTTGCATCGCAAACGACCCGACTTCGGCCCTCCATGCCTTGACGCCCCGCCGCTCTCCTCCTATACGTCCGCTGTTCCTGAAATGGACGCGATTTCGAACCCCCGAGCCCGCCCTGAGGGTCGATGCCGGGGACGACAGAGGATTTTCGCCATGTCGCGGCGCTGCGAACTGACGGCTAAGGCTCCCCTGGTGGGCCACCGGGTCAGCCATTCCAACATCAAGACCAAGCGGCGTTTCCTGCCGAACCTGGTGAACGTCACCTTTCTGTCCGAAGCGCTGGCCCGCCCGGTGCGGCTGCGCGTATCGACCAACGCGCTGAAGAGCGTCGACCATCGCGGCGGCTTCGATGCCTTCCTGCTGAAGGCGAAGGACTCGGAGCTGTCGCTGAAAGCGATCGAGATCAAGCGCCAGATCGAGAAGAAGCAGGCCAAAGCCGGCTGACACGGCGAGCGATCGGTCGCTCGCGCTCATCGTCGTCGCGAAAACATACAGGGCCGGGATCGCGCAAGCCGAACCCGGCTTTTGCTTTTGCGGACGCGCCGCGGTCTTCACGCAATAGGCTGTCACGCTCAATGCTCGTGAGGCCGCAATTCGCCGGGCACGCCGCGCTGTTCGAGCCCGCCTGCTGCGATCCACCGTTCGGTCTTCCGGGTTGCACGTTCGATGTGTTCTTCGGTGCGCGAAAAATCATAGGGCGAGCCGACCAGCGGGCAGAGCGGCGGCACGACATGATACTCGATCGACGGATCGATATATTCCAGATCGTCGACCATCTGCCGCGCGATCAGCAGCGTCACCGCATGAAGCACGTTGGCGACAGCGCCCTTCGGCGGCACCTCGCCAGCGCATGCCGTTCCGGTCGGCAGAATGATGAGGCGCCGCGCGCCCTTCTCGAGAGCGACCCTGATCGGCGTGTTGCTCGAGATCGCGCCGTCCGCGAGAAACATCTTCCTGTAGCGGACCGGCGCGAACACGCCGGGAATCGACGTGCTCGCCACGATCGCCTCGGTGGCCGAGCCTTCGGAGAGCACGACGGCGCCGCCGGTCAGGATATTGGTGGTGACGATATGCACCGGCAGCTTCGCATCCTGAAGATTTTTGTAAGGCAGGTGATCGTCGATCAGCTTGCGCACGCCCTCATGTGAGATCAGAAAATCCCGCCGCCAGAGAAACCCGAGCAGGGTCATGACCGAGACCGGAAATACGTCCCGACGGCTCAGGCTGCGCCAGATTTCCGCGAGACGCTTCACACCGTCGAGGGTTGGAACGCCTGCGTAATAGGCGCCGTTCAAGGCCCCGACGCTCGATCCAACCACAATGTCGGCGGCGATGCCGTGCGCGGCGAGTGCATACATCATCCCGACCTGGATGGCGCCGAAACTCCCTCCGCCCGCGAACACGAAAGCTGTTTTGCCCGACGAATTGCTGGACGATGGCGTTGAGACTGACAAACTTGCGGCTCCTTCTAGTGGCTTGATCCTGACATCCAAGTCATGGTTGGAGCGCCGGTCGCCCCGTCTATTCGACCAGCGTAAACTGCAGCAGCAGCGTGCGCTGGATCAGCAAAAAATTGTCGTCGGACACAAGCGTCACGACGACGTCGCCGTTGTCGTTGACGAACGCGTCCAGCCCTTCAAAATTGTCGATCTCCTGCCCGAGATCCGCGTCGAAAATCGAGGGGCCGTCCACCAGCGCGCCGGGCGCGACCGCTGTCATCGCAATGCGGCGGATGCGGATGCCGATGCCACCGGTCAGCGAGAATTTGCGTTCGAGGATCAACAGGTCGCCGGTGGTGGGCAGCAGGCAGGCATCGCTGATGTCGAAATTGTCGGTGCGGCGGATCGAGAACTGGCCCGGCGATGGCCCACCGATCAGGAACGCCACGATATTACGGCCGGCATCGAGGCCGCGCTCCGAGATCGCCATCAGCGTCCCGCCGAGCGGCCTGCCAGGTGGAACGACCACCAGCGCCTCCAGCCCTCGGTTGAACGGCAGCCTGCGCACGGCCGGCGGCGTCTCGACATCCTCGCCGCGGGCGCGCGTGAAGTCCTTGGCGAAATCGAACCGCATGATGCGGTTGACGCGCTCGATGCCGACATAGACGAACGATCCGTCGAGCGCGATCGACTCGGTGTCGAAACGGCCGTGCGCAGTGATCGGCTTGCCGTCGTGACCCAGCATCGGCGCGGCTTCAACATCGGCCAGCCCGGTCATCTCGCCGGCGGTCCCATAGACGATGCGTCCGGTGATCCAGGTGCCCTTGTCGCTCGCCGAGATGAATTGCCGCCCTTTCGGATCAACACGCAAGCTCGACAATCCTCCGAAGCCGGGAAACGACGAGGTCAGGACCAGGCCGCTGCGAAAGGCGAGCGCGCCGAAGCGTGTGCGCGAGCGGTCGCGCAGGTCGAAGGAGGGAATCGGCCGCGCATTCACGGTGATCGACACCGGCGCCGGCGGCGTCAGTTCGTCGGGTGGCGGCTGCGTCCGAGGGTGCGTTGCAAATTGCGCGCGGGCGGCGACGGGATACGTCAACACGAGGCACGTTGCCGTCAGAATCAGCAAGCGGCGGCGATCGATCAACGGAACCATCGCTGAGAGGACCATCTTTCGGCGACGTGTCCCGGACGCAACGTGGAATTCTTATGCCACGCTGGGGAACCGCCACAAAGGCTGAATGTGTAACGGTCCCGGGTCTGCGAAGCAACGCCATGCCGCATCGAAGACGCGCGTGAGCGCGCTGAGGACGTTGCGTCGCGCTCGGGACACGGCCGTAGCAAAACGTCTACGAATGCAGCTTGCGCGGCCGCCGCACCGGCGCCGGCGGATCGTGCGTCTCGCTGAACAGTTCGGCGAGCTGTTCGGTGATGGCGCCGCCGAGTTCTTCCGCATCAACGATGGTCACCGCGCGGCGATAGTAGCGCGTCACGTCGTGGCCAATGCCGATCGCGATCAATTCGACCGGCGAACGGGTCTCGATTTCCTCGATCACCCAGCGCAGGTGGCGCTCGAGATAGTTGCCGGGATTAACCGACAGCGTGGAATCGTCGACCGGCGCGCCGTCCGAGATCATCATCAGGATCTTGCGCTGTTCGCCGCGCGCAAGCAGCCGCTTGTGCGCCCAGTCCAGTGCCTCGCCGTCGATGTTCTCCTTGAGCAGGCCCTCGCGCATCATCAGGCCGAGGTTCTTCCGCGAGCGCCGCCAGGGAGCATCGGCGGCCTTGTAGATGATGTGACGCAGATCGTTGAGACGGCCCGGCGTTGCCGGCTTGCCGGCGGCGAGCCACGCTTCACGCGATTGCCCGCCTTTCCAGGCCCGCGTCGTGAAGCCGAGAATTTCCACCTTGACGCCGCAGCGCTCCAGCGTGCGCGCCAGGATGTCGGCGCAGGTCGCGGCCACCGTAATGGGACGCCCGCGCATCGAGCCGGAATTGTCGAGCAGCAGCGTCACCACGGTGTCGCGGAAGGTCGCCTCCTTCTCGTGCTTGAAGGACAGCGGTTGATAGGGATCGATCACGATGCGCGACAGCCGCGCCGGATCGAGAATGCCTTCCTCCAGATCGAACTCCCAGGCGCGGTTCTGCTGCGCCATCAGACGGCGCTGCAGGCGGTTGGCGAGCCGAGCCACGATGCCCTGCAGGTGCGCGAGCTGCTTGTCGAGGTAGCTGCGCAGCCGTTCCAGTTCGTCATGATCGCAAAGGTCTTCCGCTGCGATTACCTCGTCAAACTTCGGCGCGAAAGCATGATATTCCGGACCCCGCGGCTCGTTGGCGCCCCTGGCATTCGGCCGCGTCGCCTCGCCCGGCGTTTCGTCGTCGCCGAGTTCACCGTCGTCGAAAGTATCGCTCGCGGAAGCCTGCGCGCTTTCGACCGCGCTGTCCGACAGCTCGTCGCTGGTCTCCTGCGCCTGATCCGCGCTCATCTCCTGCACGGCATCGCTGTCGGGCGAACCCTCAGCCCCGGCCTGATCGCTTTCGCTTTCGCGGTTGTCGTCCTGGTTCTCGTCCCTGTCGGCCTCGGCGCTGGTGTCGTCGCCGAGATCGAGCTCCGACAGCAGGTCGTGCACCACGTCGCCAAACTTTGCCTGATCCTCGGTCAGGCGACTGAGCTGATCCAGCCGCGTGCCGATCTTGTCTTCCAGATACGGACGCCACAGATCGACCATCTTGCGCGCGGCGGCCGGCGGTGCGAGCCCGGTCAGCCGTTCGCGCACCAGCATCGCCAGCGCATCCGACAACGGCGCATCGGCGATGTCGGTGATCTCGTCAAACTTGCCACGATGGAAATGGTCATCGAGCATGGCGGTGAGATTCTTCGCGACACCTGTCATCCGGCGGGAGCCGATGGCCTCGACCCGCGCCTGCTCCACCGCATCGAATACGCCGCGCGCCTGCGGATTGCCCGGCATCAGCTTGCGATGCACTTTCGGATCGTGGCAGGCGATCTTCAGCGCGATGGAATCCGCGTGTCCCCGCACGACGGCCGCGTCGCGCTTGCTCATTTTGCGGCCGGGCTCCGGCAATCGCGCCTTGCCCGGCGACAGGCCGGGCCGCTCGACCGCAAACGTCACCTCGAGTTCAGGCCGCCGGGCGATCGCGCGCAGGCAGGACGCCACCGCGCGCTTGAACGGCTCGCTCGGCGCTTCCTTCGGCCCGGTACGAAACTTGTTGTTCGGCGGTGCGGTACTCATGACGCCTCTCCCTCTCCTTGCGGGGAGAGGGTCGGGGTGAGGGGCAACAATGAATGGCGTGACGCGAAGCCCCTCACCCGGCTCGCTTCGCTTGCCGACCTCTCCCCGCAAGCGGGGAGAGGTGAAAAATCATCAGCTCAGCGCCACATTGACCGCCGATTCCGCCAACTCGACGTTGAAGCAGCGCTGGTAGAATTCAGCGACCAGCGGCCGCTCAAGCTCGTCGCACTTGTTGAGGAACGTGACGCGGAAGGCGAAGCCCAGATCGTCAAAGATCTCAGTGTTCTCCGCCCAGGTGATGACCGTGCGCGGGCTCATCACCGTGGACAGATCGCCGTTTGCGAAGGCATTGCGCGTGAGATCGGCAAGCCGCACCATCTTGCCGACGATGTCGCGGCCCTCCGGCGTGCGATAATGCCTGGCCTTGGCCAGAACGATCTCGACCTCGTTGTCATGCGGCAGATAGTTCAGCGTGGTGACGATATTCCAGCGATCCATCTGCGCCTGGTTGATCTGCTGAGTGCCATGATAAAGGCCCGAGGTGTCGCCGAGGCCGATGGTATTGGCGGTTGCGAACAGGCGGAACGCCGGATGCGGCTTGATGACCCGGCTCTGGTCGAGCAGCGTCAGGCGGCCCGAGGATTCCAGCACGCGCTGGATCACGAACATCACGTCCGGACGGCCGGCATCGTATTCGTCGAAACACAGCGCCACGTTGTTCTGGTAGGCCCACGGCAGGATACCGTCGCGGAATTCGGTGACCTGCTTGCCGTCCTTCACAACGATCGCGTCCTTGCCGACAAGATCGATCCGGCTGATGTGACTGTCGAGATTGACGCGCACGCAGGGCCAGTTCAAGCGCGCGGCCACCTGCTCGATATGGGTCGACTTGCCGGTACCGTGAAAGCCGGTGACCATGACGCGGCGATTCCTGGCGAAACCGGCCAGAATGGCGAGCGTGGTCGCACGATCGAAGCGGTAATCCGGATCGACGTCGGGCACGTGGGGATCGGTCGCGGAATAGGCAGGGACCTCGAGATCGCTGTCGATCCCGAACACCTGCCGCACCGAGACCTTCATGTCTGGCAAACCTGCGGAGGTTTCGGTTGTGGTCATGGCGGCGGTCGTCATCAATCCTCCGAGGTTCGGGCGCGCTCCCGAAACCAGACTGCGTGGCTTGCGGATGAGTGGGTCGCACGAAATTTAGCAGAGAGCGGGACCCGGCAGAAGCCTGCTGCGTGATCAAAGTTCCTTTGTGATATCATCAAGATATATGCTGGCGACGGATTTTTAAGAGCCGCCTGGCGAATCAGCGGAGGCTGCAAGCACATCCTACGGAACCGAACCATCAACCGTCATGGACGTTGCCGACTGCGGAGTTGTGCTAATGGGGAGCCGGAAATCTGTCCCCCGTGGGACGCCGGAAGCGGGATTTTCGTGAGTTCACTGATCGACCCATTGGTTGCGTTCGTCTCGGCCCACGCCTGGCTCGCTTATCTCACGATATTTCTCGCAGCCTTGCTGGAGGCGGTTCCAGTGCTGGGCTCGCTGGTGCCGGGCTCGACCATCATCCTCGCGCTGAGCGCTTTGATTCCCGGCGGCAACCTTCAACTGGCCGCGGTGCTGGCCGCCGCCGTCTCCGGTGCCATGCTTGGCGACGGAACGGCGTTTTGGACCGGCCATCGCTCCAAACGCGAAATCCTCAATTCCTGGCCGATGTCCCGGTATCCCGGCGTGATCGCGCAAAGCGAAACGTTTTTCAACCGCTGGGGCACGCTCGCGGTGTTCTTCGCGCGGTTCGTGCCGCCGATCCGCGCCTTCGTGCCGATCACCGCCGGCGCGCTGGCGATGCCGCCGTCGCGATTTTATGCGGTGAACATTCCGGCGATCCTGCTCTGGGCTCCCGCGCATGTCTTGCCCGGCGTGCTGGCAGTTACGGCGCTGCATCAATATGGCGGGCTGCCCCACCACACTCACGTCGGCAAACTCATCTGGATTCCGACGGTGATCGTCATTGCCGCGATCGTCGGCGCCGCGACATGGTGGCGGCGGCGCCGGCGCGGCATTAACTTACCCGTCAAGACCGCGTCCGAACGAACCGGCTAACCATTGGATCAATCATGGCCAAACCTCTCGTGGTTTCCATCCCCCATCGCCTCGGCAAGGATGAAGCGCTGCGCCGGATGAAGGCGGGACTCGGCAGCGCCCGAACGCAGTACGCGCAGTTCATCCAGGTCAACGAAGAGGTGTGGAGCGGCGACCGTCTGGCGTTCTCCGTCACGGCCATGAAGCAGCAGGTGTCGGGAATTCTGGACGTGTTCGAGGACCATGTCCGCCTCGAAGTAACCCTGCCGTGGCTGCTCAACAGCCTGGCCCACGGAATTCAGAGCGTCATTCAGAAAAAGGGCACGCTGATGCTGGAGAAAAAGTAGATCCTGCCAAACATCAGGCGCCGCGCACAACCGTCTTCAGATAGTTGTAGGCCTTGATGATCTCGATCAGGCGATCTTCCGTCGAGCGATCACCGCCATTGGCGTCGGGGTGATGCTGTTTCACCAGCATCTTGTATTTGGCCTTGACGGTTTCGAGCGTTGCGTCGGCACCGAGTCCCATCACCTGCAGCGCTTTACGCTCCGCATTGAAGATCTTGCGCGTCTCGGGTTTGGCCTCGGACCCCGCCCCGGGGCCGGGCCGCCACCTTCCGCGGCCATTGAGTTCGCCAAGCATGCTGAAGGGATCAGCCGTCCCGTCGAGATCGATGGCGTCGGTCTTGCCTTTGCCGCGGGTGCCGTTGGCGCCCATCTTCCAGGTCGGACGGTGGCCGGTTAGCGCATCCTTCTGATAACGCGCGACCGCTTCCGCATTCATGCCTTGGAAAAAATTGTAGGACTGATTGTAGGCGCGGACATGGTCGAGGCAAAAATGGAAATAGCCGCGCTCATTGCCACGGCCTTTCGGCGCGCGGTGCGATCCACGGTTCTGACAGTCGGGCCACTCGCAGGCGACCGCTTCCTCGCGTGCGCGCGGTTGCTTCGCACCAGCCTTCGGGCCGGCCCTGGGCTTGATGCGGATGCTGTCGAAGAATTTCGATGTATCGATCGGCATGGCCATCTTTGACACCGCAACGCCTTACGCTTCAAGTCTTGACATCGGATTTATTCCGCCACCGCCTGCGCCATTGACGGACGAGAGCGAGGGGCGTTAAGTCGCTCGCATGAGCGTCAGGGACAACATCGCAAAGAAACTGAACGAGGCTTTCACGCCGGAGAGTCTCGACGTCGCCGACGAATCACATCTTCACGAGGGTCACGCCGGCCATCGGCCGGGCGGCGAAACGCATTTCCGGGTTAATATCGTGTCGCGGGCGTTCGAAGGGAAGAGCCGGATCGATCGCCATCGCATGATCAATACGCTGCTCGCGGAGGAACTGGCGGGCAGCGTCCACGCGCTGGCGATCCGGGCGCTGGCACCGGACGAACAGAGGCACTGAACGGCGGACGGACGATCCGCCACCGGATCCCGATCGGAGCGAGAACGGCCTGCCTCGCGCCTTCGCATCAACGATGCCCGCCAAACGCCCCGCCTTGGCCGACAACAATCCTTCGAGATTACACAAGCGGCGCATCCTGGAGCGGGACAAAGCGAGTCTTTGGCGGCTTTCCGCCCGCATCCTTCTTAAAAAATTGTTGGAATCGATCACGACCTGCGAGCGGTCCGCCGATAAATTTCGACGTTGTTTTTATAGGAAATTAACCCGCTACTTAGAACATCGGAGCAAAATACCACCGTCGTACGGTAGAACGCGGACGCAATGGAGCGTAGCGCGCCGGAATTGACTCGCTGGGATTATGCAATGTCCGAAGCAGCCTCAACGGCGCTGATCGCGGAACTGGAAAGTGCGGTGAAGGGCGGCTCGTCCGAGCGACGGCTCCAGATGCTTCGCCAGGTCACCGATCTGTTCCTGTCCGATGCGGACAGGCTGAACGAAAATCAGATCGGCGTTTTCGATGACGTCCTCGTCCGGCTCATGGAGCAGATGGAAACGCGGGCGCTGGCGCAACTCGGCACGACGCTTTCGGGTTCGAAGACTGCTCCGAAAGAAACCATCCGGCAGCTTGCCTATCATGAGGAAGTGTCCGTCGCGGCCCCGGTCCTGACGAAATCCGCCCGGCTGTCCGAAGGCGACCTGATCGAGATCGCGAATCTGCGTGGGCCACAACACCTGCTGGCCATTTCGCACCGCGACTCGCTGAGCGAGGGCGTGACAGACGTCCTGCTCCGGCGCGGCGATTCGCAAGTCTCCCACGCACTCGCCAAAAATGCGGGGGCTCGCTTCTCCGACTTTGGCTACGCCACCCTGGTCGAAAGCTCTGAAAAGGACGATGCACTCGCCGAGAAATTGGGGCTGCGGATCGACATTCCGCTCAAGGTGCTGCGCGAACTTCTTTCAAGAGCCAGCGCCGCGGTCCGCGACCGCCTGCTCAGGGCCGCGCCGCCGGAAATGCGCGCGAAGATTCAGGAAGCGATCCGGGCCGTCGTCGAACAGATCGCTGCCCCAAGCCTGGTGCCGGAAGATTATACCGAATCGGAGTCGATGGTCCTGGCTATGAACCGGGCTGGAAAACTTGGCGATCAAACCATCAACCGGTTTGCGATGCAGGGCGAATACATCCACATCGTCGCAGCGCTCTCGCTTTTGAATTCGGTAAAAATCGAAGCGATCGAGCCGCTGATCACAAACCCCCGTCCCGACGGGCTGATCGTCGCGTGCAAGGCCGCCCGGCTGAACTGGTCGACGACCAGCATGATCCTGCGCAATCGCCCGCATTGCCGTCCCCTGAGCAAGCAGGACTTCGAAAACGGTCGGGAAGTGTTTGAGGCGCTTTCGCTGTCCTCGGCGCAACGCACGATCCGGTTCTGGTCGGCGCGCGGCTCGGCGAGGAAAGCCGACGCGCCGAACACGGCGGTCGCCATTTCGGACATCTAAGCTGTGAGTTGGGGTAACCGAAAAGCCGACCGGGTGACGTTTGCCACGGGCTATACCGTCCTGATGATGGCAATCGACGGAACATGGCAACGGCCGTGCATCCTGCTGGACATCTCGAACAGCGGCGCGCGGCTTCAGGTCAAGGATTCGATCGAAGGGCTGAACCTCAAGGAATTCTTTCTGCTGTTATCGTCGACCGGGCTGGCCTTTCGCCGTTGCGAACTCGTACGCATCAATGGCGACGAGATCGGCGTCAAATTCGTCGAGGACAAGGATCCCGGCAAGAAGAAAAAGAAAGGGCGCGCGCTCGCCAGATCCGATTCGTGACGCGCCGTCTATCCGGGTTTGAACCGCCGGCCTTCCCGTACAACCGCGCTCCGCTGTTGCGCCTCCTTCCGAAAGTCTCATGCAGGTTCGATCGTCAGGTCGCCGAGCGCGCCTGCTTCGGTCTGTTCTCCATGGCCTCCGTCCCGCGCGGCACCGGCTGGATGCGCAGCGCCGTGATGCGGTTACGCTCGCGGCGCAAAACCCTGAAGCGAAAGCCGTGAAACGTAAAATTCTGACCGCGCTCGGGGATCGAGCGCGCCTCGTGGATCACGAGGCCCGCGATCGTGGTCGCCTCCTCGTCCGGCAGATGCCAGTTCATGGCACGATTGAGATCGCGGATCGGCACCGAGCCGTCCACCACCACCGATCCGTCGGCCTGCTGCCGGACCCCGGCCACCACGACGTCGTGCTCGTCGGAAATATCGCCGACAATTTCCTCCAGAACGTCTTCCAGCGTCACCATGCCCTCGACTTCGCCATATTCGTCGACCACCAGCGCGAAGTGGGTCTTGCGGCGGCGAAACGCCTTGAGCTGGTCGGATACCGGGCGCATTTCCGGCACGAACCACGGCGGCAGCGCAATGGCACTGGCGTTGATGCGCGACATGTCGCCGTCAGAGGCACGGATCGCCCGCAGCAGATCCTTGGCATGAAGCACGCCGATAATGTTTTCCGGCTTGTCGCGCCAGAGCGGAATGCGGGTGTATTCGCTGGCAAGCACCTCGCGCACCAGTTCCTCGGGCGGCAAGTCGGCATTGATCGTCACCATCGCCGTGCGATGAACCATCACGTCCGACACCGCGAGATCACCGAAGCGAAACACATTCTGGATGTATTCGGCCTCGCCGCTTTCGATTCCGCCGTGCTCGGCGGATTCTCCGACCAGTCCTTCAATCTCCGCGCCGGTCAATACATCATGCTGCGAGACTTCCTTGACACGAAGCGCACGCAGGATGGCGCGCGACGCTGAATTGAGCAGCCAGTTGAGTGGAAAAAACAGCAGATAGGACGCATGGAGTGGATAGGCGATCCATTGCGACACGGGTTCGGGCTGGCGGATTGCCAGCGTCTTCGGCACCTGTTCGCCGATCACGATATGCAGCGACGAGAACACCAGAAAGCCGGTGAGGAACGAGGTCAGGCGCAGCGCCGGTTCCGGCATGCCGAGCGGCCGCAGCAAGGGTTCGAGCAGAGCCGCCACCGTCGGCTCGCCGACCCAGCCAAGACCGAGGGACGCCATGGTGATGCCGAGCTGGCAGCAGGCGAGATAGGCCTCGATGTTGCCGACGATATCATGCACGAGCCGCGCGCCGAATGCGCGGCGCTCAACCATGGCCTTGACGCGGAACCCGCGGCTTTTCACCAGCGCGAATTCGGCGGCAACGAAAAACGCATTGGCGGCAAGCAGCAGCGATGCAAGAAATATCTGGAGAAGCGTCGAACTCATCGGGGGCCCATGATCATGCCGGACTATAACGTCTTCGCACGAGGTGGATACCGGTTCGCGCGAAGAAAAGGCGTCACGCCAGAATCCAGAATAGAGTCCGCTGCCTATTCCACTGCTCTGATTCGAAAGTCCTACGCAGTCGCGACTGCGAGCTTGCCGGCAAGAAAATCGCGGACCGTGGCCGGTTCGACGTCTGACGTTATAACCGCCTGGCCGATCGCTTTCAGCAAGATGAAGGTGAGGCGGCCGCGCTTCACCTTCTTGTCCTGCGCCATCAGCGCCATAAGCCCGTCCGCGTCTGCCAGCCCTTCCTGCTTGAAACCGGCAATGTCCTGCAACCGCGTCGGCAAACCCGCTGCCGCCAGATGCCGCTGGATACGGGACACGTCGGCTTCGGCGATCATGTCCAACCGGCACGACAGTTCGGCCGCCAGCACCATGCCGATCGACACCGCCTCGCCGTGATAGAGCCGGTCGGAAAATCCGGTCGCGGTTTCCAGCGCATGGCCGAAGGTGTGGCCGAGATTGAGCAGCGCCCGCTCGCCGGTCTCGCGCTCGTCGCGGGCGACGATGGCGGCTTTGGCGCGGCAACTGACGGCGATCGCGTGTTCGCGCGCAGCGCCGCCCTTGACGATTTCGGCATGGTTGGTTTCCAGCCACGCGAAGAACGGCTCGTCGCCGAGCAGGCCGTACTTCGCAACCTCGGCATAGCCGGCACGGAACTGGCGCGGCGACAGCGTATCCAGCACGGCGGTGTCGGCGACCACCAAAATCGGCTGATGAAACGCTCCGATCAGGTTCTTGCCCTGAGGCGAGTTGATGCCGGTCTTGCCGCCCACCGAGGAATCCACCTGCGCGAGCAGCGACGTCGGCACCTGCACGAAATCGACGCCACGGCGGACGATCGCGGCGGCAAAGCCCGCAAGATCGCCGACCACGCCGCCGCCGAGCGCAACCACGAGATCGTTGCGCTCGATTTTCGCAGCGATCAGTTCCTCGCAAACGAACTCGATGCCTTCGTAACTTTTCGAAACCTCGCCTTCATCGACGACAATCCGCGATGTCGCGATGCCGGCGCCTTGCAGCGAGGCCTCGGTCCGCCGCAGCCAATGGGTCGCAACATATTCATCGGTGACGATCGCCACGCGCGCGCCAGGACGCAGCGCAGCGATCCGTTCACCGAGCGAGGGCAGAATGTCCCGGCCGATGACGATGTCGTAGGAACGGTCGCCGAGCGCGACATCGACCGTGATCGGGTCGGGAGTTTTCAGCGAAGCAGTCATCGCGTGTTGCCAAATCCGTTGATGTCAAAGTCTTTCAAGCATTCGTCGCGAGCCGGGCGGCTTCAGTTCCGCCGGTCCGCGGCGGTCAGCCGGCGGTGAAGCAGGTCGATGCATTCATCGACGATCCTCTCATACGGCACGTCGCGCGATGCGATCGTAAGATCCGCCAGTTGATAGAGGGGCTCACGCTCGACGATAAGACGCCCGATCGTCGCGGCGGGATGGGCCGTTTGCAGCAGAGGCCGATCGGCGCGGCGCCTGATCCGACGCAGGATCACTTCGGCATCCGCCTTGAGCCAGATCGAGATTGCCCGCTCGCGAATGCGCGCGCGGGTTTGTTCGCGCAGCACGGCACCGCCGCCGGTGGCAAGCACCATCGGACCGTTGCTCAGGAGCCGCGCGATCACCCGCGCTTCGCCGTCACGGAAATGCGGCTCGCCATGGGTTTCGAAAATTTCAGTAATCGACATGCCGGCGGCGAGTTCGATCTCGGCATCGGCGTCGACAAACCGCATCGCAAGGCGCGTCGCAAGACGCCGGCCGATCGTGGACTTTCCGGCTCCCATCATGCCGACAAGCACCAGCGACCGTCCGCCCAGCGCCGCCACGATCGCGCTCTCCGGGGGCATACCCGCACTGGCCTGTGAAACGGTTTCGGACGTCAAAAGACACCTGTCGGAACGCGGTTGCAAGCGTGGATGAACTGGCCCCACGGTTCTGACATCCGAACGGCGGATCGCTGAAACGGATGCCGACGTCAGATTGGACCATCTCTTCCCGCCAGCTATACTACTCTCGTCGAGGGGGTTGCCAGAGACTCTTGCACCGATCCGGCGAACATGTTGGTACTCACTGCTCGTCCCAAGGTCACTATCGCGTTCCGGACCGCCAATGCCCAGCCTGCTCCGCTTCCTGACTGTCGTCGCGGCGATCGGCGCGATCGGCTATGGCGTGATCTTCGCGCTGGCGAATTTCGTCAATCCGGCGCCTCGGGAAATGACGGTGACCATCCATCCGGACAAATTTCTCAAGAAATAGCTGCTAGAGCTATTCCGGCTTTGACGGAATCAAAGCCGGGCTCCAGCTTTTCGTTTTGACGCGTTTTCTTTACGCGAACCGGTATCCACTTCGCTCGAAAACGCTATGGGCGGCGGCATGACATCCGACAAATCATCCGACCCCAGGCTGACCGACCTGTTCCTCGACATGCTGGCGGCCGAGCAAGGCGCCGGCGAGAACACGCTTGGCGCCTACCGTCGCGACCTCGAGGACTTTTCCGCATTCCTGACGCGCGCTGGCGAAAATTTCGTTACCGCCGGCACCCAGACCCTGCGGGACTATCTCGGTGATCTCGACGTCCGGGGCTTCAAGTCTTCCAGCGTCGCTCGCCGTCTTTCGGCGATGCGCCACCTGTTTCGCTTTCTGCTGAGCGAACGGATCAGGAGCGACGATCCTGCCGCCATCCTGTCGGGTCCGAAGCGCGGCCGAAGCCTGCCGAAAGTGCTGTCGATAGCCGACGTCGATCGCCTGCTGGCGCGAGCCAAGACTGCGATCGACGCGCCCGATGCCTCAGCCGCCCAGCGATTGCGCGCAGCGCGGCTGTATTGCCTGCTCGAAGTGCTCTACGCCACGGGGCTTCGCGTGTCCGAACTGGTCTCGCTGCCGCTGTCGGCCGCGCGGCGCGACGCCCGCATGATCGTGGTGCGCGGCAAGGGCGACAAGGAGCGGCTGGTGCCGCTCAACGACGCCTCACGGCAGGCGATGGCCGATTATCTCGCCGCAATGGACGATCAGCGCAGTGCGGGCAAGACGGCCACAGCAAAGCGGAAATGGCTGTTCCCCTCGTTCGGCGAAAGCGGCCACCTGACGCGGCAGCATTTCGCACGCGAATTGAAAGAACTGGCCGCCGCCGCTGGTCTCGCACCTCGGCTGGTCTCGCCGCACGTGCTGCGACATGCCTTCGCAAGCCATCTGCTGCATAACGGCGCGGATTTGCGAATCGTGCAGACGCTGCTCGGCCACACCGACATCTCCACCACGCAAATCTACACGCACGTCGTGGAAGAAAGGTTGAAGAGCCTGGTGCGCGATCTGCATCCGCTGGCGGATGCCTGACCGCTCGTCCAGGACGATGCGGTTCAAGACATCGGACGTGCGAAACGCCGGCGGCGTCCGGGTGTTACCAGACCATCACACGGCCGCACCAAATCTCGCCTCGACCAAGTTCCACCTTCCATCCCGCGTCAGCAGTTCTAATCTGTAGGCAATTGATAAGGTCGATTCGCATCGGCCTCATCCCGACGGTTCGGCGACCCACAGCAGCCGAACCGTCCGGCTACCTCAGATCCACCTCGAAGCCCCGGCAATGCCGGGGTTTTTTTGTCGTACGATGCTCCGGGCCGGAAGACCTCTCCAGCCCGGCTCTTGACTTCGCACCCATCACCCGCGAAAGAGCGCAGCATCTCCCGCCAACAATCGACTTGGCCGCCCTCCATCGTCCCCTTAAGCGTTTGAATTAAAGGATTTTTTGTCCTTCCCGCTGATAGCTTTCGTCCCCCGACACGTTCGTCCTATATTGCTGAAATGCCGGATCCCATGCGCAGCTACCTTGATTTCGAAAAACCTGTCGCCGAACTCGATTCCAAGATCGACGAACTGCGCGCACTCGCGGCTTCCGGCAGCGACATCGGCGAGGAGATTTCGAGCATCGAGGACAAGGCGGCGCAGGCGCTGAAGGATCTCTACGACAACCTAACGCCCTGGCAGAAAACCCAGGTGGCGCGCCACCCGCAGCGACCGCACTTCTCCGATTTCATCAACGGCCTGATTACCGAGTTCACGCCGCTCGCAGGAGACCGCAAGTTCGGTGAGGACGAGGCGCTGATCGGCGGCTTCGGCCGCTTCCGCGGCGAAAGCATCTGCGTCATCGGTCAGGAGAAAGGCGCAACCACCGAGAGCCGGCTGAAGCACAATTTCGGCATGGCGCGACCGGAAGGTTATCGCAAGGCGGTACGCCTGATGGAAATGGCCGACCGCTTCGATATTCCCGTGCTGTCGCTGGTCGATTCCGCCGGCGCCTATCCCGGCATCGGCGCCGAGGAGCGCGGCCAGGCCGAAGCGATCGCACGCTCGACCGATGCCTGCCTGTCGCTCGGCGTTCCCAATATCGCCGTCATCATCGGCGAAGGCGGCTCGGGCGGCGCCATCGCGATCGCGACCGCCAACCGCGTTTTGATGCTTGAACACGCGATCTACAGCGTGATTTCGCCAGAAGCGGCCTCGTCGATTCTCTGGCGGGACGGCAGCAAGGCGCAGGAAGCCGCGACCAACATGAAAATCACCGCACAGGATCTGCTGCGGTTCGGCGTGATCGATGCCATCCTTAAAGAGCCGCCGGGAGGCGCCCATCGCGATCCCTCAGCAGTCGTCTCGCTCACCGGCGACGCCATTGCTGATGCCTTCAACGATCTGCGCAATCTCGACCGCGACGCGCTACGCAAACAGCGCCGTCAGAAATTCCTCGATATCGGACGCAAACTGGGCTGAGTACGCCCGCTCCCGCCAGGATTCGTGACGGATAACCGCATTTCCGTTCTCCGCCGCTCGGACGGCTGCGAAATCGCGGCTTTTTATGGACTTCCGCCGAACCGCCCTATTTCAGCCCGGTACCGAATATTTAACCTCCGTTCACCATCGTCGTCATGGATGGTTCACGCCCGGCCGGCCCGGCTTGCGGGGCCGGAGGCTTAAGGATAATATTTTATTCAATGGCTTGGGGCACGGACGCCATGAATTCGGGGTGCAGGCTTGCCCGTCGCTTGCGGAGCTTTGCTTTGATCCATCGCCCGGCTTTGATCCATCGCACGACCGGTCGTGCGATCATGACGTTGGCCGCGCTGCTGGCAGGCGCCGCGCTTCTGGCCGGCTGTAACGGCGAGGACGCTTCGCTCGCGAGCAATGCCAAGGCCAACCAGCCCGTTCCGCCCAAGCTCGTCGCCGCCATGACCGAAAAGGACATGGATCTGCAGTCGCCGATCCTGATCCGGCTGTTCAAGCAGGAAGCCGAACTCGAGGTCTGGAAGCAGAACCGGTCCGGCAAGTTCGCGCTTCTCAAGACCTACCCGATCTGCCGCTGGTCCGGCGATCTTGGCCCCAAGGTCCGCGAAGGCGACCGCCAGGCGCCGGAAGGCTTCTACAGCATCACGCCGGCGCAGATGAATCCGCGCTCGGCCTACTATCTCTCGTTCAATACCGGCTATCCGAATGCCTTCGACAAGTCGCTGGGACGCACCGGATCCGAACTGATGGTGCATGGCGACTGCTCCTCTCGCGGCTGCTACGCCATGACCGACGAGCAGATCGCCGAGATCTACGCGGTCGGACGCGAGTCGTTTTTCGGCGGACAACGCGCCTTTCAGTTCCAGGCCTATCCGTTTCACATGACGCCGGCGAACCTTGCGAAGCATCGCAACAATCCGAACATGCCGTTCTGGAAGATGATCAAGGAAGGCAACGATCATTTCGAGGTGACCCATCAGGAGCCGAAGGTCGAGTTCTGCGAGCATAAATACGTGTTCGATCCGGTAGCCCCTTCGGGCTCGACCAAGCCGCTGCAGTTCAACGCCTCTGCGCAGTGCCCGGCCTATGTGATCCCCGACGACATCGCGAGCGCCGTGCGCGAAAAGCAGGAGCGCGACAATACCGAGCTTGCCAGGCTGATCTCGAAGGGGACGCCGGTGGCCAGGCTCAACACCGGGATCGACGGCGGCATGAATCGCGTGTTCGCCGCGAAAATCCCGGAGGGGCAGACGGGACTGTCAGATCCGGCCGAGCCCGGGCTGAAGCTCACGGCGTACTCGACGGCGCCCGGCACCATTCCACCGACCGTCAATCCGCCGCGCGATCCGGCGGCGGCAACGGCGGCAATCCCATATGAACCGGAGGCCGAAGCCACGAGACCGTCCTCGTCGCTGCTCGCCCCCTCCCCGTCGAGCAATATTTTCAGCAACCTTGCGCGCAAGATCGGTTTCGGCACCGCCGACACCACCGCAACGACCGCAACCGCAACCAAACAGACGGCCTCGGCCAAGCCGAAGACGGCTGCCCCCGCGGCACATACCGCTCCGCTTCGTCCGGCCCTGGCGGAAAAGCGCCCAGCACACGGGACGGAAAAGACGGCTGACAAGTCAGGCAAGCCCAAGCAGGTCGCGACACGCCCGCCGTTAAAGCCCGCGATCGACGCCGACGCGGCTACGCCGACGCCGAGTGCAGCGCCGGTGGCGTCGAGGAACTCGTTCGACAGCCGCTTCTCGGCGTTCCGGTAACCATAGCGTTTCACGTTTTCACGGAAACATCTCGATTATACATCATTGCCGGGTTTGACCCGGCAATCCGTCAATCTTCGAA
>NZ_JBPPLY010000011.1:0-88797 GCF_051535215.1 Nitrobacter sp. | reverse complement strand
ATTTCGGCCTGAAGTCGGTTGATGAAGTGGTCAATCACACGCCGGGCCTCAGCACCGTGAACGCCGGAGGTGAGCGGATCACTTTCTATGCCCGTGGTTTTCCCGTTCGGAGTTTTCAGTATGACGGGGTGCCGATCTCTTTTCAAAACTATGACGGCGCCAACGCCACTACCGAGCAGCGAACGGACATGGCGATCTACGATCGCGTCGAAGTGCTGAAGGGCGCGGCGGGCCTTCTGACCGGCGTCGGCGACCCCGGCGCGACGATCAACATGATCCGCAAGAAGCCGACCCGCACCTTCCAGGGTTACACGAAGCTCGGCGGCGGCTCCTGGAACAACTACCGCAGCGAGCTCGATGTCAGTGGTCCGCTGAATGAAAGCGGGACCGTGCGCGGCCGTTTCGTCACCGCTCATCAGGACGGAAACTCGTACCTCGATCATTACCATCGTAAAAGTTCGATCTTTTACGGAATCGTCGAGGCCGATCTGACGCCGGACACCTTGTTGTCCGTCGGCGCGGACTATCAGCGCAGCGTTCCGAGAGGAGCCGCCCACGGGGTGACCATTATGTTCAACAGTCTCGGCGAGTTCAACGACATGCCGCGTTCGTTCAATCCCGCGACGCGCTGGAGCACATGGGAGGCATACACCTACAACAGCTTCGCCACGCTGGAGCATCGCTTCGACAACGACTGGCGGGTCAAGCTGCAGCTCAACCATCAGATCGGCGGTTACGACGCCCCGGTCGGCTGTGCCTGCAGCGGCTTTCCGAATCCGGTGGACGGCACCGGCGTGACGATGTGGCGGGGCCTGTGGACCAGCAAGGCGGAAACCAGCGCGGCCAATATTTATGCCACCGGGCCGTTCTGGTTGTTCGATCGCAAGCACGAGCTTGTTCTCGGCGGCAGCATTTCGCGACAGGATCGGGTGCGTGTTGATTACCGTGCAGACCCGGCTAACCCGGGCAGCAGCATTGTTCCCGACTTCTACAACTGGACCGGCGATGTTCCGCAGCCCGCATGGACACTGTATGCGCCTGGCGATCCCAACAAGGAGATTTTTGATGACAAGGCGTTCTACGCAGCCACGCGGCTTCAGGTGCACGACAGGCTGAAGGTGCTACTGGGAGCGCGCATCGAAAACTATGAAGCGCGGCAACGCATCTATGGAGTCAGCACTCACCTCAAAAAGCCGGATCAGGTGATCCCGTATTACGGCGCCATCTTCGATATCACCGATGTTCTCTCCGCCTATGCCAGCTATACCGGCATCTTCATGCCGCAAGCCGCATTGAACGAACAGGGCGCGACACTCCCGCCGATCGAAGGCATCAATACGGAAGTCGGTCTCAAGGCCGCCTTCCTTGACGGACGCATCAACGCCAGCGCCGCGTACTTTCAACTGAAGCAGGACAACTACGCGATCCCGACCGGCGGCCTGACGCCAAACGGCGCACCGGCCTATCGGCCGGTGGACGGCGTGATCACCAAGGGTTTTGAACTGGAAATTTCGGGCCAGCTCTCGCAGCAGTGGCAGATCCAGACCGGGTTCACCCACAATGTCTCTCAACTGAACAATGAGAGAGTTTCCTCCACGCCCACGCCGGCGAACCAGTTCACGCTCTACACCACCTACAAGCTCGACGGTACGCTCGATGGCCTGACGGTGGGCGGCGGCACGCGCTGGGTGGACACGACCTCGGATAAAGTCACCCACCCGATCTATGGCTCGATATGGCATACCGCGCCGAGCTACTGGGTGGTGGATGCGATGGCGAGCTACAAGTTCAACGAGAAACTGTCGGCCACGCTCAACATCAGGAACCTGCTCGATAACAAATACTATACTTTCTATGGCTGGTATAACGGCTACTCGTGGGGCGCGCCACGCAGCGTTCAGTTGAGCATGACGTACAAGTTCTGAGGACGCGTGCGCCTTGTGGCGGCGATCTGCTGCATCGCCGCCGCCTGTTGGACAATATTAGCAGCCTGTTCTCGCTTTGGTCGTGACCTATCGCTGGTAGCCCGCCCGCTAGAACACGCGGGTACTTGGTTGGGCTGCCACGCCCGGGCGTGGCTCGCAAGGCGACACCAAACGATCGGCCACAATCTGGAATGGTTCTTAATTCCGTTCCTTTGCGGAGTGCTGCGCGATTGGCTATGGGAGAGCGGTCAGCCGCGCGTCATGACGGCGTGCGGCGCTGGCCCTTCCCGCGATTCCTGCGATGGTCGATAAACCCGCTCTGCTACGTTTGCTCGGTGCATTCGCCGGACATCGTCCTGCGCTCGAAGCGGCCTTGCGGCGGCAGCTCCGCAACAGCACGGTCGCGGCCGATGTCATGCAGGAGAGTTGGCTTAAGCTCAGCGGGGGCACGGATGCCACAATCGAGAATGCCGATGCCTATGTGCGCCGCGTGGTGCGCAACACCGCAACCGATCATATCCGCAAGGAGCGCCGTCGCGCCGCCATCGATGCAGAGGTGCGCGATCTGTTGTGGCCGGCCGATGATGAACGCTCCCCGGAGCGCATTCTGATGGGGCGGCAGGCGCTGGCGGCGGTCGCCGCGGCACTGGAGCAGATGCCGGAGCGCTCCCGCATCATATTCGCAATGAGCCGCTTCGAGGGCAAGACGCATCGCGAGATCGCCGAGCGGTTCGGCATCACCGAGCAGGCCGTATTCTACCATGTTCGTCGCGTGCTGGAGCACCTCGCGGTCATTCGCGACGACATGCTGGACTGACGTGCCGGGACCGTCGGACCATTTTCATTTAGGAACTGCCGCTTCGCGCGTCTTTAGCGTAGAAGCCTGTTCGGGCATCGGCAACATCGCGATACGCCAGATGAGAGAACCACAAGCGCCAGCCGTCAGTGACCGCGCCCGCAAGGAAGCGCGCGATTGGGTCGTGCGCCTGTCGTCCGGCGGCGTGTCGGACACCGAGCTTGCGCAGTTCAAGGCCTGGCAAGCGGCAGCCTCCGATCATGCGCGCGCTTTCGCCCAGGAAAGGCTGTTCTGGGGGGAACTCGGCAGCCTTGATGCGGGCCGGGCCTCTGCGGCCGAGGGAACTGCGGCCCGGCCTCGCCTCGTCAGCCGCCGCGCCGCTCTCGCCGGCGGCGGGGCGCTCGCCGCATCGATCGCGGGCGTTATGGTCGCGCCAAGGATCAAACTGCTATGGGAGGCGGACTACCGCACCGCCGTCGGCGAGCAGAGGCGTGTCACCCTTCCGGATGGCGCAGTAGCGACGCTGAACACCGACAGCGCGATCGCGCTGGATTATCGCCCGGACCTGCGCCTGATCCATCTGTTGCGCGGCGAGGCCTTTTTTGAGGCGAGACCGCAGGGAGGGCGGGGGCTTCGTGTTGCTGCGTTCGGCGGGGTGACGTCTCTCAGCGAGGCAGCCTGCGCGGTCAGGCTGAACGATGCCGAGGCGGTGATCACGGTAGCCTCGGGCCAGGTCGAGGTGTTCTGTCCGGCTGCCGCCGCTGCGATGACGCTGGATCCGGCCGCGATGGTCGCTGTCCGCGCCGCCCAGGCGACCAGCTATATGCGCGGCCAGGCGCCGGCGCCGGCTACCGCCGTCGACACGCAGACCGCACTGGCATGGCGCTCGGGCCGGATCATTTTCGACGGGCGCACATTCGCACGCGCTCTCTCTGATCTCGAACGCTATGTGCCTGAACGGATCGTCCTGACGGACCGAAGCCACGCGGGCGACCTCGTCAGCGGCATCTTTTCGGTCCACGAGGCCGAGGCGGCGATCGAGGCGCTGGCGCAGACCCAAAATCTTACGGTGCGGCGCATCCCCGGCGTGATGATCGTCATCAGCTAGAGCATGATCCCGAAAAGCCGAAACCGGGCGTCGAGTTAGAATCTTTCAAAATTTTTCCGCATCTCTTTTAGATCGGCCCCTGCCGCGCGTCTTGCCTGCGAGGAGATGATTGCGGTGAGCCGCTGCTCCTCGCCTCGCTGCCCCTTCCAGGGCTGAGAGAGTTGGACCGAGAGGCAAGGGGGACTTGGGGAATGGCCGGTATCAATGGCGGCGGAATGCCGGGGGGCGTCCGCCGATTGTCGCGCGCACTTCTGATGTCAGCGGCGATCGGTGCATTGAGTTTGCCCTTGATGCCCGGAATTCAAAGCGCATCGGCGCAGTCGCAGGCGCGTAATTTCGCTATTCCCGCACAGCCCTTGTCGTCGGCTCTGCGTGCGTTCGCCGATCAGTCTGGAATGCAGCTCGCTTATCGGACGGCCGATCTCGGCGGCATCCGGTCCCCCGGTTTTTCCGGGACCGCATCAGGCGGGCATGCCCTTGCGCGGCTTCTCGCGGGCACCGGCGTGACCTACACCGTCACAGGCGCCAACACCGTCACCATTCAACAGCCATCGGCCGCGATCGGCGGCGCAGCGCCGGCCGGCGCCATCTCGCTCGACACGATCGACGTACAGGGAGCCTCGACGAGCGATCCCGGCATGACCGAAGGCACCGGTTCCTACACGCCAAGCGTGACCGCGAGCGCGACCCGGCTTCAACTCACGCCGCGCGAAACGCCGCAGTCGATCAGCGTCATCACGCGCCAGCAGATCGAGGATTTCAACCTGAACACCGTCGACGACGTGATGCGCCAAACCCCCGGCATCTCGACGGTGACGTATGAAAACGAGCGCGTCGAATATTACGCGCGCGGCTTCGCCATCCAGAATTTCCAGGATGACGGAATGCCGGGCCACTACGACAGCGGTTATCCTGCCGGCCAGTCGCTCAGCGACACGGCGATGTACGATCGGGTGGAGGTGCTCAAGGGCGCGAACGGCCTGATGACCGGCAGCGGCGATCCCGGGGCCACCGTCAACCTGATCCGCAAAAAGCCGACGCACACTTTTCAGGGGCATGCCACTATCAGCGGCGGCTCCTGGGATACCTATCGCGGAGAAGTCGACCTGAGCGGACCGTTGAACAAGGAAGGGACCGTGCGCGGCCGCTTTGTTGCAACTCATCAGGATCGTGGATCCTACATGGATCATTTCACGAATCGTGGCTCGATGGTCTACGGCATTCTCGAAGCCGACCTGACTCCTGACACGCTGTTCACGGTGGGCGCGCACTATCAGCATAACCTGCCGAAAGGGACATCCTTCGGCGGCATTCCGCTGTTCGACAGCAACGGCGACTTCAACGACATGCCGCGCTCCTTCAATCCCGGCGCACGCTGGAGCAGTTGGGAACAATATGTCTACAGCGTATTCACCGCGCTGGAGCATCGCTTCGACAACGAATGGCGCGTCAAGGTGCAACTCAAGCGCCAGATCAACGGCTACGACACGAAGCTCGGCTCCGCGAGCAACGGCAACCCCAACCCTTTGGATGGGTCCGGCGTCAGCATCTGGTCCGGAGCGTTTCTCGGCAAGACGCAGCTCGACGTCGCCGAGGCCTATGCGACAGGACCCGTCTACATGTTCGGACGCAAGCATGACCTCGTTGTCGGAGGAAGCATTTCCAAAAGACATTGGGTCAATTCGATTTCCTCAGCCGATCCAGCCTACGATCCCACGGTTCCGAACTTCTACAGTTGGACCGGGAACATTCTGGAGCCGGCATGGGTTCTTGACGGAAAGGGTAACGAACTGGTGCAGAACCGCGCAGCCTATGCCGCCTTCCGGTTCAACCCGCACGACCGGTTGAAACTGATCGCTGGCACGCGCCTGGTGCACTACGAATCCGCGCAGCGTCCCTATTGGGATCCTATGAATGAACAGCGCATCGACAAGTCGGTCGTGGTGCCTTACTTCGGCGCGATCTTCGATATCAATGAGCACATCTCGATCTACGGCAGTCATACCGGCATCTTCCAGCCTCAATATGAGCAGACCGAGCAGGGAATAACGCTGCCGCCGCGGGAAGGAACCAGCAACGAGGTCGGTCTGAAGTCCGCTTTCTTCAACGGACGTTTGAACTCCAGCGCCGCGTATTTCGAGATCGAGCAAAACAACTATCCGGTTGAAACAGGCGGCCTTGCGCCGGATGGCAATCCCGCCTATCGGGCGGTCGACGGCGTCATCACAAAAGGGTTCGAGCTGGAAATCTCAGGCCAGCTCTCGACGCAGTGGCAGCTCCAGGCCGGCTTCACGCACAAGGTCTCGAAACGCGACGCCATCAAGGTTTCGACCCTGACGCCAGAGAACCAGTTCACTCTCTATACGACCTACAAACTCGAGGGGACGCTCGATGGACTGACGGTCGGCGGCGGCGCGCGGTGGCAGGACATCACATGGAGCGATGAGGTCTGGAACGGGGTCATCGGCGACGACGTCAGAAGCACGGCGCCGAGTTACTGGGTGGTCGATCTGATGGCGAACTACAAGATCAACGAGAATCTTTCGGCCTCACTCAATGTCCGGAACCTGTTCGACAAGAAATATTACTCAATTTACAACTGGTACAGCAGTTACACCTGGGGCGCGCCGCGCAGCGTGCAACTCAGCATGACGTATAAGTTCTGAGGGTGTGGAGTTTCTTCGCGCTCTTCGTCATGCGGACTTGATCCGTCTGGTCCCTTGAAAAAGATCGATAGCGAGGGAAAGCCGGTCATTGGAGCGCCTCGACCTGAGATAATTAAACTCAAGCCCAATCACTTATTAGAAGCCATCTAAACTATCGCCGTTGCGGCGATTTTGCGGTTCTTCTATCAGGATTTGCGGACGACCTTCTTCGTTACGGCTGAAGGTTTGCCGCCAGCATTCCTGGAATCGCGCATCGCAGCATGGATACAGCGTCCACAACGGGCACCGATGATGACGTGATGTCGGTTTATCTCTGGCAATGGAAAGCGCTGTGCGCGCATTTGAAGAAGCGGACCGGATCGCAGGAGCTTGCCGAGGATGCACTTCAGGAAACATGGCTCCGGCTCGCGGGAATGAAAGGCGACGCCGCCGCGATTCACGATCATCACGCTTTCATTTTGCGGGTCGCCGGAAACATTGCGATCGACCTCGTCCGCAAGGAGCGGCGTCATAGCGTGCATTGCGTCAGCGACGAGGCGCTGCTCGCGGCGGTCGCGGATAATACGCCGTCGCCGGAGATTTGCCTCATCGATCGCGACCAGCTTCGCCTTCTGGCGCTTGCGTTGGCCCAATTGCCCGCAAAGCCGCGGGCAGCGCTGCTCCTGAGCCGCTGCGATGGCTTGTCCCATCGGGAGATCGGCGCGCGGTTGAAGGTCTCGGAGAGCATGGTCGCGAAATATCTCGGGCAGGCGCTGCGCCATTGCCGCGATCATTACCGTCATCAGGTCTGATATCCGCGCCCGACCGGTCTATGTTCGGCCGCCTCGCTTCGTCCTAGAAGGAGGGATCCGGCGCGTTGATCCGCGGGATTGCGCCGGCGGTGAAGGGCTGATTGCGATGAGACCGGACGACGAGCGGCAAAAGGCCGATATTGCGCTGAGCGATGCCGCCATCGACTGGCTCGTCAGGCTCAAGTCCGGGCAGGCCACCGTCGACGACCATGCAGCTTTTGCGGCATGGCGGGGGCAGAGTGCGGAGCACGAAGTGGCTGCGCGCGAGGCCGAAGCCATCTGGCATGGCGTCGGCATTGCCGGCGACCGCGCCAAGAGGCTGGACCGAAAGGCGCGCCGTGTCAGGGTGACGCGAAGGGCCGTGCTGGGCGGTGGGACGCTGGCGGTGGCTGGCTTTGCTCTCGAGAGGTCCGGCGTCATCGGGCCCCGCCTGTTTGCGGATTATGCCACGGACGTGGGAGAACAGCGAACGGTTGCTCTCGCCGACGGGTCGTCCGTGTTCCTCAACGCCAGATCGGCTTTGTCGGTGAAGTTTGGTGCAGCGGAGCGCCGGCTGTCACTGCTG
This sequence comes from Nitrobacter sp., assembly GCF_051535215.1. NCBI lineage: Bacteria > Pseudomonadati > Pseudomonadota > Alphaproteobacteria > Hyphomicrobiales > Nitrobacteraceae > Nitrobacter > Nitrobacter sp. Next base: position 80,946 of record NZ_JBPPLY010000011.1, on the reverse strand, counting down.
GAAGGCCAGGCGACCTTTGCGGTTGCGCGCGATGTGGCCCGGCCCTTTGTCGTCGAGGCGGGAGACGGGCAGACGCGCGCCGTCGGGACCGTTTTCGACATCGATATCCGTGCCGACGAAGCCATCGTGACGGTCGTGGAAGGTGTGGTCGCGATCACCACGGATCAGGCACCTGATCCGGTCGTTGCGCGGGCGGATCAGCGGGTTCGTTACTCTCCGCGCGGAAGGCCCGCGGCGCCGGAGGCGACCAATGCCGATGTTGAAACGGCGTGGCGCCGCGGCAAACTGATCTTCAATCGGCGTCCGCTGGCGGAGGTGGTGGCCGACATCGAGCGTTATCGCCGCGGGCAGATCGTCCTGGTGGGAGAGGGGCTGCGGTCGCTGGACGTGACGGGGGTTTTCGATCTCAACGATCCGGAAGCGATCTTGCGCACGATCGAGGACACGCTGCCGGTGCAGATGACGCGGCTGCCCTTCGTCACCGTCATTCGCTAAAGCGGTTCTCGATGACACGGAATCAATCCCCTCCGTCAAGCCGACAATGACGGAGACGATCTTTTTTCACCGGAGCCGCTGCAAGTTTCCGGCGGCCGTTTCGTCCTTGCTTCTGAGGGACAGCGCGGAGGCATTATCGCCGCCCCCCCGCGCACGTCATTGGGGCAGCGGACATCATCATGAGTCAGGCAGAGGAAAATGGACGGCGCAAAGGTGCGGCGTCCGCACTCCGGGATGTATTTTTAGGGTCGGCGGCCGCTTTTGCGGTTGTAATGAGCGGTGCGGTCGTCCAACCTGCGGTCGCGCAGGCTGTTTCGCCGGAGCAGGGGGCGCCGCAGACGGCGGCCTTCAATATCCGCGCGCAGGATCTTGGCGGTGCGCTCAATGCGTTTGCCGATCGCGCCGGACTGAGGCTGCTGTTCCCTTCAAACCTTGTCGCGGGACGGCGCAGCCCCGGCATTAAGGGGACGCTGACGCCCAACCAGGCGCTGACCCGCCTGCTTGCCGGCTCGGGCCTCACCTACCGCTTCACAAGCGCAAATACCGTGACCATCGTCGATCCCTCCGCGACCTCCGCCGCCGGCGGGCTGCCCGGTGGCGCCATCCCGCTCGAAACGATCGATGTGCAGGGCGAAAACGCATCGGGTCCGGTCAACGGTTATGTCGCCAAACAGAGCCTGACCGGCACCAAGACGGCGACGCCGATCGTCGAAATCCCGCAGTCGCTGTCGGTGATCGGCGCGGAGCAGATTCGCGATCAGAAGCTGGTTTCGAAATTCGATGACACCCTGCGCTATACGCCCGGTGTCGTGGCCGCGACTTTCGGCACGGACTTTCGAGACGACTGGTTCCTGATCCGCGGATTCGACGCGCAACAGGATTCACTTTTTCTCGACGGCATGAATCTTTTCTATACGTCGTTTGCCGGCTTCAAGCTGCAGCCGTTCAATCTTGAGCGCGTCGAGGTGCTGCGCGGACCGTCTGCGGTTCTGTATGGCGGGTCGGGGCCTGGCGGGATTGTTAACGCGGTGAGCAAGCTGCCACCGGCAGAGCCTGTTCGCTACATCGAGGCAGGCGTCAACAATTTCGGTAACGCCTACACCCAGTTCGACTTCGGAGGCCCGGTCGCGACGCAGCCGGGCAACGGCAAGATTCTCTATAGGATTGTCGGCCAGATCCAGGGCGGCGGCACCCAGACCGACTTCGTCAATAACAACAATTATTTCATCGCACCGTCGGTGACATGGCTACCCGACATCGATACGCGATTTACGGTGTTCGCCATGGCTTCCTATAATTCGACCAGGGCGCAGAACTTCCTTCCCTATAAAGGCACCGTGGTCGACGCTCCGTTCGGCCGGATCCCGACCAGCCTGTTCACCGGTGACCCCACTGCGGATCGTTACGCGCGCGCGCAGGAAATGGTCAGCTATCAGTTCGAAAAGCATCTTTCCGACGATGCGACGTTCCGCCAGAACGGGCGCGCGGCGCATGTTGAGGTGGATTACACCGGCTTGTACGGGATCGGTTACGACTTGGCTTCGTCGAACCCTGCGGACCTCGCGCGTGGCAACTTCCTGGCCGCGTCGAAAGCGACACAGCTCAACCTCGACAGCCAGTTTGAATACCGCTTCGCGACCGGCCCGTTCCGGCATACCGCGCTGATCGGGCTCGATCTGAAGCACTATGGGCTCGATGACAAGCAGGGTGCAGGCGACGCGACCGATCTGAACCTTCTCAATCCGGTCTATGGCGTCAACTTGCCCTACGACGGCCCGCTTTATCAGGATTCGTACCTGACCCAGGGAGTGGCCGGCCTCTACCTGCAGGATCAGATCAAGTGGGATCGGTTCACGCTGGTTTTGTCGGGACGTAACGACTGGGTTAACCTTGTCAACAACGACAGGCTTTATGATCCCGTGAAGCGGCGAGACAGCAAATTTTCTGGCCGCGCCGGATTGATTTATAATTTTGAGAACGGTCTCGCACCCTATGTTTCTTACTCGACAAGCTACAATCCTATCATCGGTGTGAATGCCGCCGGTGAATTGCTGCTGCCAGAAACCGCGAAGCAGTCTGAAGTCGGTTTGAAGTATCAACCTCCGGGTCTCGACGCGCGGTTCGGCATTTCATTGTTCGATCTCAAGCGCCAGAACGCGCTGACGAGCGATCCCAATAATACGTTTTTCCAGATCCAGAATGGCGAGGTGACATCGCGCGGCATCGAGCTGGAGGCTCTGGCCAATATCACCCGCGACTTCAAGGTGGTCGCGAGCTATACTAACTACGAGCTGTTCGTGAGCAAGGATCTCGATCCCACGTTGATCGGCACGGTTCCGACCGCAAAGCCACGTGAGGTCGCGTCGCTATGGATGGATTATACGTTCCGGGACGGCTGGCTGGACGGCTTCGGTTTCGGCGGCGGAGTGCGTTACGTCGGCTCAACTTTCGCAGATACAGCCAACACGTTCGTGGTGCCGTCGGTGGTGCTCGGCGATCTCGCCGCCCACTATGAGTGGGCTCAAAACTGGCGCGCGGCGATCAACGTCGTCAACATTGCTGACACCCAATATGTTGCAAGCTGCGGCGTTATCACGTCATGTTTCTACGGCGACCGCCGTCGCATCACCGGGAGCATCGCCTACCACTGGTAAACTCAGCGCTGACGTGTGCGCTATACGACGGACGGCACCGGTCGGGTGCGCAAGCGGCCGAGCCTGATCGGCAGGCTTTAGCACGACTAGCGGAATCCCGGCAGAAAAGTCACCGATTCCGACGCGAGTCATTCCGGCGGTGCGGTAGGTAGGACTGTTCGTCTCAACGCGGGTTGCCAACATGTGACGTTGCGGTCATTCCGATGTTGGTCTTGGACGTATCCAAAATTCCTGCGGCTGGCGAACGAACATGTTCCGATCTGAAGCCAAGTCCAACGAGTCGACCCGTGAGATGAGCAAGAACGGGCCATCGGGCGATGTGACCCATGAGGGCGGGCGGGCCCTTACGTCTATCGCTCTCATCACGCTTGCCCGGGTCGCGCTGCATCATCAATTGCAGTTTTTGTGTCGCCTTCGTCGGAAAGGATCGTCTCGCTTCGACTGCGGCGAGATGCTTGTCCGTCAGCGTGCCGCCGCGTAGGGGGCCGGCCAAGATATTTGCTGCGGCAACAGCATCCTGTATCGCAAGATTCACACCGAAGCCGCCGAACGGCGACATCGCATGGGCGGCGTCGCCGATGCAGAGAAGACCAGGTCGCCACCAGCGTTTGAGGCGATCGATGCGCACGCTCAGCAGATGAATGTCGTCCCACGAGCGAACCTCCTCCATCCGTTCCGGAGGCAGTGGGGAGATCGCGGCGACGGTCGCGCGAAAGGCCTCGAGTCCCGCAGCCCTTACGTCGCTGAACGAACCCTTCCGGACGACATATCCGCATTGCCAGTAGTCGCCGCGGTCGACCATGACGAAGCCCTGCCGCGATCCGGCGTGACCCATGACATAGGGGGGATCGTTTGATTTGTGCGAAAGCCTCATCCATAACACGTCGCGCGGGCTTCCGAAGCGCTCGATCTCGAGACCGGCCTTCTCCCGTACGACCGAATTGCGTCCATCCGCACCGATGACAAGCGCCGATCGGATTTCCAGTGCACCGCTGGGTGTTGCAGCCCGGACGCCGACGATCTGCCCGCGTTCATCGATAAGGTCTGTCACCGCCGCCTGCATGACCAGCCGGAAATTCGGGAAGCACGCAGCCTCGCGCGCGACATAGTCGAGGAAGTCCCATTGCGGCATGAACGCGATGAAGCGGCATTTCGTCGGCAGGCGCGAGAAATCCGCAAGAGTGATGTCCTTACCGCCGATCTCGGCGTGAAGCTTTGCAGCCTGCGTATGCGGCAGCTTCAGAAAGCCTTCGAGCAAGCCGAGTTCATGCATCACTTCGAGGGTGGATGGGTGGACCGTATCGCCGCGAAAGTCGCGCAGGAAGTCGCTGTGTTTTTCCACGACCGTTACGTGGGCACCAGCGCGTGCGAGCAGCAGGCCGAGCATGAGGCCGGCCGGTCCGGCGCCGACGATGCAGCAGGACCGATCAGTCATGTCGTTCTCGGTTCGGTGCCCTTCGGCTCATGTCCCGCAGAATCTCCTGCGCCTGCAAATGCCAGGGCGGCTGCGTGGACACAGTTGACAGATCGCAGCATAAAAATCTACCTCGCTTCATCATTTGAGCGTCCAACCCTGCCTCGCCCAGGCAAAATCGACTCTTCGACAGTCGTAATTTTCGCGCGCAATCAGGATCGTGCAGGGGTTGTCCTGCCGGTTTGAACTTCACGGTTGTGTTGTTGCGCCGAATTCTTCGCCGTCGGACGAGTGTTCATCGACAAGCCTTTCGAACTCGCTGGTACAGAGCCCTTTCGGCGAAATGGAGAGGTTCTGCCCTCGGATCCGGGCACGCCCTTTCCAAACATCACAGGTCGGACTTTCACAGAGCCTTTTCGCTTCTTATGAAATCAGAAGCGGGGCTCCATGATTTTGCTTTGACGCATTTTCTTGACGCGAACCGGTATCCACTTCGCTCAAAAACGCGATAAGCGCCGGCCGCTTTGAGCCCGGCCCGCCGGTAGAGCACGAGGCGTCGGGTTCACCCCTCCTTAGCTGCCAGGCCTGCTGAAACTGGCAAAAATCTGGGGTGACAGACCCTCGAACGCCTCCAGCCCTCCGTTGCACTCATGCAACACCTCGGTAAAAAGGTCACAACTGGTCCGGTTGCGCCATTGCGCCATCCCGCCCTTGTCGGAACAATCGACCCGTCCGCATCCTCGGCTGTGTAGTCCTGGTACCGATGAGGCTGGAATGATGACCCTGCGGCGACTTTCAACGCTGACGCCTGCGCTGCTATCCGTCGTTTTTGCGACCGGGATTTTCGGTTTGCTTGCTGTCTCCGAGCCTCAGGGCATCCGGCACATCAGCGCGTCGTTCCCCGCCGATATCGCCTCTCTTTCTTCTCCTCTCAGAGAGAACCTCGCCGCTGAGTTGCGGCCGAATTCGATATCCAGTGATCCCAGTCCAACGCATCTGCCAATTCGTTCGAACGTGGCGATGAGCGAACAGTCGCTTGCGGAGGCCGCCAGCACACCAAGCGCGCCAACCGAGTCAGCGTCTGTGCGACTCGCAAGCGTGGATCCATCGGATCTCGAACCTGTCGAAGCCGGCAAAGCAGCAAAGTCTGTCGAGATTGGCGACGACTGCATGGTCGTGGACGTCTGCGTCGATCGCTATTTGTGGGCGCTTTATCAACGCACGCCCAAAGAGGACACGATTAAGGTGCGTGACTGGAGGAGAGTTGCCGTCAAGCGGAAGGGCAAGAAGGTGATGGTGTCGAGAGCCTTCACCAGATATGTCGATCAGAATTTCGGATGGAAGGACCCCAAGGCGGCGGAACGCGTGGGCCTGCCGATGATGGATTACGTGATCGGCGGCATGGATCGCGGCTTCAAGCTGAAATTGTTTCGTATGCTTCGCGCGGCGGAGGCGGCCGGCCTCGCTCCCGGCATCACCAGTGGTTTCCGTGACGACTACCGCCAGTCGATCGCCAGCGGCCTCAAGGCGGCGAGCAACCGATCCTATCATGGCGGCAGCCTGCGCGGCGGCTACGGGCATGGGCTCGCGGCCGATGTGGTGAGTGTCGCGGGCGGAACGCGCGACCGGCGATTCGCTTTTTCGGAAAAGCTCTGGAAGTGGGTTGATGCGCACGCGAAGGAGTTCGGCATCGGGCGGCCCTATCTCGGCAGGGATCCACCGCATGTCGCGCCGGTCGACGGCGCCGAATATGCAAAGCACAATCGCGACGCCCCACATGTGGCATCGACTGCGAAGAAGGCCGGCGTGAAGAAAAGCAAGCGCGTGGCCTCTCGCGACCGCTCGCGCCAAGGCAAGCGACCACGAATCGTCGCCGTCGCAAAGCTGAAAACGAACTACCGTTAGTGAAAACGTCCGGAGTGACCCTCCATACATCAATCGGAGTTTATCTGGCGCGTTGAATCATTGCCAGAAAGGCACGATTTTGAGCAGCGTTATGTACTGTCGCTCGGCCTTTTTCAGGAGGCGCTTGCGGCTATGAAGTCTGGATATTACCTGCGGTCGCGGATCGAGACCTTCCAGAAGTGCCGGAACAACGGTGAGATCGTTAAGGGCGCCAAGGCTGTCGAGTAGCGCCTCGATAGCTCGGCCGAATGCCTTGCCTCGTTGTTTTGAGGACTTGCCCGGAAACAGTGTCTCGAAGAACTCGGCCGCATAGCGTAGCCTCTTGGCTTCGATGCGAACACGATGGCGGGCATGGTCGTCGAGAGGGGTGAAACCTCGACCGCGCCGTTCAAGCCGCTTCATGGATCGGTCGAGTATACGCACAGCGCGGCGTACAATTGGCTTATTGCAGCGGGAGGGATTCTCAGGGTGCGTCAACCACCGCCCGATGGATAGCCATTCAACCAGCTCGAGCATCAGCTTGCGCCACCGAGGGCTATCAAGGGACGCGCGAGCCTGTGCGTATGCACGTCGTCGTGCGCTGAGCAGCGCTTTCGGCACGGGTTGACTCTCAAGGCTCGCGATCGAGACGTCGATGTTTCGCGCAACCCCCAGCGTGGCGGCCATCCATTCGAGGTCGTCGCGAAGCGCCTTGTAACGCTCGTCGGCCAGCATTTTTTTGAACAGCGTGAGAGCTGAGCGTAGCCTCCTGAGAGCTACGCGCGCCTGGTGCAGAGCGTCAGCATCATCATGTTCTGAAAGGATTGTTTCGTTCAGGCGGAAATGACGGATGCAGGATTGCGTGATGATTTGCAGCGCTTTTGCGGAGGTCATATCCGTCATCAAAAGGACAGGTTCGGCCTTGGTCGCCTGCATCTTGGCCGAGCGCGCCAAGATGTAACCGCGCTCAGCCTTACTCTGAACGCCGAGCCGTACGGGAATGACCGCATTAATCTCTCGCGCCAGTTTAAATAAGAGTGTGGGAGCCCCTCGTTTGAGCTCAAGTTCGACCTCGCAGAGTGAGCGTTTGCGGTGACCGGTTCGGATCGCTCCTTGATCGAACGATGCCTCGACAGAACTGCCAAGATCGACTGCTTCAAACAAATATCGGTGCACCGTGGTTCGAAATACGGGGCGCAGATCAGCCGAGGCTGCTTCAGGGATAAGCTCTTGTAGGAAAGCGATCTCATGATTGAGATTCGGCATGTCGCCCTGTATGTCACGCTCCCACTCCGGTCTTACAAAGAGACCTGCCGTTGCTTCGCCGGCGGCCTTCAAAGTCTGGATCCGTCGTTTGCCAACGTGACGGATGCGCAGTGAGAAGCCGGCTTTGCGAAAATCTTGCCCCGCGGTATCGAAATAAACCGAATTCAACGCTTGCGCTTGACCGCCGGGCTTCAGCGACTTCCGCAAGGATCGCTTAAGTTTAGTTCCGTCCTGCGAATGGAGTTCGAGTTTCAATTCGATCTCGAATTTCCGGCTGGTCGATCCGTTCACCCTTCACGTCTCCCCGCGCCATCCTTTTTGATCAGTGAGATCCTGTCATTTTTTCATCATGTAATTCTCGATGCCATCCAGCCTACGCATTCGCGGGTCGACCGAACGGAAATCGCGAGAGCCGCGAACGGACTGTCATGAAGCGAGAGTAATTTCAGGCATTCCATTTTGCGAGTCCCGAGATGATCCCAACCATTGGGATCGTTCCCGGCGACGGCGGCGATGAGCCGCCTTGCCTGGAAACCGGAAAACCCGCGTTATGGCGATCTTGTCATTCGGCACTGAAATGCCGCCAGGTGCGTACTGACGGGCGGGTTTGCCTTTGGAATCTGCGCTGGCGATGGAGACGATGTCCTTCACTTCGACGCCCCGCAAGGCGCCAGGTTCAGCTCATGGCGATCGCAGCGAGTTTAGCGAATTCGTGTGGTCGGAAGGTGGTGTCCGTTGAGGCCAGTGTGTTCTCAACCATGATTGGTGGCCTAAATCCGTCTACCCTCCCGACTGCCGAATTCCAGATAGTGGCAAGCTGCACCCAAGTCGCTCATCCTGGTCAGATCGGCATGTCTTTTCCGATAAGAACTAGCCTCAAATCCGTGAGGCAGGCTACCGAGTGAATATGAACTGAAGAAATTGATCCCGGCATCCAGCAATTCTTTCTCACGGCACAGAGAAATGTCCTGTCCATGAAAATAAACGTCGGCCAAATCTGCCAAGCGTTTCATCCCTTCGCGATGACGATTCTCGACCTGCATGCCGGGAGTTTTCCATCTGACGCTTATGCCGAGCGCGTCCAACTCTGATGTCGTATAACGAGCGAAATCATAGGCTTCGTCCGAGTATGGATCGGCGTCATAGTGCTTCCACAGAGCTATCACAACTTTTCGGACTCCAAACGGACGACACAGGTCGACCCATTCACGGCAATAAACTTGGTAATAGAGCCGGTCCAGAAGCGAGCAGTGATTGTTTGCCAGAAACTGCAAAAAGCCGGAGAATTGAAAATCGGGAAATTTTGCGTCGATGACTATTTTGGTATCCGGCAGAATTTTCAGAAGGTATTCAACCATTTTGAACGTGACAGGATTGAACCTTTTCAACACGCGAAGCCGCTGGAATTCATCCCGGGTTAACGACGCGAATGTCTTTTCAATCCCATAGAATCTCTTCTCAGTTTCATCGTGAGCAAACGCGAAGCCGTCAGCCAGCTTGACGCAATCGAGTTCGATCTGCCGTTCGCCAGCGGCGAGCGAAGTAAGAACCGCTTCGATCGAATTGGTCTGCGTATGTCCTTCTATCTGGCCGCCGCCGTGGATGATCGTCTTCCCTGCCATTACGCGCCATCCTTTGACGTTATTTCAGCGATTGTCCGCATTAGCCGGTATCGGCAAAAAGCGCCGTCCTGCTTCATTTAGTGCCAGGGCGGGACTGCTTGGCGTAGTACAGGACCAAACCGGTGAGAGTTTCGGGATCGGTTTCCGGCAAGGCATGTGTCGGGCGTAGCGTCCACGATTGAATGATCGCCTGTTGCGGACGAAGCTTATATTCCTGCTCGAACAATCCGATATGGCTCTTCGCACTATCTATCCATTCCTTGTCGGTTCGGTCATTCGGCGTGCCGTTGTAGATAATGCCAATATTTCCTACCAGGCTTTCTGTGCGCAGGACCTCCAACTGATTGAAAAAGCGCCGCGCGGCGGTCACCTGCTGCGGACCGGCTGCGAACGGCACGTCCAATTGCATGAACGAGAGACTCGATCCCAATCGATCGCGAAGCCCGCGAAGCCATTGTCGGGTTTCATTCTGCCATTCCGGTTGATACGCGACGCCGCTCGGTTCCACGTCTCCGATCCGCACCGCCGGGAAGGATTCACGATATGCCTGAAGCACAGGCATCACGAGATCGATCACCTGATCGACCGGGAGACGGCAGCCCGGTTGCCTGCCTGGGGGGCCTTTGTAAAATCGTCCAAACCAAAGCGGCTCGTCCATGGCGAGGTAGGCGATCGATCCTCCTGCGCTTTTTATCTTTTTTGAGATCAGCTTCGCGCGCGCGATCGTCGAGTAGCCTTCTACTCCGGGTCCCCCGCATGCCGGTTTGATCACTTCCGGGCCGTTCATTACTCCCGCCTCAACGGCGATCGCGATATGACGTTCATTCAGGTTCTTTACGATCTTGTCGACCTGATCTTGAGGAGCGTGTTCGAGATATGAGCCGTAGAGCTTGAAGACGGCGATGGCCTTCGCTGCATTCCGCCAAGGAGCATCAGCATTGAACATATCAAGAAAATCAACGGCGCGGTTGAGAGGCGAGGGCGGGACAGAAGCTTGAGGGGCAAGCCAGATTTCGGTCGCCGATAGGCTGTCAAAGCCCGCCGAAAACAGCAGCAGGTGGATTGAAATGATTGATCGAAGCAAACGGCGCTGTTTGCTCATTTCACCTTCCGACGATCAGGATCGTTTCCAGATTCGCGCGTCTCGCTGAAGCGTTTAATACCTGTCGAGCTGCGCGCGCAGGTGATCGACCTTGTTCTTCATCGAAGCGATCGTATCACTGTCTATTTTTCTTAGATAGCCCTTGATGTCGGTGGTGGAAATATTCGATGTCCGACTCACATATGTAACGATGCAGCCGGTCTCTGCGGACAGATGGTCGAACTTTCCTACCCAATCGTCGCCCATGGCGAATATTCTGATCTCGTGCTTTCGAATGTCGCTCGATTTTTGCTCCCACGTATTTTCAGGAATCACCAAATCGACATATTTGCAACTCGCGAGGATTTCGGCCCGTTCGTTGTACCCGATAACTGATTTCTTTCCCTTGATTTCGTTGAACTCGTCTGTTGAACAGCCAACGATCAAGCGATCTCCGAGACTGCGCAGGCGCTGCAACAGGCGGACGTGTCCCACGTGAAATAGATCGAATGTTCCGTAGGTAATGACGTTTTTCATGTTGAACAGCTCCGTCGTGAGCTGGGCGGGCCATCGCTGGCGAGCAGGAAATCCTCGTACACCTTGCGAATTGCCGGGTCAGCAAATTGTACGCTGTCGATAAAACGTCGCAGGTGAATCGCCCGCTTTGCTTCCTTCTCGGTAGCAACCCGGACTTCCAGCTTCACGCCTGGAAATAAGCGCTTCAGATCCAGGACCCAGAAGCTCTGGTCGGCGCCGCTCAGCGTGACCCGGCCGGGTCTTCCTTCGCAGACCTGCTTTGCAATTGCGTCAAAGTTCGCATCGGCTGGCGCCTCGAATTGTCGGCCTGCATCCGCTGCAAATTCGGCAAGCCGCGCCCGGCTTAAACTTGGCGGCAGGTTTGTCACCGTGGTGGACAGCAGGGCGTCGTAGTCGAATTCGAATTGCTCCCAGTCGGATCCCATCAGCTTGAGCGCAACCTTGTCATGCGAATGAACCACGATATTCGAAGCAACATTTCCGTATTCGTGCCAGATATCGTCTTCGTAATTACTGAAGACGCGCGCGCGAAACGAATCCAGATGAACGAAAGTACCCGGCCTGACCCAGGTCTCCGGTATCTGTTTTGTGTGGTACATTCCCCAGTTCGAAAGATTTCGTATAAAGCCTGCTTCATCGACACTCGTGTAGAATACGTCGACTTGCGCCCATGGCACGACGACAGGGATCCCGTCCGCGAGCTCAATGGAGGCACGGCGGGAATTCGTGTCCTGCTGCAGTGCCAGGATGTGGTATCCGCCGCCGGTGTAAGGCGCGGCCACTGGCCAGCAAACGTATCCGCAATCGCGCAGCAATGGCAGGACCACCGTCTCGAAGAGTTTAATCTGGTCTTCGAAAATGATGACATCCAGATCATCATTCCAGGGCGGCATCCGACCGTTTCGGACGTAACCGACGATTGCGCCGGCGAATAAAAAATACTCGAGCTTATGGCGCTCGAAGATACGCAGCACCTGTTTGTAGATCTCCCTCGATCCATCGGTGAACTGCGCGTATTTCGCATTGGATATCCCCGCGATCGACGTGCGGATCGCCGGGAGCGAACTGTCGAATAAGGGTGTTGCTAGATTCACTTGTGAACTCGCTTCCTCATACTCGCCAAGATAATTTCATGTGCGGCCGGCGCTTCAGGCTCGCAGCCCTTGAACCTGCCGGTGGCCGTAAGCCGGGTGCCCGGATGTGTTGAGTGAAAATTCCTTCCAAAGGCTCAGATGAGCGTCCAACATCTCGTCTTCGGTCCACGGCTGTTCGATGGACCTGTTTGTCGCGATCCATTGCTGCTCATTCCCGACCAATTTCAACAGGAGTTCGGCCAACGAGCGGCTGTCTCGCGGCAGGAACGTGAACCCGTTTTTGTGCGGGACCACTCTTTCCTTCAAACCCGCAATCGCAGAAGCGATGACTGGTCTTCCGAACATCCACGCTTCGGAGACGACAAGACCGAAAATCTCCCACCACGTTGAGGGCACGATGACCCAGTCAACCGATGCCATCCGGTCGGCAAGTTGATCGCGCGCATATGCGCCGTTTTCGCGCAAGGTAATCCTGCCGGATTGGGATTTGCGCAGCTCCTCTACCTGCTGATTGATTTTCTCCAGATAGGGGCCGGATGCGTAATGCTTGTTGCCGCCATTTATCTCGACCACGATACCTTCCGCCGGAAGCCGTTTCTCTCTTGCGAGCAACAACAGCGCATCCAGTATGACGTCCACGCCCTTGTTGTCGATGAACTGACCGAAAAATCCAAAACGATTAACTTGCCGGGAATGCTGACTGCGGTCAAATGCAGTGCCGAGATTTGCTTGACCGTTTGGTATGACGACGCACTTTTCCTGAGGCAATCCCCATTCCACATATCGCTCGGCGATGAACTCTGATGGAAAGACAAAAACGTCGCATTCCGCAAGAGCTGCCTTCAGGCGCGCCGAGCGCAGTGTCACAAACTCCGGACGAAGGTCTGGAAAACATTTGTTGCACGAGACGGGAGAAGACGCCCGACAGAGATCGTGCGAGCCTTTCTTCACCATCTGCCCGTCGGCCATGCATATGGCCATCATTTCGTGGAACGTAAAGCAGATGACTGCATCCGGTGCCGCGATCCTGGCCGCACGAATCGATTCCACTCCCACGCGATGATAATGATGAAAGTGAATAACATCCGGCTTGATCCGCTCGATCAGCTCGCGAAAAAACTGGATCGAACGCCAATCTCCGACCGAAAGATGCAGGAAGTCATAGTATTGGGGGAAGTAGAAATACTGCCTTTCTTCTCCCTGAACGGGAACGATGGGCGCGCCCGGTTTGCCGTAGACCTGCTCGTGATTGGCTTCGAGCGCGGCGATGAAATAGGCTTCGTGGCCCTGCTTCAGACTGGCCTGAAACATTTCAAACGCGACCTGTTGAGCGCCGCCAGGTGCTACCGAAGGATGGAGGTAGCTCACGTAGATTACTTTCATGGTGTACGCCTGCCGGTCTTGGCGAGATGCTTGTCGAAATAGTCGCCATGTTCCGCAGTAAAAAAGTAGCGGTTCGCTATCGATGCGCCGCGATATTCTTCGCCTCGGGCACGCGACCCCTGTCCTTCGAGATGCACGAGGCGAATCTGCGGGTGGATGCAAACGGGCCCGTTCAAAGCGCTCCAGCGCAACGATAAATCGGCATCTTCGTAGTGGCCGTAGATGTAACGCGTGGAAAAGCCGCCAAGTTTTTCGAACATGGGCTTTTCAAAGCCCATCACCGCCCCGGTTATCGCCGGGACGGCCTTCGGCTTCTGCCACTCCCGTTCAGAGAAAGGCACCCCCTTGTCAAAATGCTCGACGCGCAACAAGCGCCCGGACGGCGCAAGCAGAGAATCGTCGGTTCGATTCAGAGAATTGCGGCGGACGAACGAATCGTTGTCGATAAACATGCCCGAGTGCATGAGATTGTGATCGTCGTAGAACAGCAAACCGCCCCACAACGTTTTCCCCAATTTGGCTTCGGCCAGCACCTGCTTCATCTGCCGGGCGTAAGCGGGCACGACGTATACATCTGGGTTGATGATGAAGATTCGGCTGCTTGTTGCGTGATCGATGGCGACATTGTTTGCCGCGCCGAAGCCTGCGTTATCGCCTAGAACAATGACAGTAATCATCACATCGTACAGGTCTGACATGAGGCGTGCATATCGCAACACCTCGTCGGCGTCTTCGGGCGAGTTGCAGACGTAGATCCATTCGCCGAAGTCTATTCCGGAAGCCCTGAACAGCATCGGCTGAAGCTTGATCGGTTCGGTCGAGCCAAATAGCACCGTCACGAACGAGCTGGATACCTTGCGTGGCCTGAATCGCTCAACGTAAGAGTTCGAAACGGCTGACGTCACGTGAGACCGAAAAAGCTGGATCAGAGCCTTTCCGGAAGCTCCGCAGAGAAAGCCATTCAGAGCCGCTTGCTTTCCGGAATGCGATTCACACGTAGCTATAATTTGCAACAGCGTGTTGAGAACGCGCTTGTCGGACACGATCTCAGGGGTAACTTTTGTCTGAAAGGTGCCAGTCAGCGAAGCGACTTGAAACAGCAGCGACTGCTTCAAGAGAGTCTTCGAAGGAGACTGTCCAAAGGCAACAAACCCGTAGTCGTATGCGCCGTCCCTGACGTGCTGCTCGACGTCTTTCCGGGCCTGCCTGAAACAGGCCGCTTGCGGCAGTTCGATCGTGAACTCTCCGCCGATCAGCTTCATCCGTGGGGTTTCACAACCCTCATCGGCGAGCCAGCCGATGATCAGACAGAACCCAGACTCCGACACCAGGTACCGTTCGACCGAGCAGGCCACAGCTCCGGTCTCTCGGCGAATGGTAGAGTGCTTGTTCTCATCGATGCCGAAGCGCAAATAATGATCCAGCGCACTAACTGCCTCACCCGAGGTCAACGCCGTGCGCGCTCCCGGATTGGATTCGAGATAGCGGGCTTCGTCAAAGTTGCGAATAGCGACGGGAAGCAAGGGAGCTTCTAACATATTCCTTCCTCAACTTAATTCAGCGGGGCGGGGCGGGGAGCGCCAGCCCGCGGTATCCGCGCCTGACAAAATCGTCGTGCGCCTGTTTTTCTTCAACAGATTGCCGCGCGCGCATATAGCGGCGCGCATACCATTGGGTGTCGACGCCTGGCTTGGATGGCAGCCTGCCTTCGGCGTAACCGAAGTTTTCGAAGTGCTCGGCCGCGCTGGCTACTTTGCCATCGAGCATCGCCTCTGCAACGTCAGGATAAGTTTCGAGATACCATTCGCTGTCTACGATCGGTCGGGAGCCGAGACGCCCCTCAAGATATCCGACCGCTCGAAAATGCGCCCACCCCGATGGAAACCCGTTACTGCTGACCGCGGTAGCGATGTCGGGATAAGTCGTGAGGTACCAATCTTCATCGAAATCCCAGGACGAGATGTACAGATCGAGAAGCCTCGCCAGTATCTTCCGCGGGAGCCTGACCTCGTCTGCATCGGTCTTGAATTGATCAGGTAAATCACCAAAGGCAACCCGGGGATGCGGGATATTCACCATTCGACCTCGTCCTCATTAGAATTCCTCAATATGTGCGTCGCGGGCGCCCGCGCAGGTCCCACGGAAACAAATCTTGAGGCAACGACTCCTGATGCGTTTCTCCCCTTTGATGGCAATGGTGGAATTCGGCATGTCGTTGGATTGCTGTCATCGATAATTCACACAAGCTGTTATTCCGTTCACAAAATAGAAGTGCTTTGATTACAATCCGAGCCTCGATGCAGCGCTCAGTGCCCACGACATGGGCAGGTCTCGTGACGATCGGCCACGAAAGTCCGTCAAAGGCCGTGCGGCGCGTAATCAGATAGAGCGTTCAATTATGGGAGCGATTGCCCGAGGCCGTGGCGGCTATCGGCGAGTGTCTCGCATCATGACGGCGGAGGGATCGACCCACAGACCGTTCGGGGTCGCGTTGACTGCTTGTGAAAACGGAGGGCCGCGGTCCAACCCAGTTCCTGGCTTTTCCGGTGGCGGCTTCGTGAGCCGTTTCTTTTGTGTCGTCGCTTGATGTGCGCGCGTTTAGAGCGGGCATGGACGACGGCATCGACTGGAAGAGAAAATCAGGCAATCCTTTGCGGCGGCCCGGCGCAAAGCATCCGCTGGCGTCGACGTCAGTGCCGGCAATCACCAGCTTCCGGCCTTGATAGCATGCGCGCAAGATTCTTGGCCCGAGAACTAATCGGGACGATCGGGCTCCAACTGCCGGCTCGGAACAACGGTTCTCGGGTTTTCCGGTTGCCGATTGGATTCCATCGTCCGCGATTGTGCGGGGGGCCGGTTCATGCGGCAAACCCAGGCGGAAAGTCTGGAATAAGCTTGCCGCAGGGTCTGGGGAGTGTCCTCTAATTCATCCATGGCAGGAACCGTACAAGGCTACCTACCGGGAAGATGCGCCGTGACCGTTAATGAGTTGTAAAATACCGGCCGATGGCGGGACTTGCACTGGTCCGGTCCTTAACAAATCTCTGCGACGGGGCCTGCATACAAAAACCCGCTGCCGGATTGAGCCGGCAGCGGGTTTTGTACGCAATACTATGGCCCTCTCGGGTTGAAATCAGGTTCTCACAGTCAGGTGAACAACCGGTAAAGACCGGGACGATGCCGCAAGAGTTTTGGGGTGAGTTCCAATCGTGGAGGCAGCCGGGCCGCTCGTCCCAGCCGAGCCACCCCGATCAGTACTTAAACTCCGGAAGCGCCTTCAACTGCTCCTTTGTGAGGTTGAGCACCGCCCTGTCGGGATACCATTCCCGCTTGGTTTCGGAGGTTTTTCCCGACGTCGTTTTTCCCGCTTCGTTGGCGAACTTCAGGCTGTTCATCGCGATCAGCACGTAATGAGTGCCCATTCCCAGAAAGCCGCCGACTTCAAGCACGACCCCTCTGACCTGTCCCTGTGAGTTGACGATGACGTCGGAAATCTCGCCGATCTTGTCGTTCGCTTCGTTGTAGACCTTCACGCCCGACATCTTCGATGCGCTCCAATCGCCGGCAGCGGCCACGGGAGCGGCGGCTTGCGAAGGTGTATTTGCGGTAGTCTGGGCGAACGATGCAGTCGAGATCATGAGAAGCGTGGCCGCGGCTATAAGCGTTTTCAAAGTGAACCTCCATTGCTGATGGTCTCCTAACATCAGACGGAAGCGATCGTTCCTCTGTGCAGAATGTAACACAGGAACGTCTTCGGGCCTTGCCGGTTAGTGCTGTCCAATACATAGCAGGAGGTTTCACGATGGATTGGAATCGGGTTGAAGGAAACTGGAAGCAGTTGAAGGGCAAGGTCAAGGAGCAGTGGGGCAAACTCACGGACGATGACCTCGACGTCATCAACGGCCGGCGTGATCAGCTCGAAGGCAAGATCCAGGAGCGCTACGGATATCAGAAGGATCAGACGCGTAAGGAGATCGATGACTGGTACGATCGGCAGAGTTGGTAAAAGCTGATCATGGATGGCCCCGCTTCGGCGGGGCTTTTTCATAAGGCCGTTCGCTGGGCCACACCGTTATTCGGAACGCTTTTCTTGCGGCTGCGTTGGAGATTGACATATTCACTCAGGAGGCCGTGATGGCAGAACGGGAAACAGGAAGTCTCATCGGCAGCGATAAGGTGGAAGGCACCGCCGTCTATGGCCCCGATCGCCAGAAGATCGGCAGCATTGAGCGCGTGATGATCGACAAGATCTCCGGCAAGGTCGCTTACGCTGTCCTTGGTTACGGAGGATTTCTCGGGATTGGCGACGATCACTATCCTACACCGTGGGCAAGCCTGAAGTACGACACCGACCTCGGCGGCTATCTGACAAACCTGACAAGAGATCAGCTCGAGCAGGCGCCGCACTATCGAAACGATGCCGATTGGGCCTGGAATCGCGAAAACGACAAGCGGCTGTATGATCATTACCAGGCCGAGCCGTTCTGGTAATCGAATCCAAGTGGTCGACAGATAGCGGTGACGACGATGAACGATCAGAATCCCATCGATCGCATCTGGGACATCGTCGAAAAAGTTGGTGTGTGCATGTTGACGACGCAATTCGCTGATGGATTGCGCGCACGGCCGCTGGAAGCGAGGCCCGATCGCGCCGCCAGCCTCATATACTTCGTAACCGATCGGCGTAGCGCCAAGGATGAGGAGGTTGAGGCGACATCTGATGTCGGTCTCGTCTTCATCGATTCGAGCGATAAAGCCTATCTGTCCATCACGGGCCACGCCTTCGTCCTCCGCGACGCGGATAAGACGGAGGCGGTGTGGCGGAAGACCGATGAGATGTGGTGGCCGGGAGGGCCAACCGATCCCAATGTATGCCTGTTGCGGTTTGAGCCTTTTATCGGGGAATTATGGGACGGACCTGCAAGTGCGGTGGCGACGCTCTTCGAGTTCGCCAAGGCGAGACTGACCGGCGAAAAGCCGAACCTCGGCGAGAATCGCAAGGTGACGGCCAAAATGCAAACGAGTTGATTGGAAGGGGATGACTCAGTTGGTTCAAGATATTGTCGAATGAATAATTCTGCAGCGCGAGTGACGTCTCGATTCCTTAGCCTGGCTGGCTTTAATGAACGTCTGTGGGGCATGCAGAACCCTCTACTTCAAATCAGTCTGATAAAAGTAGTTTCGTCGATCTGAGGCGCGGGATATCGGCGCCGGTAGCAGGAGCATTGCTATGAAACACGCGGCCGCTTTGGTCTCGATGGCGACCGGGGTTCCTCCCAACGTGTTTCATCAGACGGAAATCCTTGACGCGGCGCGTTTCCTGCTGGGTTCGCAATATCCGCAATTCGAAACGCTTTCTGCGCTTTTCGCCAACACCGGCATACAGCATCGCTACGGCGTCAAGCCGATGGAGTGGTACTGCGAGCCGCGCGGCTGGCCGGAGCGAACCCAGGCCTTTCTGGAAGGCGCCGAAGTGTTGTTTATTGATGTCGCGCAAAAGGCTATCGAGCGTGCCGGTCTCAGAGTAACCGATATCGACACCGTCGTTACGGTATGCTCGACCGGCATCGCGACGCCGACGCTAGAGGCGCGCGTCGCCGGCAAACTCGGCTTCCGGTCGGATGTATCGCGCGTCCCGGTCTTTGGTCTGGGCTGCGCGGGTGGCGTGGCCGGACTGTCCATTGCATCGCGACTGGCGCAAGCGCGGCCCGGCACCAATGTGCTGCTTGTGGTGCTCGAACTTTGCACGCTCGCGGTTCGCCATGATGAATTGACCAAGGCCAATATCGTCGCGGCCAGTCTTTTCGGCGACGGCGCCGCCGCTGTCGTGCTGCGCGCCGGTGACGGGGGCGCCACTTGTATCGAGTCGACTGGCGAGCATCTGTGGCCGAACACGCTGAGTATCATGGGGTGGCGGGTTGACCCCGAGGGATTCGGCGTGATCTTCCAGCGCACGATTCCGGACTTCGTCGCTGAGCACATGAAGCCCGGAGTCACGGCCATTCTATCTGGAATGGGTCTGTCGATCGACGATATCGACCGCTTCATCTGCCATCCCGGCGGCACGAAAGTCATCATCGCGATAGAGCGGGCGTTCTCGCTCGATCAGGGAACGCTGGATCATGAGAGGGCGGTGATTGCCGAGTATGGAAACATGTCGGCGGCCACGGTGCTGTTCGTGCTGGAACGCGCCCGCGAACGAGGCCTGCCGCCTCGAGCGCTATTGACGTCGCTAGGCCCGGGCTTCACCGCAAGCTGCGTCGCACTGCGTCACGCAGCGTGACGGCAGCCACGCTCATTCTTGCATTGGTCACGCTGCAGCGGCTGGGCGAACTCGTTCTGTCCCGATACAATACGGTCCGCTTGCTGGCGCGCGGCGCAGTCGAGATTGCGCCGGAGCATTATCCGCTTCTGGTCGCGACCCATGCTGCGTGGTTGATCGCGTTGTGGATATGGGGGCGAAATCAGGATGTGAATGTCGTTGCCTTCGCGATTTTTATCTTGCTGCAGGGTCTTCGTTTTTGGGTGCTTGCAACGCTGGGACCGCGATGGACAACGCGCATCATTGTGTTGCCCGACGCGCCGCTCGTCACATCCGGTCCGTACAGATATCTGTCGCATCCAAATTACGCAATTGTCGCCGCGGAAATTGCAGTTCTACCGCTCGCTCTTCATCTGCCTTTATTGGCAGCCGTCTTCACTGTCATGAATGCGCTGGTGCTCGCTATCCGGATCCGGGCCGAAACCCGTGCACTCAAGAGTGCACGGCCGGCTGAGCCTATAGGGATCGGAACGGATAGATCGAAGTAGAGTGACTAGGATCGATTCCTGAAAATGCGTCGTTTGGAAGGACTCAACTCCTCAGAAAATCGAATTGTCTTGATGAGAGACAGTCTCAACTCAGCCCCCTCAGACGCATCAATCGCACTGCATCGAGCGGAGTTGCGCTCTTCTGGTCGTTGTCGAAATAGACGTAGATACTGTGCCCTTCCTTTCGCAGGGGAGAAAGCCGCCGCGCCCAGGCAGCCAGCGTTCGAGGTGCATAACGATCGCGATAGTCTCCCGATGGTCCATGAGCGCGAACATAGACATGCGGAGCGGTTACCGTCCAGGGCGCCGGCGCGTCGTGATGATCCGAGATGCAAAGGGCGCTGCCGTGGCCGCGCAGGAGGTCAAATATTTCCGGCGCGGACCAGCTCGGATGTCGAAATGAACTGCACACGCCTCAGGCACAACTGCAGCTTGGCGTACCCGTTCCCGCCGGTTTGCTGCGCACGAGCGTGTCGGCGTGGTGGGTCAATCGAGGAACCTTCGCCGCCGATCAGGAATTGAATGCACGAACAGCGACAGTAAAGACGACCATGCGGAGGAGGATAGCAATTATGGGAGTTGCACAATATGCGGTGACCCCGCGGGGGCAGGGATGGACCGTTCTGCATGACGGGAACGCCAAGAGCGATTACGCGACCAAGGAAGCTGCTTTTGAGGCCGCGGTTGCCGCTGCAAGCCTCGCGATACGTGAGGGACACGATATCGACATCAAGGTTTCTAGTCGTCCGACGTGAAGGTATGCATTTGTTATTTTGCAAGTACCACTGCAACAATAGAAGGCATTGCCTTATCAACGAAGCGGCGATGGACTGGTCGGGTTCTGATGCCCCTCCAGACTCGATCAAGTCCGGGGAGCATTAGAACTGAGCCGGGATTGATCGAGCTTCCCGGAATCAGCCCTGTTCCACCAGCCGCCGCCGAGGGCCTGAAACAGCGCGACCGTATTGGCGAGTTGCGAGGCCTGCGCATCGAGGCGCGCAAGAGACGTCTGCAGATAAGCCTGTTGCGCGGCGAGCAGAAGCGGCACGCTGATCTGCCCCTGATCCACCTGCTTGCGCAACAGCGAAATGCTTTCGGATGCGGATCGCTCCGCATCTGTCGCGGCACTGATGGCGCGGGTACCGGCCTGAAGAGCCCGCAAGACGTCCGCGACGTTTTGAAACGCAGCAAGTACCGTGCTGCGATACTGAGCGAGAGCCTGATTGGTTTCCTCTTCCGCGGCGACCTGCTTGTTTTGCAGCGTTCCCGCATCGAAAATGGTTTGCGCCGCATTCCCCGCCAGCATCCAGAGGCCAGCTCCCGGCGTGGCCAACTGCGCAAATCGGGCGGCCGCTGCGCCGACATTGCCGGTCAGGGAAATCTGCGGCAAGCGGTTGGCGATCGCGACGCCTATCATCGCATTGGTGGAATGGAGACTGGCCTCGGCGGCGCGAATGTCGGGACGCTGTCTTACGAGATCAGCCGGCAGGCTCAGAGGAAGACGGCGCGGCATTCGAAACGAGCCGAGATTGAAAGTTTCCGCCGGAGCGTCGCTCGACAAGCGTCCGGTCAAAAACGTCAACAAATGACGCTGTTGCGCAAGCTGCCTTTCGAGCGGCGGCAACAGAAGCCTGGTCTGCGAGACCGCGGTTTCCTGTGCGGCGACGTCGGTCAGAGCGATCTGGCCCTGCTCCTGCTGCCGCTTCAAGAGTTTGAGAACCTCGGACTGCAGGTCAATGACCCGGCGGGTCGCCGCGATCTGTCCGCGCAACCGGCCTTCCTCGATCGCAGCAAGCGCGATGTTGCTGGCCAGCGTCAGATAGACGCCTTCACGCTGGAACGCGCGCATCTCGGCTTGCGCATCTGCGGACTCAACAAGACGGCGCGTGCCCCCCCAGACGTCGGCGACGTAGGAGACCGTGACCTGACCGGTATGCAGATTGAAAATATTGGCGCCGGACTCAAGAGGCGACGACAGATCGACCGCCACCTTTTGACGCGAGGATTCGAAATCTCCGGTCACGCTCGGAAACAAGGCGCCGCGCTGCGCCAGCGCGTTGGCCTGCGCCACCCTCACTGCTGCCTCCGCCGCCGCGAGATCGGCATTGTGTGCGATCCCGTCTTCCACGATTCGGTTCAGTGCAGGCGAGCGGAACAACTCCCACCATTGGGAAGGAATTTCCGCGTCAGGTACGAGGGGATGCCCCGGCACGCGGTCTGCCGCCGGACCGGAAAGATATTTTGAGGTTTCGGGGGGCGCCTGAGGTTTGAAGTCAGGCCCCACCGCGCAGCCTGAGAGTACCTGCGAGGCGAATAGCAACCCGTACAGGATCAGGAGACGTGCAGGGGATCGCGCATGAGCGCGTCCGCTTCCGCAAAAGCCGGATGCCAATGCTCTTCGCCAGCCTCCCCCCACAACTTTTCCTTTTCTACGATCGCCTGCCAAAAGTCGGTTTTATTTTGCCGGTTCGAGCGCCGATTCGGGAGCGTCAGCCACCATTCTTCGACGAGAAAATAGCGAGATCAAAGCCGGCAAGACAACGAGAATGACGAGTGGAGCAACCGTCATTCCGCCGACCACCACGACCGCCAGCGGTTTCTGCACCTGCGATCCGATCCCGGTGGACAGGGCGGCGGGCAGCAGGCCGATCCCCGCTATCACGCAGGTCATCAGGACCGGGCGCATTTGCGCTTCGCCGGCCCGTATGATCGCATCGATGCGCTGCAGGCCGGAATCGATGAACTGGTTGTACTGAGACAGGATCAGGATGCCGTTCATCACGGAAATGCCGAACAGCGCGATGAAGCCGATAGCCGCCGAAACGCTGAACGGAATCCGCGCCAGAAACAGCGCAAAGACGCCGCCGATCACGGCCATCGGAATGACGCTCAGTGCAAGCAGGGTATCGCGCACGGAGGTGAAATTGATCCAGAGCAGCAGGCCGATAATCGCGAGGCTCAGCGGCACGACGACCTGCAGCCGCCCGATCGCATCCTGCAGATTGCGGAATTCGCCGACCCACTGCAGTTGGGTGCCGGGCGGTAATTGCACTTCCTGTGCGATGCGCTGCTGAGCTTCCTCGATGGTGCTGCCGAGATCGCGGTCGCGAACGCTGAACTTGATTGGCAGATAGCGCTGCTGCTGTTCCCTATAGATGTATGAAGGGCCGCTCACGAGCTGGATGCGCGCGACCTCGCTCAAGGGAATCTGCGTGATTCCTTTCGGGCCGGATGCGCCGATCGTCAGCTTGCTGATGGCTTCCGCGCTCTGGCGATATTGCGGGGCGAGACGGACCACGATCGGGAAGTGTCGATCGCTTCCCGGCTCATAGACGTCGCCCGCGGATTCGCCGCCGACAGCGGTCCGGATCGTCGAATTGATATCGCCGGGCGACAACCCGTAGCGTGCTGCGCGCTCGCGGTCAATATCGATCTGGATGGTTGGCTGGCCGAGCGATGTGAAGACGCCAAGGTCCGTTATTCCCGGCACGGTGGCGAGCACCGCCTTGATCTTGTCGGCCGTATCCGTCAGTTCCTGCAAGTCATTGCCGAACACCTTGATGGAGTTTTCGCCTTTAACGCCTGACACCTGCTCGGCGACGTTGTCCTGCAGGTACTGCGAGAAATTGAACTCGATCCCCGGAAATTCAGTCTCAAGCCGCGCCTGGATTTCTTCCGTCAGCTTTTCCTTGTTCAATCCGGCGCGCCATTGGCTGATCGGCTTCAGCGGCGTGAAGAACTCCACATTGAAAAAGCCGGCTGCATCCGTGCCGTCGTCCGGGCGACCGTGCTGGGTGACGACCGTTTCCACCTCGGGAAAGCTGCGGATCACCCGACGCATGCGGTTCGCATAGCCATTGCCTTCCTGAAGCGAGATCGTCGCCGGCATGGTGGCCCGTATCCACAGATTGCCTTCCTCCAGCTTGGGAAGAAACTCCAGCCCCAGGAAATGGATCGCAGCGCCTGCCAGAATAAAAACCCCCAGCGCCAGAATGGCCGTCAGCCTTCGGTTTGCGACGGCGAGTTGCAGAACCGGACTGTAAAAGCGATGAAGCGTCCGAACCAGCCACGTCTCGGTTTCTTCGACATGCTCGGGCAGCAGAAGTGCGCTGAGCGCAGGCGTAACCGTGAACGTGGCGATCAATCCTCCGGCGATGGCATATGCATAGGTCTTCGCCATGGGGCCGAAGATATGCCCTTCCACGCCGCTCATGGTGAAAAGCGGAATAAACCCGGCGATGATGATTCCGGTCGCGAACAGGATCGAACGATTGACGCTGATAGCCGCGGTATAAATGGCGAGCAGCCTTCCGCTGAATCCGGCCTCGCTTTCTACCGAGGAACGAGCGGGCACGTCTTGTCCGAGCTGCCGGAATATCCGCTCCACCATGATGACTGTCGCATCGACGATCAGGCCGAAATCGATGGCGCCGACGGACAAGAGGTTGGCGGATTCTCCGCGCAGAACCATGACGCCGACGGCGAAAAACAGCGCGAACGGGATCGTCGCGCCGACGATCAGGGCGCTGCGAAGATTGCCGAGAAACACCCATTGCAATGCGAAGATCAGCAGAATGCCGACCAGCATATTGTGCAGGACAGTATGGGTGGTCGTGTCGATCAGATCCTGACGGTCGTAGATGCGCTCGATCCGAACGCCCGGCGGCAAAATGCCTGACGTGTTGATGCGCTCGACCTCCGCCTTTACCCGCTCGATCGTCGGGGTGCTTTGCTGGCCACGGCGCATCAGAACGATGCCTTCGACGATATCGTCGTCATTGTCCTGGCCTGCAATGCCGAGGCGGGGTTGGTGGCCGACGATTACCGTGGCGACATCGCCGATCAGCACCGGATTGCCGCCCGCCTGAGTCAACATCGTATTCCTGATGTCGTCGACCGACCGGATCAGGCCGACACCACGAACGACGGCCGATTGCGTACCGAGATTGACGATGTTTCCGCCGACATTCAGGTTGCTGCTTCGCAACGTCTGCAGCAATTGCGACAGCGTGAGATTGTGGGCGATGAGCTTGTCGAGATCGACCTGCAGCTCGAAGGTTTTGGTCTTTCCGCCCCAGCCGACGACATCCACGATGCCTGGAACGGCGCGGAAGCGGCGCTGCAAAACCCAGTCCTGCAAAGTCTTCAGGTCGAGCACGCTATAGCCGGGTGGGCCGACCAGTCTGTAACGATATATTTCGCCGATGGGACTGACCGGGCTGATGGTGGGTTGAACACCGTCCGGCAATCCGGAGAGTTGCGCCAGGCGGTTGAGGACCTGCTGAAGAGCCTCGTCATAAGTGAAATCATAGGTGAACTGCAGTTTGACGTCCGACAGTCCGTAAAGGGAGATGGTTCGCATCACCCCGAGGTTCGGCACGCCGGAAAGCTGCGTCTCGATCGGGATCGTGATGTAGCGCTCGATTTCTTCGGCCGAAAGTCCCGCGCTTTGAGTGATGACATCCACCATGGGCGGAACGGGATCGGGATAGGCCTCGATGTTCAGGACTTTGAACGCAGCAAGACCGCCGGCCAGCGTCATGACGAACACGACCAGCATCAGAACGCGCTGCCTCAATGCAAACGCGACGATCAGATCGATCATTGCGAACTGCCCGTATTCATCAAGTTTGTTTGGCGGTGGTCATCCGGTCAATGAACAGACTGCCCCGCGTGACGATCTTCTCGCCCGCGTGGAGTCCGTCCAGGACCTGGATCATCCGTTCGCTCGACTGACCGAGCTTGATCTGGCGCAATTCGACGGAGTGGTCGTCGCCGACGACCCAGACGCGCGCATTGTTTCCTTCATAAATCACGGCATCGAGTGGCACGGCCGGCGTCGGTCTCCCGTCACTGGTGACGATGGTGACGCTCGCAAACATCTCGGGCTTGAGCAGCCCGTCGGCATTGTCGACGCTGGCGCGGACCAGTAGCCGGCGGCTGTCCGGATCGATTCCCGGCGCAACGTAGTCGATCCGCGTCTCGAACATGCGGTCCGGCTGGGTCAGCACCTTGAACATCAGCCGCTCGCCGATTCTTACCTTGGCGACGTCGGTCTCCCGCACATAGGCCGCGATCCAGACTTTCGAGGTGTCTCCGATCAGGAACACCGGATCGCTGTCGCCCGCTCCGGCGCTGACATACTGTCCGGGGCCGATTTTGCGTTGCAGAACGGTCCCGGCCAGCGGCGCGTATACCGGAGCATCGGGCGTGAGCGCGCCGGTTTTCTCGAACGCTTCGATTTCCGCATCGGTTTTGCCGACCAGTCGCAGCCGGTTGCGCGCGGCCTGAAGGGCGATCTCCGCCGAACGGGAATCGTTCTCCGCGGCGGTGAGATTGGCCTGAGCCTCTTGCCATTCCCGTTGCGAGGCTGCCCTGTCCTTGGCCAGCGTCGACATCCGTCGCTCGACGATCTGCGCAAGGTTCGTCTGGGAAACCGCCTTGTTCCGGGTCGTCAGGGCGACAACGAAGTCCCTCTGTGCGTCAACGGAGTCCGCCGCTGCGATCACAAAGAGAAGCTGGCCTTTCTGAACGTCATCGCCGGGCGCGACCATCAATTTCGTCACCCGGCCCGCGTATGGCGCGAAGATACGGGTCGACAGGTTCTGATCGATTGCGATCTTTCCTTCGGTACGGAATTCCGAACGGAACGCCTGTTGCTCGACGGGCTGCACCGTCACGGTGCTCCACTGCGATGCGGTAAGGCGCAGCTTTCCGTCGGCCGGCTTGATTTCGCTGTCCAGCGCTGGACTGCGGGCGGCGCTGCCACGGTCGACCTTCAGAACGATCGCCGCCGCTGCAATCATGACCAGTACGGTCAACAGGCCGATGATGGTCCGTGGGACCGTCCGCGCCCGCCAGAATGATTCCAGACGAAGCATTGCTTCGCGTCTCCACTTCCTCGTGCTCAGCTTGATATGCCGGGAGGCCGCCTGCCTCCTCAGGATCGACGCCTTCGGTTCAAGACCTTGCCGGCTCAAGCGATTTTGCCGACAAGCATGACGAAACCTCGATCCGATGCACGGCATATCTGCTATAGGAGTTGCATCTTACGTTAGCCTTACAATGCTATTCATGACACGGACCTTACACAGAGCTTACAGCGCGAGATCGCGCAGGGACGGGAAGACGCCGGCATTGGCTGATCCATGGTCCGCCGTGGCATCTGGCAGATCGAGGGGCCCGTCGTATCCATGAGAGTCCTGATCGTGGAGGACAGCGAAGAACTGGCTGATCTTCTGGCGAAGGGTCTGCAGGCGGCTGGCTACGAGATAGATCTTCTGGCCAGCGTGTCGGATGCGTCCAGCGTGCTTGGGACGACCCGTTATGCCGCGCTGATTTTGGATCTGGGCTTGCCGGATGGCGACGGACTTTCAATCCTGCGCGAACTGCGGCATCGCAAGGATCCCATTCCGATTCTCGTACTCACCGCCCGCGGCGGCGTGGAGGATCGGGTCAACGGCCTTCGGAGCGGAGCAGATGACTATCTCGTCAAGCCGTTCGCCTTTGATGAACTGGTGGCGCGGCTCGAAGCGCTCCTCAGGCGTCCGGGACAGTTGCTCGGCAGTTCATTGCGGCTTTCCAACGTGACGTTCGACACCGAGGGCCGACAGGTGTTCGTCGACATGAAACCCCAAAACCTTTCTGCTCGGGAAATCGCGGTACTCGAGCTGCTGTTGCGCCGGAAGGGCAGCGTCGTCTCCAAAAAGCTTCTCGAAGACCAGATCTTCGGCCTTACCGGAGATGTCGCGTCCAATGCCGTCGAGGTCTATGTGCATCGCCTGCGCAAGCAGCTTCTGGATATCGGCGCAAAGGTAAGGATCACAACCGTTCGGGGAGTCGGCTATGTGATGATGGAGAGCGACTAGTGGTCCGGTTCTAACATTTGCATCCCGTTGCGGCAGGGAGTTCTTGCAAATGTTAGAATCAAAGGACCACTAGCAGCTATCAGGTTTCTAGTGGAGTTTTGAATTTGACATTCGCCTGACGGGTTTGCTGCAAAGTGGGTAGCGAATGTCAAATTCACTCCACTAGTGTGGTGGTTCAAATGTTCGCTTCATTTTCTCTGCGAGCGCTTCAAGCGAGTTTCTGAACCTGCACACTAGAATTATAAATTCTCTAGCGCCCTTTCGATCTGAAGTTCGCTCCGGAGGGCGCTGCATAATGAGGCGAACTTCAGATTCAGGGCACTAGGTGGCGCTGCGAAAATCCATCCTGTCGCGCATCGTCGCTCTTCATGTCGTGGCGGTGATTGTTGCGGCGGTTCTTTTGCGATCCGTGCTGCACTGGTCGCTGGCATCGGATGTCGCAACGCTTCAGTTGAACACGATGGCGGCTCAGATCGAGATCTTTGCCCGCCATCTGAAGCTGGAATCGGCGGGAGGATGGTCGCTGCATCTGCCAGACGGCGTGCGCGATCAATATTCCGACGCTTACGATCGCTACAGCTATGCGATCATCGACGACGCGGGCAGGGTGATCTTTTCATCACACGCGAGCAAGCAACCGCTCTTTGCCATCGATCCGAACGCGACCGGGATCGTGCCGTACAGGGCGCGAACCCCGGGTGGCGCAAGGACCATCGCGGGAGCCAGCGCCCGCAAGGATATTGACGGCCACTCCGTCTGGATCCAGGTCGCGGAGAAGTTGTCGCATCGCGACGTGATCGTCGACGATGTTCTCGCCAATTTTCTACAGCAGGTGGTCTGGATCATCGTTCCCGTCCTGCTTCTCCTGCTCGGCGCCGACATTGTCATTTTCCGCTTGGCGATCCGGCCGCTCCACAAGGCCTCGGATCGTGCCAAGCACATCAGTCCGACGCGCCTCGATGTCCGCTTGCCGACCGACGACATGCCCCCCGAGATTCTGCCTCTCGTGAAAGCCGTCAATCAGGCTCTCGATCGGCTGGAGCTTGGTTTCCGCAGCCAGCGTGAGTTTGCCGCCGACGCGGCGCATGAACTGCGGACGCCGCTCGCGATTCTTCGCACGAGAATTGAAACTCTCCCGCACAGCGAGGCGAGCCGCGCCCTGGGACGCGATGTCGAGAACATGAGCAGGGTCGTGGGTCAGTTGCTCGATGCGACGGAACTTGAGACGGCGATTGTGGATCCGGAGAGTATCGCAGATCTTCATGAGGTTTGTATCGAGGTCGCGGAGTTCATCGCGCCATTGGCATTGAAGCGCGGAAAAAGCATCGAGCTGACGTGTACGGATGAGTCGATCCTGGTGAAAGGCAACGCGGAGATGATCCGGCGCGCGACGCGGAATCTCGTTGAGAACGCTCTTCACCATACTCCCGAAGGCACCGCCATTGAAATCGTTGTCGGAACCGACGGATCGATCAGCGTGATCGACAATGGCGACGGGGTTCCGCTGGAGAACCGTGAATCGATTTTCAAGCGCTTCTGGCGACGAGCCGCACGTGCGAGCGGAGGCGCGGGGCTGGGATTATCTATCGTCAAGAAGATCATGGAAGCTCATTCCGGAAGCATTGCTGTCGAGGACGGCCCCGGCGGTGGCGCCAGATTCATCATGCGTTTCCATCTCGCGACGGCGCAAATGCCCCGCTTGCATGGCTAGGCTATTTGGGTTCCGGATCGACCAGTCCGGCGGATGGCGAGTCATACCGTCCGGCCTCATGGAGCAGCACGGCGTTCCCAAGCGCGCGGGCCGCATTCAATACTTCTTTCTGGAATGCGACATCGTCATCCAACGCCTGATGCGACGTTGCGTAAGGCTCCATATAGCCGATAAATCCGTCCAGTTCGGCGACACGGCCTGCCGCGATCAGCGACATATCGGTGAGCCAATCGGACAACGCACGGCGCAGCATTTCGGCACCCGCGCTGTCGCCGTGGACAACGACCGAGAAATGGCGGCCGGCAAGATGTCGCGGATAAGGCCATTCCCGCAACTCGAGTGCCTTCGCTTCCGCCACGGTCTTGCCGTGGGTCGACGAAGGGTCGGGATTGCCGCCATCCGCGCAGACCAGCCTGTCGATCATCGCTTTCAGAGCGGTCGGTGCCTGATACCAATGAACCGGCGTGACGATCATGATTCCGTGCGCCGCGACCCAAAGCGGGTAGATCTCGTTCATCATGTCGTCGGTCTGGCCGAGGGCATAGTTGGGATAGCAACTGCATGGCCAATGGCACAAGGCCATGGACGTCGAAACACAGGCTTTGCAGGGGTGAATAGTCTTGCCGAATTCGGAGACGAGGCGACTGAGATTGAGGATGTCGACCGCCAACCCCATTTCGCGGAAGATTGGAGCGGCGAGCTCGACCATCCGCCAGGTTTTCGACATCTCACCGGGGCATGTATGCTCGCTGCGCGGCGAACCGTTGATGAGCAGGATGCGTGGCGGCCGGCTGGAATCTTCGTGCTGCGACTGTGCTTTTCGGATTGCGTCCCGTGCAGCCAGCCAGTCGTTCGCGATCGGGTAATCCGGGTCGGCAAAGCCGGGGCCGGCTTTGCGCGTCAGCGGAGCCTTGCGTGAATGGCGATAGCCATCCCACGCGGCATCGATAATGGACTGCAGGGAGGGACTGAGGTCTGCGAAGGCCGGATCGCGAAAGCGGGCGCGGAACCGTCGCTCAAATTCTTCCTTCGTCAATTGGATGGATGGCATTCCCTTGCGGATGTCGGCCGTCATTGGCGGTCCAGCTTAAGCGGCGCGATGTTGGGCAGTCATGATCCGGCCGAAGCAGCCGTTGTTCTCGCCGATCAATCATCAACTCGGCGATAGCGAACGGGTTCCTTCCGCGAGCCGTGCGTGCCGGGCGCTCAGGGTGCTATATTCCACTCGTAGTCATAATTCGTCTTCACCGACTCCCGGCCATCGTACCGGTCGATGCGGTAGAGCGCCCGGGACGGCAATTCCGCGATGTGCAGCTTCGCGCATATGCCGTTTGCTGCGTCGCCAAGCTCTTCGACGACCTGCACGAGGGCCGGATCGGCGCGATCTATGTCATTCACATTGAAAGCGTTGCGATCCGAGGGGGCGTCGGATGTGTAGTAATAGATGGGAAAGGCATCATTGGCCTCCTCAGGCGAGGCGAGGGGAATCTTCGCATCGCGAAGTTGAATGATTCCGTTCTCATCCCGTTTGTCTGTGAAGGCGAACAGCTTCGCGCCCTTGATTTCAGCATATCGCATGACGCCGCGATAGCTGAGGCCAAATCCACCAAGGCAGTCGTTGTAGACAATCTTGGGCATATTCAACTCTTCAGGTCAGACGACTCATCGAACTCAATTCCAACCCGAAGTTCCTTGCGCCATACCAGGTGACACTTGCGGGTAGAGTTGCCTTTGATGTGGAGGCTGAATCGATCCGGAATTCCAACCGGACTTGCGACGTCGAGCGTCGCGCCTTTTTCGGAGAGGTTCCGGACCGTGCAATCGATCGCGCCGCCACGGAACTCGATCGAGGCGCCCTTGAACGTCCGGTATCGCAGTGCTTTTCGCCGCTCCAGCAAGATGATCTCCCGTAACAGAAACCGGCAGGAACGTGTTCACGGGCGATTAAGCGAGCAGAAAAAGGCTGGAGTTGGACAGGGCCATCCAGCAATGCGGGGATCGATAATGCAACGTATGGGAATCACACCCGGAGACGTTCGCGGCGGCGGGCCGTCATCTGGCCAGCGCGGCGTACTATTCCAGCGCTGGGACGACGGGCCAGCCAGACGGCTTCAGGTTCCTCAGGGTACGAGCCAGGGCGCCGGCGCGCCATTAATCCTGCTGGAGGGCATCATACGCGTGAGCAAAGAACACGGCGGCGCTGACAAGCAGCAACGCGACGATTGTGGCTTCTATCATGACGCTTCCCATTACGCTTTTTGGGATGATAGCTCACCGAATGTTTCAACTGGGTTTCGCGGGCCAGGCAAAGTGGTTTCATTGCTACCAGTTTATTACCGGCACCTTCCCATATCCGCCGAAAAAGAAACGGGCCGTCAAATAGGACGGCCCTGCCGGTTTTTGGCATCGAATTGATAGGAGAAAGAATGTAACGCCGGTCACCAATATGTCCGCGGCGCATCGAAAAGGTTCATGCCGAATAAACAAAAAAGCGGCTCCTTAGGCTCTCCCCGGCCTCCGGTTCATCTCGGTCTCGATTTCGCCGATGGCCTGCCGTAAAGCGAAGAGCGCCAGCTCGTCGACCTCGAAGGCGATGGAGCCAAGTTCTGCCGTCGCCAGCTCAATGGCGTAGCGACCGTCCGGCCGGATCAACGGACGTGAAGCGGTCACGGTGACAACGCTCAATTTGTCGGGGTTGTTCATGACGTCCATTGGAAGCTTTCGCATGAAAAGACTGGTAGCCTGCGGGCGACGCGCTGGGGGATCATGCCCTTTTCCTGGGCAGGGAGTCGAGAGGAGATCGCCGAGGAAACGGCCAATCTCGCTTGAGGCTCAACGCACCGTCAATTAAGCCGTGATGGATCGTAGGTGAGGGGCTGTCCGGAAGAACAGGCGAGAAGATCGTAACCTCGCTCAGTAACGATAACGGTAATTTCCTTCGCAGGGCTATCGACCCGCGAAATTTCAGAATTCTTTCATCGTTACGAAAAGCTTGAAAGCGGGACAACCTGGCGTCGAAGCGGACCTGAGATAGGGGAGACGAAGGTTTTGTAAAATTTCCGGTCGGCCTCAAGAATTGTGGCCGAGCCCGGGCTCGCGCAAATTCTTCGCCTTCCGGGGGCAAATATCAAAATATACGGGAGTTGCTGAAACAATTTCGGAAGGAAGCGCATCGCTTCTTTCGCGATCGCCGGGACAAGGCCGCGTACCCCGCGCAACTATCGCGAAGACTATTCCCCACAACCGGTATCGCTTTCGCGAAGCGGCCCGGCCAAGACCCGGTTGGGCCGAAGCCCAACCGCTGTCTTTGCGTTGCGTAGCCTGGCGAGAGCCTATGGTCCTCTCGCCGGGTCGGTGTGGAAGCCGACGCCGACCGCGCCCCTGCGGATCGGGTAGTTGTGCGAGACCGGATCGAGTTGCGGGAACAGCGCGTCGACCGCCGTCTCTCGCTCCATCGGCGGAACCACGAAGCGCTCCTCGAAGGTCGGCATCGACGTCAGCCGCCAGATCGCCTCCACCTCGGCCGCGGTGGTCTGGCCTTCGGCAAGCGCCCGCTGCACCTCCTCATCCGGGATGTCCTTCACCTTCTTCGAGCGCATGTACACGCGCACCGCGACCAGCTTCTTGTAGACGCCCTTGATGATCTCCTCGTTGCCGCCCGCCAGCAAGCTCGCCATGTAGCGCAGCGACACGCGCGACCGCTCCAGCGAGCTCATCAACGGACCCAGCCTCGATTCAGAGGCGATGTTGTCGTACACGCCGTTCTCCACCTTGGCCAGAACCGGCCCCAGCGGCGGCACGTAGAACAGCATCGGCAGCGTGCGGAACTCCGGATGCAGCGGCAGCGCGATGCCCCACTTCTTCACGAACTGGTACACCGGGGACTGTTGTGCTGCAGCGATTTTCGCATCGGGGATGCCGTTGGCCCTGGCAGCCGCGATGATCTCCGGATTGAACGGATCCTTGATGATGTTGCGCTGCGCCATCACCAGCTGGTCCTGCGACGCCTTCGCCGTCTCCTCGATCGCGTCCGCATCGTAAAGCACCAGGCCGATATAGCGGATACGGCCCACGCAGGAGTGGAAGCAGGCGGGCGGCTGACCGCTCTCCAGACGCGGATAGCACAGGATGCACTTCTCGGCCTTGCCGGTCGACCAGTTGAAGTAGGTCTTCTTGTACGGGCAGCCCGAGACGCACATGCGCCAGGCGCGGCAGCGCTCCTGGCTCACCAGCACCACGCCGTCCTCGCCACGCTTGTAGAGCGCGCCCTGCGGGCAGGCCGCGACGCAGCCTGGATTGAGGCAGTGGTTGCAGATGCGCGGCAGATAGAAGAACACCGTGCTGTTGATCTCGTTGATCTGGCGCATCTCCTCTTCGGAGGCGCCGTCGAGGTTCGGGTCGTTGTTCGCATAGACCTGCGAACCGCCGAGGTCGTCGTCCCAGTTCGGGCCCGCCTCGATCGTGTCCATGTACTTGCCCGTCACCATCGAGATCGCGCGCGCGGTCGGCTGCTCGTCGGCCAGAGGCGCATTGATCAGGTTCTGGTAATCGTAGGTCCAGGGCTCGAAGTAATCGTCGAGCGTCGGCAGATAGGGGTTGTAGAAGATGTTGGTGAGCGTGCCCCACTTGCCCTGCAGCCGCAGCCGCAGGTTCTTCTGACGCTCTCCGTCGACGACCCAGCCGCCGCGGTATTTGGTCTGGTCTTCCCAACGCGTCGGATAGCCGGTGCCCGGCTTCGTCTCCACGTTGTTCCAGTACATGTACTCGGTGCCCTTGCGATCGGTCCAGATGTTCTTGCACGCGATGCTGCAGGTATGACAGCCGATGCACTTATCCAGGTGAAAGACCATCGAAACTTGAGCTCGAATGTCCATGTGTATACTCCTTCGCGTCCTTTGTTTCTTTGTTCCCGTACCTTATGTTCGTTGGCTCTTTAATGATGTTATGCTTTTTCTTGATTTTGTCTCTGGGACCTTTCGTCCTTGGGTTTGCCACCGCTTCAAACTTTGCTGATCGCAGTGGGCCACGCGCCTAATGTGACAAGTTCCATTGCTACGCGGAGTTTGTCGGGGGTGTCGGCGATTATGTTTCTCACGCGGACCGCCTCACGCGGGTCTGCGCATTTCGGCCCTAACCTCAGGCTCCACACTTCGTTCCTTTGGTTCCATCGAACCGCAATCACTTTTTTGGGAGATGCGCTAAGGCGGTTTCGAGACCAGCAGTATTCAGTGCAAACGACATCCTTTCCGAGCGTACGATTTAAATTTCGCGCGCACCGATAGCACTCGGAGGGCGAGTAATGATCCGAGTTCGTTGGTGTCGCGTTCTGGCCGCATCGGGCCTTGACAAGGCGCTCCGACATTTTGCTGCGCAAACTGGGCATGGACTCCGAAACTGACCAGGACAAAACTGACTAGGACAAAAGAGGATCCATTTCCCGACGCCGGCTGCTGCGTTTTCTCCGGCGAACAGGTCCCGGCACACAAGCTCACCTATAATTCGAACGCCGGCCGGCAGGCGATCTTGCCGTGCTAGGTGACGGTTTCGAATTTGCCGGCGCAAGAAAATTGACATGGTGATGGGGCCTGTTGAAGTCCCCGAGCAGGCAACCGGGCATCCGGCCGATGCCTCCCATGCCACTTATTGGTCTGCGCGGCTGTATTCTCTCAGATCGGACTCGATGGGGTATCGTCTTGCACGCCGCACGCGCAACCACTTGCCGCCTTGTGTGCCAGTTGCACTTGCCGTGGGGCGATGACGATGAACTCACGCCGCGTTTCTCTGCTTAGGCAAGTGCCGAAGCTTGCGTCAGCCAGCAGTTTGTCAGGTTGAAATCCCACAACACCAGGCATCCGGTGCGCTTGAAATCCGGCATGCCGCTATCGACGCCGACGGTGATGCCGCGGCGAAATTCTTGTGCCAATTGCAGATGTGAGCCATGGCAACGGCGCTGCCGAAGCCGTCGATCGGGTGTCCACGTGAAATCTGATGGATTCACCCTCGAACAGGATCATGCCCACCGACCAGACCCTGCTGTCGTGGTATGCATGGTCGGGTATGACCCCCGATGTCGGCCGTTGCGGGGTGCCGTGGTCCATCGGTATTCACACAAACAGGTGACCTCCCTTCGGAGCCGGATACACTTGCTAAAGACGCCGGACAAGTTCATCTTTTTCCGGTAGATCTTGGCTACGCGATTTGCCGCCGGCGGACCCCCGATGCGATTGACAAGTTTTTTCGACTACACCCTTCGCTTGCTGATGTATGCGGCCACCCACAGTGACCGGTTGATTACCATCGAAGAGACAGCGGGCGTCTACGGCATTTCACGGACCCATCTCATGAAGGTCGCAAATCAGCTCACGCGCGCGGGCTATCTCAAAGCCGTGCGCGGCAGGTCGGGCGGACTGATGCTTGCCAAGCAGCCGAACCGGATCAAGCTCGGCGATGTCCTGTGCGCGACCGAGCCGGATTTTGCGCTTGTGGAGTGCTTTTCAGCCAACAACCGCTGTCCGATCTCGGCGCGCTGCCGGCTTCGCTCACCCTTGAGGGAGGCGCTCGCCGCATTCACATCGACGCTCGATCGCTATACCCTCGCCGATCTGATCCTCAATCCGAGAGACTTCGGGATTCCGCCGGCGGCATGACGTGACCGCGGTGAGGCGTTGTTCGTTGATATGACAAACAACTGCTGCATGACGACTTGACTCTGCAGCCCGTTGAGCCCGTCCACAGTCCGCTGTTGCCGCTACATTGCGTTCGCCGGTGAATTTTGTTGTTCACCGATTTTATGGACTGTACAAACATACATTTCATGTGCATGTTATCCGTGAATTCGATTATTCGCGGCGCGGGGGCATGAGGGAAGTACCTACAACTCAGAAGCAGCGTTCCAGGCGTTGGTCAAAGCTTTATCTTGCTTCCTCCGTCGCAGGAGCCGCGGCCGGCATAGCGGGCGCGATCTGGTTCACGCATTTGCCGCCGCTGACGACTCACCACGTCACCGTATCGCTGAATAGCGCGGCTACTTCGCTGCCGGTGCCGCTGGAAGGCCTGTCCGATCTGCCGAAACTGATAGCTGCGAAGGATGCAGGCCAATCCTGGGCGATCGCGGGAGGCGCATTGCTGCAGGTTGGACTTGCCCGCTTCAGCGTTCCGATGCTCGAGCAGGCGATCAAGCGTGATCCGGACAATAGCGTGCTTCACGTTGCTTTGGGGGAAGCGCTCGCGCTGGCGGACAAAGGTCTGATCTCGGATCGCGCCAAGGCGGAATTTGAGTTCGCGCTCCGGAATGATCCCAACGATCTGATCGCGCGATTCTACATGGGGCTTTGGTTGCTGCAGAACGGCAAGGCAAAGCCGGCGTTGGTCAAGTGGGTGGGTTTGATGCGGACGGTGGGAAGCGACCAGACCTGGAATGACAGGCTATGGATGGTGATGCCGACGGCTGCGGAGGAGGTCGGCATCAATCAACTTACGCTGCAAGCTCTCTGTGCCTCGGGAATGTAGGTTGTCCCACGCGCGAGCGATCTCGGTGAAAAAGATGAATTTTATATATTGCTTTATGGTTCCGAAGATGGCACGAAGTTCTCAGATTTGTTGGCTTGGTTTGTGCGTCATGATCACCAGGACTGTTCAACATCCCCGGCGGCAGCACAACTGGATGCCTGACGGATAAGAATGCCACCCGCCTCGAAGGGCCTCTGATAGAGGCCTATCAAAAAACATCAATTCAAAATGCATGTTATACCCATGATCCTGCAACCCTGTCTGCTGCGCGCACGCCTCGTCAAATTCACCTTTGCCGCAAGTGCGGTCTTATGCGTCGTCGGTCCGCCGATGGCCTCGGCGGAGACCCGCCATTTTTCGATGACTATCGACGATACGATCATCAAGCTGGTCGATAAACAGACTTTCCACACGTTCTCTTTCAACGGCCAGACTCCGGGTCCGCTGATTCATGTGCAGGAGGGCGATGATGTCGAGATCGATGTCGACAACCAGACGACGTTGCCGCACACGATTCATTGGCACGGGATGTTTCAGCGCGGCACGTGGAAGAACGACGGCGTTCCCGACACGACGCAACCGGCAATTCCGCCAGGCGAAACCTTTACCTATCGCTTCAAGGCCGAGCCGTCCGGCACCATGTGGTACCACTGTCATGTCAACGTCAACGAGCATGTCGCGATGCGGGGCATGTGGGGGCCGTTGATCGTCGATCCGAAAGATCCGCCGCCGGCCGAAAAGGAAGTCACAAAAGACTACATCATGATGTTTTCCAGCTGGGCGTCCGCCTGGGCGAAGAAGCCCGGCTACGGCGGCGTTCCCGGTGACGTGCCGGATTTCTTTACCGTCAACGCCAAGTCCTTTCCCGACACCCAGCCGCTGCGGATCAAGCAGGGCGATGTCGTCCGCATCCGCCTGATCGGCGCCGGCGATGAGATGCATTCCATCCATATCCACGGCCATGACTTCGAGGTCTACGCCAAGGACGGCCGTCCGCTCGCCAATCCCTACCTCGCCGACACCATCCTGTTCGGACCAGGTGAGCGCTACGACCTGATCCTGCGCGCCGACAATCCCGGCATCTGGATGGTGCACGATCACATCGACAAGCACACGGTGAACGGCAGCAAGCCTATGGGCGGCATGATGACGACCATCGAATACGAGGAAATCCCGGTGAAGGACCAGGCTTTCTACAAATGGAAAAACAAAGAGTTCGTACCCGATTTTTATTACGAGGAGTCGATGAAAAAGCCGTTCGGCATGTACGACAACCCTGCCTTCAAAGGCGATCCCGCGCCCTAGTGCCATTGAAAGGAGAGTAGATATGAAAGGGCTTTTTTTCGCCGTCGCAGGTTTGACCGCGGTTTTCCTGAGCAGCGCAATCGCTGCGGACAAACTGGATCCGAGTTGTGGAGGTTGTCACGCGCTGACAAAGCCGACGGACACGTCGCTGGACAGGCTGCTGACCCGCAAGGGTCCCGACCTCTGGTTTGCCGGCAGCAAGTTCAACAAGGAATGGCTGGTTTCCTGGTTGCAGGATCCCAAACCCATACGCCCTGCGGGTTATCCGTATTTCAAGAACATCAAGAAGGGCGCCAAGCACGATGAGATCGATCAGTCCAAGATCGCGGCGCACCCCAAGCTGAAGAAGGCGGATGCCGAAGCGACCGCGGAGGCGTTGATGGCTTTGAAAGCTCCCGCCGATCTCGTTCCGGCTGGCGCCTTCAAGGGTGACATGAAGGGTGCGCGCATGGGTGGGCTCGCGTTCATCAAGTTTCGTGGCTGTGTCGCCTGTCATCAAGGTGAAAACGGCGAAGGTGGTCTTTCCGGACCGCGATTGACTGATGCGGGAGCGCGGC
This sequence comes from Nitrobacter sp., assembly GCF_051535215.1. NCBI lineage: Bacteria > Pseudomonadati > Pseudomonadota > Alphaproteobacteria > Hyphomicrobiales > Nitrobacteraceae > Nitrobacter > Nitrobacter sp. The sequence goes on along the minus strand of NZ_JBPPLY010000011.1, from coordinate 41,756 downwards.
TCCAGCCCGATTTCATCGCCGCCTATACCACCGACCCGCAGCGTTTCGATCCGCATATCTGGATGCCGACGTCGAATTTGAAGGATCTGGACGTCCAGCGATTGACCGCGTTCCTGGTGCAACTGGGTCAAGGAGGCAAGTGATGAAAACGCAAATGTTGGCGGCTATCGCCGGCCTGGTCCTGCTGCTCGCCTCATCGACGAGCCATGCCGATCAATCGATCGAGCAGATCTACGGGGTCTATTGCGTGCAGTGTCACGGTCTTCAGCGCAACGGCACGGGCATCAACGTGCCCGCCCTTTCCGTGAAGCCGCGGGATCACACCGAAGCCAAGGGTATGGGTGACACCCCCGATGACGAACTGTTCAAAGCTATCAAGGAAGGAGGACTCGCCGTCAACAAGTCGGTGTTGATGCCGACCTGGGGGCGCGTCCTGTCGGAAGACCAGATCAAGGGTCTGGTCAAATATCTCAGACAGGTCTGCAAATGCGGAAAATGAATCCAACAAGGAGCTCATATCAAATCATGAAGCGGAGAGCGATTGTGAAGGGGAGATCGATTTCAATGACGACCGCAGTTTTGAAGAAGAGCGCCATCATGGGGGGCGTCGCGTCGGCCCTGATTCTGGCGGGCGCCGCGATCACCGCGGCCCAGGCCAAGACGGTCAAGGTCGAACTGACGGCCAAAGAGGTCACCGTGCCGCTTGATAACGAAGGCCACACGGTCGCCGCCTGGACCTATAACGGCCAGGTTCCTGGTCCGGTGATCCGCGCGACCGAAGGCGACACGATTGAATTCACGTTGAAGAATGACGCCGCTAATAAGAAGTCGCATTCTATCGATATGCATTCTGCGCGCACCGATGTCCTGACGAATTTTGCCTCGATCAAACCCGGTGAAACCAAGACGTTCTCATACGTCCCGGAACATGCCGGCGTGTTCTTCTATCATTGCGGTTCCGATCCGATGATCCAGCACATTGCCCGCGGCATGATCGGAGCGGTCATCGTCGATCCGAAGGATCCCAATGCGATGCCCAAGGCGGATCGCGAATATGTTCTGATCGAGCATCAGATCTTCGAGAATCCTGAAGACGTCGACAGCATGATGGCGAACAAGTGGAAGCGCGATGCCTTCAACGCCGTTCCGTTCCAGTATGACCCCGTGCATGACGAGCACGCGACGCAGACTCTCGAGGCGAAGCCCGGTGAACGCGTGCGCATCTACCTTGTCAATGCCGGACCCAACGAGTTTTCCGGATTTCATCCGATCGCGGGCATCTGGGACAGGGTTTATCCGTCCGGAAATCCGAAAAACGTGATGGTAGGGATGCAGAATTACACCCTGGCGCCGGGTGATGCTGCAACGTTCGACCTCATTTCGCCGACGGAAGGCGCTAATGCATTGGTGAACCATTCAATGCGTGCCGCACTTACGGGCGCGATCGCGGTCATTATGTTCAGCAACAAGGCCGACCCCACGATGGGGCGTGGTGACAAGATTCTGGTCCGCTGAGATCAGCCTGACGTGGAGCGTCGTTGGCGCTCCACGTCAAATATCGAGAAGGTTGAAGTGATCAAAATCAGAGCTTGATCCAGAACCGCTGCCCGATCGGAGAGTTGACGGTATCTGGAATGAATGATCCCGTCGGCAAGGGTTCAGTCCAGCCAGGTTCGATGTGCGGCCTGCACAGGCCGCCTGACTGTTGAGGAAAGCGTCAAGCCGCGCGACCCTGCCGAGGGGACGCTGATGGTAGATATATCACGCATCGTATTCATGTATCGGTAATAATAAGTCGGCTCTGAACCGGAAGTGCGGCGCCCAGTGTGGAAAGTGCTGCCTTGTTTGCGCATTCGATTTAACCATCCAACAAGGTGCTGGAGCTATCCTTTTCCTGCGGAAGGTAGGGGCGTCCAGTTGTGTGACTGCACCCGGCCATTGCAGACCGCGAGAGCCTGAAAGTCCGGTAATTTCCCCTTTCAGAACGTGGTGAAGGTTGGGAAGTTCATGTCCGGTTCACCTGAGCCAAGCGAAATTTCTGTTGTCGCGAGAGAAGGGGACCCGCAGGACGGTTTGCAAAGCGATCGGAAAGACTTCTGCTTCGACGGTAATATATCTTCCAGGCTAAATTTCCTGAGTGAAGTCGTCAGGTTGCTTCCGGCCGGTGTGACGGTTCAGGACGAACAGGGAAATTTCGTTCTCGTGAACGCCGCTGCCGCGACGCAGTTCAATATGCCGGCAGACGACATCGTCGAAACGGCGTCGAGCGCGCCGTTCCGCTCAAGAGAATTGAACGATCGCAGCCATATCGCTCGCAGGGCGCTTCAATCGGCCAAGACCAGGGTGTCCGAAGAGCTCGTTCGGACCGACCACGGGACAAAAGCCTATCTTACCACGCATGAGCCCGTTCTGATTTCGAACAGAAAGTTCGTGCTTTCGAGTTCCGTCGACATAAGCCAGCAAAAGGCTACCGAAGAGGAACTGTTCCGTTGTGCATACTATGACGGGCTCACGGGTCTGCCGACCCGGCGGGTCATCGAGCAGCACGCCAACAGTCTTATCCGCGAGGAAGAGGACCCGGTCAGATTTGCCGTGGCCTTTCTCGACATCGATAATTTCAAGCACATCAACGACTATTACGGTCATGCATCCGGGGACGGCCTCCTTGTCGAGGTTGCCAGGCGCCTTGGCCTTGGCCTTCGCACCACCGATATGCTGTCCCGGATCAGCGGCGACGAGTTTCTGCTCCTGCTCAATCCGGTCCAGAGCGACGCCGAGGTTGCCGAATACATCGAGTTCGTGTTGCAGCGGCTCAAGGCGCCGTTCTTTATCGACGGATCGGAGCTGTTCGCATCCGCATCCATCGGCGTGAGCATCTATCCGGATCATGGCGACAGTTATGAGGTGTTGCGTCAAAACGCCGACACCGCGATGTATCGCATCAAGAATGAAACCAAAGGCGCGGCCGCCATTTTCGATGCCGGCATGCAGCGCGAGGCGCTGGCTCGGATGGAAATCGAACAGTCGCTGCGGCTTGCGATTCTTGACAGACGCTTCTGTTGCGCGTTTCAGCCGAAGGTCGACATCAAAACCAGGCAGATCAAGGGTATCGAGGCGCTGGTTCGGCTGCGCAATGACGAAGGCATCATCCAGGCGCCCGGAACGTTCATCGATCTTGCAGTCGAACTTGGTCTGATTGACGAGCTGACGCATCTAGTGCTGGCAGAGATCATGAGGTCGATCGATCTCATCGATGATGCGTTCGGAACCGGCGTCGGCATCAGCATCAACGTTGCCGCCAAGCAGGCGGGCAACGTGGCGTTCATGACGTCCTTTGCTCGGGCGCTTGAGAAGACCGGCTGTCCGACGCGTTTCATCGTTGAGGTCACGGAAGACGCATTCGTCGCGAAAACTCGTTTCCAGGCGGAGATCCTGCCCATCCTGCGGAAGCTTGGCGTCGGAATCTCGATCGACGACTTCGGGACCGGTTGCTCTTCCCTGTCGGCCCTCGCCGATATCACGGCCGATGAAATCAAGATCGACCGGTCATTCATTATCGACATCCACAAGCGTCCGCGCAGCCAGGGCATTCTGAAGGCGATCGAATCTCTCAGCGATGCTTTGGGAATGACGGTGATTGCGGAGGGCGTCGAAACCTTCGAAGAACTTGCTTATCTGCAAGCCGCGACGAGGATCAAATACGCACAGGGCTTTTATTTCTCCGAGCCCGTCTTTCTCGAAGAGCTCCAACCGGGCGGCCGGACGGTCAGCGACAATCGCGAGAGTCAGGTAAGCCGGCCGGTGCAGGAGAGCCGACCGGCGTATCCTCGCGCCAACCGCTACAGGCGCTGACCGCCGCACCATGTTGCCGTGGGACTGATAAGCCATGGGCGTTGCGCACCATGACATCTCACCCACGTGGTCCGCTCACACCGAATTGTGTTCGCAAATAACAATCGCCGGATAAGGTGACGAATATTGGCTAGAACGTTTCGCTTTGATGGAATCGGAAGCGGGCTCTATGTTTTTGTTGATGCGTTTTCTTCACGCGGACAGGTAGCCACTTCGCTCGAAAACGCTATAGTTCTTCCAGCCTGCCTTGCCGAGTTCGCCAATTGCCCAGCAACATCGAAGACTATGGAATTATCGGTGACGGCGAGACAGTCGCGCTCGTTGATCGCACGGGATCGCTCGACTGGCTCTGCTGGCCGAGTTTCGATTCGGACGCCTGCTTTGCGGCTCTTCTGGGCGACGAGCGCAACGGTCACTGGCGGATCGCGCCCGCGGGCGTGATCGAGCGTTCGACCCGCGGTTATCGCGGAGACGGCCTCATCCTGGAGACCCGTTTCGAAACCGCCGACGGCGCCGTGACCTTGATCGATTTCATGCCGCCTCGCGGCACGACCTCCGACATCGTCCGGCTTGTCCGGTGCGACCGTGGTCGATTGAAAATGCGCATGGATCTGGTGATCCGCTTTGGCTTCGGAAAAAACGTCCCCTGGGTTCGCCGCACCGAGGACAGGGCGCTGCTTGCGGTTTGCGGGCCGGACATGCTGGTGTTGCGCACGCCCGTCGAGACCCGCGGCCAGGATATGACGACGATCGCCGACTTCGAGGTGAGCGCCGGGCAGACGGTTCCGTTTGTCATGGCCTATGGTGCATCTCATTTCGAGATTCCTCCTCCGGTCGATGTGGCGGAAGCGCTGAAGGAGACAGAGGCGTTCTGGAAGGAGTGGTGTGGAAAGTTCGAATATGACGGGCCTTATCGCGATATCGCGATGCGGTCTCTGGTCGCGCTGAAGGCCATGATCTACGCGCCGTCCGGCGGCATCGTCGCCGCGCCGACCACCTCGCTTCCGGAAAAGCTCGGTGGCGCGCGCAATTGGGACTATCGCTTCTGCTGGCTGCGCGACGCAACCTTCACGCTGCTCGCGCTGATGAACAGCGGCTACTACGATGAGGCCTCGGACTGGCATGACTGGCTGCTGCGGTCTGTCGCGGGCTCGCCTGCCGACATGCAGATCATGTATGGCATTCTCGGCCAGCGTCGGCTGACGGAATGGGAGGCCGACTGGCTGCCCGGTTATGAGGGCGCGCGCCCGGTCAGGATCGGCAACGCTGCTCACGCGCAGTTGCAACTCGATGTCTACGGCGAACTGATGGACGTGTTTCATCAGTCGAGAGAGGCGAACCTCAAGCTGAGCGAGCCAACCTGGGCGCTGGAATGCGAACTGCTCGAGCATCTCGCCAAGATATGGAACGAGCCGGACTCCGGCATCTGGGAGCGAAGAGGTCCCGGCCAGCACTACGTCTCGTCGAAGGTGCTGGTCTGGGTGGCTTTCGATCGCGGCGTCAAGAGCGTGGAACATTATGGCTTCGACGCGCCGGTCGAGCGCTGGCGTGAAATGCGTGACGCCATTCATCGTGACGTCTGCGACAAGGGTTTCGATCGCGAGCAAAACACATTCGTCGAATCCTACGGCTCGAAATTGCTCGACGCCAGCACGCTTCTGATTCCGTCGGTCGGATTCCTGCCTGCGTCCGATCCGCGTGTGACAGGAATGCTGGCAGCGGTCGAGAAACATCTGATGCCGGATGGCTTCGTGCTTCGGCACGACCCGCGCGCAGTGTCGGACGAACAGCCGCCGATCGAGGGGGCCTTTCTGGCCTGCACGCTTTGGCTCGCCGATGCCTACGTGCTGCGGGGCGAGATTGAACGCGCCGAGGTGTTGCTGAAGCGGGTGACTGCCGTGGCGAACGATCTCGGGTTGCTTTCGGAGGAATATGATACGGTTGCCCGCCGCCTGACCGGAAATTTTCCGCAGGCGTTGACGCACATTGCGCTCGTCAACACCATCCATAACCTCAATACGGCGCGAAAACCCGCGATGCAGCGGGCGAAGACGTAGAACCATCAAAGGCTGGTTTGTTATTCGAGCGCAACGATCCGGTCGATTGCCTTTGCGAAGCCGTCGTTTTCATTGGTGTCGGTGACGCAGGTTGCCTTCGCCTTTACCTCGTCGTCGGCGTTGCCCATGGCAAAGGACATCCCGCTCTTGCCGAACATGGCCAGATCGTTTCGCATGTCTCCGATCGTCGCGACATTGCGCGGAGAAATGCCCAAGCGGTTGGCCATCGCTTCCACGAATGTCCCCTTGTCCTGCCCGAACGGCGTGATGTCGAGATAGTAGCTTTGCGAACGAAAGGCCGCCGCCTGACCGGCGAGCGCCGCTTGCATGTCGATTTCGCAACGCGCGAGTTTGTCGGGATCGGCGCTGACGCCGACGATCTTGCAGGCATTATTCGTGAATTCGTCAAGATCCGAAGCGACAACGGGATTCATCCGGATCGTGCGCTGTTCGTGCGGGACGTAGCGCCCGTCGTCGCGCGTGATCAGCCAGCGATCAGCCGTGAACAGCCAGATGTCGATACCCGACGCCTTCAGCGCATTGATCGCAATCCGGGCCGCGGACGCCGAAATGATGGTCCTTTGAAGGACTTCAAGTGTGGGATCGACGATCAGGCTGCCATTGAAGGCGCCGAGCGGTAGCTTGAGACTGAGTGGTTCGACCAGCATCCGCATCCCGAAAGCGGGGCGGCTGCTGGTGATCGTGAAGCCGATGTTGTTTTCGTCGAGAGCCTTCACTGCCTCGATCGAGGCGTCCGTCAGGCGCTTGTCAGCCGTCACCAGAGTGCCGTCGACGTCCGAGATCACCAGCGATATGCGGCTCATGAGATTTTCTGTTTCGACTTGAGCATGGTTACGATTCGATCGGCGATGTCGTCCACCGTCGCATCGATGTCGACGACGATAGGCCGCTCGTCGGCTGTAGGCTCCTCCAGCGCGTCGAGCTGGCTTTCGAGCAGCCCCGGCGGCATGAAATGAGCGAACCGGGCCTTGAGGCGGGCCGCGATCAGGTCTTTGTCGCCGCGCAGGTAGACAATGCGGGTGTCGCGGTGGCCTTGCACGAGAATATCACGATAGGCGCGCTTGAGCGCGGAGCATGCCATGATGATGCTCGCGCCGCTTGCGCGTTTGCGCTCGATCTCGGCGGCGACGGCGTGCAGCCATGACCACCGGTCGTTATCGGTCAGCGCGATGCCGGTGCGCATTTTCTCGATGTTGCTTGCGGGGTGAAACTGGTCCGCATCCGACACGATCCATCCCAGCCGTTTTCCCAACGCGTTCGCGATCGTGCTTTTACCGGATCCGGAGACGCCCATGACGATCAGCGCGCAGAAGGCGGAGTCCTGATCGGCGCTCATGCCGTTCGCCCGGCGGCGGCCGAATCGGTGAGCCACGTCGTGACGCCATTGGAACGGGCGCGGGCGCCGGGCAGGTCAGCCCCTGCCATGACTTTCGACAGGATGTCGCGCTTGGCTTCGCCGCTGACAAGGAACAGCATTTCGCGTGAGGACGCCAGCGCCGGAAGCGTCAGTGTAACGCGGGGAACGAGGGGCTCGACGTGCGCATGATCGACGCCGACGACCCAGCGTTCGGCTTCATCAAGCGCCTTGTCTCCCGGAAACAGCGAGGCGGTGTGACCGTCCGGGCCGAGCCCCATCAGCACGAGATCGAACAGCGGCTGCGCCGCATCCAGGTGAGATGCACCGTAAAAGGTCTGGAGTTCGCGCTCGTAAAGCCGGGCCGCCTTATCCGGATCTGGCGCATCGGTCGGAACGGGATGAATATTCTCGGGCGGAGCACAGCGGTCGAGGAAAATGCTTCTGGCCATCGCCATGTTGTTGCGCGGGTCGTCGGCGCTTACGAAACGCTCGTCGCCGATGAACCAGTGAACCCGATCCCAGGCGACGCGCGAACGCCAGGCTGGGCTGCCCAGCAGCGTGTAGAGCGCCTTCGGGCCGGAGCCGCCGGTGAGGCATATCGCCGGGCGTATCCGAGCTTCGGTTCGGGCGATCAGATGGTTTGCTGCTTCGGTTGCGACGGCTCGCGCGTCCGCCAGCACCTGGACCCTGCGATCGGTCTCAGCCGAAGTCATGTCAGCTTGCGCCAGTGGCGGCCGTCGCGCGCGAGCAACTCATCTGCTTCGACTGGGCCTTCGCTGCCGGCCTTGTAGCTGACCAGCCCCTCGGCGCCCGCTGTCTTCCAGGCATCGAGGAACGGTTGCACGGCCTGCCAGCCGGCCTCCACGCCGTCGGCGCGCTGAAACAGGATGTTGTCACCGATCATGCAGTCGTAGATCAGCGTCTCGTAGCCGGTGCTTGGCGCGGCGTTGAAGTAGTCCTTGTAGCGAAATTTCATCTCGACGCCGTCGATCGAGATCGTGGGGCCGGGGATCTTGGTGTTGAATTGCAGCGTGATGCCCTCGGCCGGCTCGATACCGATGACGAGGTAGTTTTGCGACAGCCGATCCACCGGTGTGGAACGGAACATCGCGAACGGGGCCTGCTTGAACTTGATCGCCACTTCGGTGCGCTTCAGGCCGAGCGCCTTGCCGGTCCGCAGGTAGAAGGGAACGCCGGCCCATCGCCAGTTATCGATCGTCAGCTTTAGCGCCACATAGGTTTCCGTGGTGCTGTCGGGTTTCACATCGGGCGTCTTGCGATAATCGCCGATTTCCACGTCCCCGGACTTGCCGGCGCGGTATTGTCCGCGCACCGAGTTGCGGAGCGCCTCTTCGGGGCTCTGGGTCTGGATCGCAGCGAGCACATCCGCCTTTTCCGAGCGCACCGCGTGAGCTTCGAAACGACGCGGTGGCTCCATCGTCACCAGCGAGAGCAACTGAAACAGATGGTTCGGCACCATGTCGCGCAAAGCGCCGGTCACATCGTAGAAACTGCCGCGATGGCCGACGGCGAGTTTTTCGTCCACGGTGATCTGGATATGGTCGATGTGGTTGCGATTCCAGATCGGCTCGAACATGCCGTTGGCGAAGCGAAGGACGAGAATGTTCTGGACGGTTTCCTTGCCGAGATAATGATCGATCCGGTAGATCTGATGCTCGTCGGCGATCTTGAGCAACTTGCTATTGAGGGATTTGGCCGATGCGAGATCGGTGCCGAACGGTTTCTCCACCACCAGCCTGCGCCAGGCGCCGTGCTGTTCGCGCAGCAGGCCGACGCGGCCGAGTTGCTCTGTGATCGGTGCAAAGGCGGCCGGCGGGACGGCAAGATAGAACAGGCGATTGCCGCACGTTCCCTTTTCCGTCTCGAGTTTTTCGAAAGCCTTCCTCAAGGTGTCGAACGAGGCAGGATCTGACGGATCGGCCTCGAGACAGGTCAGGCACCGAAGCACCTTCTTCGCAACGTCCGGGTTGACGGGTCGCGTCGCGTGCTTGTTCAATCCGTTCATCAGGCTTTGCCGGAGATCGTCCTCCGACATCTGCTTGCGGACGATGCCGACGATGCAGAACTGCTCCGGTAGCAGGTCGGATTCGGCAAGATTGTAGAGTGCGGGAATGACGAGGCGATGGGTGAGGTCGCCGGTGACTCCGAAAATGACGAAGCAGCAGGGCTCAGGTTTGCGCGGCTTGTTGCTTGCGACCGTCATCAGGACCCGGTTCTCCCCTTCGCGGACGGCTCGGCTTCGCCGGGCTCCTTGTGACCGCCGAACCCTTCACGCATCGCTGACAGAATTTTTTCGGCAAAGGTGTGTTGTTGACGCGAGCGGAATCGCGCGAACAACGCCGCCGTCAGGACTTCGGCCGGGACGGCTTCGTCGATCGCGGCATTGACGGTCCAGCGACCCTCGCCGGAATCCGCGACGAATCCCGAATAGGCTTCAAGCGTCTCGCTGCGAGCCAGCGCAGACGCCGTGAGATCGAGCAGCCAGGACGGAATGACGCTGCCGCGGCGCCAGACCTCGGCGATGTCGGCGAGATCGAGCTTGAAGCGATGATCCACGGGCAACGCCTCGCTGTCCGCATTCTTGAGAATGTCGAAGCCTTCGGCATAGGCCTGCATCAGGCCGTATTCGATCCCGTTATGTACCATCTTGACGAAATGGCCGGCGCCGACGGGTCCGGCGTGAAGATATCCCTGTTCGACGCGCGGATCGCGGCCCTCCCGGCTCGGCGTTCTCGGAATGTCGCCGCAGCCTGGCGCCATCGCGGCAAAAATCGGATCGAGCCGGTCGACGACGGCCTTATCGCCACCGATCATCATGCAGTAGCCGCGCTCAAAGCCCCAGACGCCGCCGCTGGTGCCGACATCGACGTAATGGATGCCTTTCTCGCGCAGCGTTCTCGCCCGCCGAATATCGTCCTGCCAGAAGGTATTGCCGCCATCGATGACGACGTCATCGCGGTCGAGCAACCCGGCGAGAGTGTCGATGGTTGTCTCAGTGATCGCGCCGGCGGGCAGCATGATCCAGATGGCGCGGGGCCTTACTAGCCGGTGAACAAAGTCTTCAAGATCTTTCGCGCCCGTTGCTCCTTCGTCGGCGACTGTGGCGACGGTCTTATCATTCTTGTCGTAAACGACGGCCTGATGACCTCCCTTTTTCATCAGCCGGCGGACGATGTTTGCCCCCATTCGGCCCAGGCCGATCATGCCTATCTGCATTGGTCCGGTCCTCCGTCCGCGCGCCGGCAAGCGGTGCGGACATTCCACGCGCTATCTGAAGGGTTATGATGCTTGCGTTTCAGGGTGTAGTGCAACACCGCCTCGGGAGATTCTCAGAAAGATTGGACAGGGGCGGGACGTTCGAACGAAGTGACGATCGGGCCGGACCAAAGTATCGTGCATACGCGCCGGCGGATCATTTGGTTCCCGGCGCGTTATCGCATTTGCGTGAGCATGCTGCGCCTAGCGCCTGCATGAGCGTCCGCGGATGTCGATCAACTCAGCGCCCCCGTGACGGCCTCGCCGAGTCGCGACAGGCCGGATCGGAGATCGCCCTTGAGGTGCACGCGGAGCGCGCGACGTCCGCGACCGGTGAGCACGTCGAAATCGCCGCGCGCCTGCGCAGCCTTGATGGTGCCGAAGCTCATTTTCCGGCCAGGAATTTTCAGATCCCTTCCGTCCTCTGCGGTGATCTGAAGAAAGACCCCGCTGTCGGGACCGCCCTTGTAGGCCTGTCCGGTCGAATGGAGGAAGCGCGGGCCGAATTCGGCGCAGGTGGCGACTTTTTTCCGGTCGCGGATAGCGAGGCGCATCCGCTGCAGATCGCCGATGTGTTCGTCGTCACGCGCAAGATAGGCCAGCAGCGCGACGTAATCGCCGGGCTCCGCGCGCGCGAAGTGCGCCTTCAGCCAGGAGGACAGATCGCTGTTTGCGCCTTTTTCGCGCAAGGCGCGCGCATTTTCAGCGTCTGTGTAAAGATCGAATCCCGCGGCGGAAACCGCCGGCTCCTCGTGCGGCAGCCTGCCGGTTTTCTCGAATGCCGTCGTCAGTTCGCGAGTCCTGACCTTGGCGGATTCAACATCGGGCTGATCGAATGGATTGATACCGAGAATGGCGCCGGCAACGGCAGTTGCCATCTCGAACCTGAAAAACTCCTGGCCGAGTTGATCGATCGAATCCATCACGATCCGGACCACCGGATGTCCGGCCGCCTCGAGCGCCTGCAATTTTTCCTCGTGAGCGACATCCTCTTCGTCCGCGGTGCGGATATCGATGAAGAAGCGGTCGTCGCCGTAAAGACTTGCATCGCCGAGCGGCTCGCCATCGATCGGGATCAGGCCCTTGCCCTCCTTGCCGGTCGATTCGGCGATCAGTTGCTCGGCCCACGCGCCGAAATCCGCGATTTTCGGGGACGACAGGATCGTGACTTTGTCGCGGCCTTCGCGCCCGGCGAGACCCATGGCAAGGCCAAGCTGAGCGCCGGGATTATCGTGCGGAGGCACTTCGGCACCGCAGGACCGCACCATGGCGAGGGCGTTCCTGAGCAATTCTGTCACGTCGATTCCCGCCGTCGCGGCAGGGACCAGCCCGAAGGGCGACAGCACCGAATACCGACCGCCGATCGCAGGATCGCCATGGAACGTGCGCGCGTAGCCGAGCCTTGCTGCTTCCCTGTCGAGCGACGAGCCGGGATCGGTGACCGCGATGAAGCGATGGCCTGCCTTGTCTGCGCCGATCGCCTTCGCCACCCGCGCGTGAAAATAGTCTTTCAGCGCATTGGGCTCGGTGGTGCCGCCGGACTTGCTGGATACGATAAAGACGGTTCGTGCGACGTCGATTGAGGCTTCCAGCGCGCGGATCTGGGCGGGATCAGTGGAATCCAGCACGTGCAGCTTTGGAAAACCCTCCGCTCTCGCAAAGGTCGTCGCCAGCACCTCCGGGCCGAGACTCGATCCGCCCATGCCGAGGACGACCGCATCGGTGAATTTCTGCTTCTTCACCCGCTGTGCGTAGTCTTCATAGTCGGCCGCTCGATCGAATTCGGCGGCCGGGCTCGCAAGCCAGCCCAGCCATTCGCTTTCGTCCGTACCGGTCCACACCGATTTGTCATGTTGCCAAAGTTTGCGGAGCGTGCCGGCAGCCCGCCAGTCTTCCGCCTGTTGTTCGACGGATTTCGCCATGGCCGAACCAAGGGACAGCGTCTGCTGGCCGATGGTGGAGCCGAGGATTTTCGCGCGCTTGCGGGCGACCGCGCCGAGCAGCTTGTCGGCGGCATCGTCGAACAACTGAACGCCTTCCGTCACCAGATGCCGGGTGATCGCATCGAGCGAGATTCCCGCGCCTGCCAGCGCTGCGAGGGCCTGCCGCGCCTCGTCGAGATTTTCCTCAAGGCTGTCGCGCGATCTGCCGTGATCGCGGAAGGCTTCGAGAGTTGCCAGCGGGACGGTGTTGACCGTGTCCCTGCCGATCAATTCCTCCACATAAAGAACATCGCTGTAGTCCTTGTTCTTTGTGCCGGTCGAAGCCCATAGCAGCCGCTGCGGTCGAGCGCCCCTGGCTTCCAGCGCCTGCCAGGAATCGCCCGCAAACAGGCGCTTGTAGTCCTGATAGGCGAGCTTGGCGTTGGCAATGGCGATCTTGCCCTTGAGCGATGCGAGACGCTGCTTTTCTGCGGGATCGTTGGCCTGGACGATTTTCTCGTCAAGTTGCTTGTCGACGGCGGTATCGATGCGACTGACGAAGAAACTGGCGACGCTGGCGACGTGCGAAGGGTCGCCGCCATTTCGCACATATTCCTCAAGCCCGGACAAAAAGGCTTCGGCGACCTCGACGTAAACCTTCTGCGAAAACAGCAGCGTGATATTGATGCTGATGCCCTCGGAAATCAGGTGGCGGATGGCCGGCAGGCCCTCCGGCGTCGCCGGCACCTTGATCATCAGGTTCTTGCGGTTGACGGATTTCCAGAGCCTCTCGGCCTCGGCGATCGTCGCCTTGGTGTCGTTGGCGAGATAGGGCGAGACCTCGAGGCTGACGAAGCCGTCGGCGCCGTCGAGTCGGTCGTACACCGGCCGCAGCACGTCGGCGGCGTGCTGGATGTCCTGAACCGCGAGTTGCTCATAGATGCCGGCGACCGATCGATCGCCTTTGTCGAGAATCCGAGCTATCGCGTTGTCATACTCGCCGGAACTGCCGATGGCCTTCTCGAAGATCGAGGGATTGGAAGTGACCCCGCGCACCCCGTCGTTGTCGACGAGGTGTTTCAAATCGCCCTTGGCGATGAAGCCGCGCGCAAGGAAGTCGAGCCAGATCGCCTGGCCGTGATTCTGGAGTTCTATGACAGGGTTCATGATGTTCTTCTGTGTTCTGACGCGCGCACCGTGAGAAACGTTTTCCGGACCGTCGGCGAGGCTCGGCAACTTGGCCGGGAAAAAATGGCCTCATCAAGGGGAGCTTGCCACTCTAATAACGTTTTTCGTGGGATATTGATCCCGCCCGGAAATTGCTGGACCGGCTCGGCGAGTCATGGCAAATCCGAATTCATGACAAATCCAAATTCATGGCAAAATCCGAGTCATTGCAAATAGATTCATGGCAAATAGATATCGTTGAACCCGGAAAGCTCCGGCTGCTTTGGTTTCCGTTGACTTCGTGAGGAGTTCACAAGGCGGGCGCAGCCTCGGCGACGAGATCGCGGGATCGACGGGACTTGTCGTCCCATTCCGCTCTCCGATAAAGAAAACGTGTGAGAACAGCCGTTGACAGGTTTCCCCCAACGCCTTTGAGGTTCGTTCATGCCCCGATATTTTTTCAACACCCGTATCGGCAGCGACTTGATTCTCGATCCGGAGGGTGAGGAACTGCGCGATCCCGACCATGCCTGGCGTGCCGCGCGCACGACGATCAAGGAAATTCTCAAAACTGACGGTGAACAGCGCACCATTCTCAACGCCGTGCTGGAAGTCACCGACGCCTCTGGCGAGATCGTGCTCGAATTTCCGTTTACCGAAGCCATCCTGGATTCGGTCGACCGGTCCTCGACGCGGCATTGATTTCAAAAATGGCCGGTCCCGTCGTCGCCGTCTGGTCGAAAGGTCATCATGTCCGGTGTGTTTGATTTTTCCGCGAATACGCTGGCTGGCGAGCCCTGCGCGTTGAATCGGTTCGAGGGCCAGGTCCTTCTGATCGTGAATACCGCCAGCGCCTGCGGATTTACCCCGCAATACAAGGACCTCGAGGAAGTCTATCGAGCCATGAAGCCACGCGGCTTTTCGGTGCTCGGCTTTCCCTGCAATCAGTTCGGCAAGCAGGAGCCGGGATCACCTGCGGATATCCAGCAATTCTGCTCCACCAAATATGATGTGACGTTTCCGATGTTCGAGAAGATCGAGGTCAATGGCGATCATGCGCACCCCCTTTATAAGTACCTGAAGCGCCAGAAGTCCGGCCTGCTCGGTGCATCGATCAAGTGGAATTTCACCAAATTTCTGGTAGATCGAAGCGGCAACGTCGTCGCCCGGCACGCACCGACGACAAAGCCAAAAGCGCTGATCAACGAAATTGAGGCCCTGCTTTGACTGACCAGACCGCGAACGACCAACTGCCTGATCGCTTGTCGACCGACCCGCGCAGTCCCTATTACGACGCAGCGATTCTTTCGCGCGATATCGGCATCCGATTCAAGGGCATCGAGAAGACCAACGTCGAGGAGTATTGCGTCAGCGAGGGCTGGATACGTGTCGCTGCCGGCAATGCCAGGGATCGCCATGGCAATCCGCTGACCATCAAGCTCACCGGCGCGGTCGAGCCTTATTTCCGGACCGAAGGTTAGGCTTGGCAGGGGCAGCCGGCGTTGGCGCTTACTTTATGCAAGAGCATCGCCAGCGGAAGGCTCAGTAAAATTCTACTTCCGGGAATTGTGTAAAAACAAACGGAGAGAGCGTTGAATGCGATCTGTTCTCGCCGGAAACTGTAGACCCTGATGTTTTTTGGATTGCATCGATCAAAAATGATGACTGTGATCGATTATAACATTTCGCCCCGCTCTGGCTGACTTCGCCTGACAGCGGGCAAAACTGCGAGCAATTGCCGTCTCCCTCCGGCCATTTCCGAAAGCCGAAACCATGCCCTTCACGATCCCGTCGTGGCTCCTGCCGATCCTGATGCTGTTCTGTTCGAACGTTTTCATGACCTTCGCCTGGTACGGACATCTGAAATTCAAGGAGAGTCCGCTTCCCCTGGTCATCATGATCAGTTGGGGCATAGCTTTCTTCGAATACTGCCTCGCAGTGCCGGCCAATCGCTGGGGCAGCGCGGTCTATTCGGCGGCCCAACTGAAGACCATTCAGGAAGTGATTACCCTGATTGTGTTCGCCGGCTTCTCGGTGATGTATCTGAAGCAGCCGCTGGGCTGGAATCATGCTCTCGGCTTTGCGTTCGTGGCGCTCGGCGCGTTCTTCATTTTCCACAAGTGGTCGTGAAGTCCGATTCCCCTCAGCTCGAGGGGAAGAGGGGCGGGGAATCGCTCCGCATCTGGGCGATTCCGTCTGATGGAAACCACACTAGATCAACTGAATCCGCTGCAGTTCGGTGACCTCTGCCCGCTCGGCCGCCCCACCGTCGGCAAAGCCGCGCACCCGCTGCTCGCAGCGCCAGGCATCGTCTTCGCGCGTGATCGAAAACAGATTGTAGGCGGCGGCCGGATACTGCAGGTAGGCCGTTGCGGACGCCGACGGCACGCCGATGGCCGGCACGCGGCCGTTGGGCCCTTCAAACCACATGGTGGAATGAATGTGATCGTGTCCGTGCAGGATCAGATCGACGCGGTGTCGCTTGATGAGCGCGAGCAGCGCGTCCGCATCGGTCAGCCGCTTGTACGACGCTTTTGAAGAGAGTGGATGATGGATCAGCAGAACGCGAAAGTTCGGATCGTCCGCGATCTGTGAAAAACCCTGCTCCAGCATATCGAGCTGGTTGGGCCCCAGCCGGCCGGTGGCCATGAACGGGGCGGTCGGCACCGCCGATGACACGCCGATCAGCGTCAGCGGCCCCCTGCGGCGCAGGAACGGAAACGAAAGCGGCGCGCCTGCGCGGGCACTGTCGCCGTGCATATATTCGGCCCATTGGGAGGTCTGTTTGCTCGTCACGCGAACATAGGCGTCGTGATTGCCCGGAACGAGGGTGACGTCGGCGGGCGTGCCGACGCTCTCGAGCCATGCGCGCGCCTGAGTGAATTCGTCCGGCAGCGCGAGATTGATGAGGTCGCCGGTAATCGCGATATGGTCCGGCGATCGCATCTTGATATCCGCGACCAGTGCGTCGGCGATGTCGCGCCGATGAATCTTGTAGCGGTAGCGTTTCCAGTTCACATAGCCGAGCATGCGCTTGCCAGCGAGTTCATGCAGTCGGGGCCGAGGCAGCGGCGCCAGATGCGGATCGGAGAGGTGTGCGAGCGTGAATGCGGTCATTATGGTGATGCCATCATCGGAAGCGCAGACGTTATGGATTTTTTATCGCATGATCTTTCCGGAAAACCGGTTTCCACTTCTCCGGATCATGCGCCAGTGTCCCGATTCCGAAGTTCGTATACCCTTGCAGCAACCTCTGATACGAACTTCGGAATCAAAGGGACACTAGCAACTTTATGATTCTAGTGTGGTTTAGGTTCAGAAGTTCGCTTGACGGACTTGATTGAGCACTGAAGCGAACTTCTGAACCACACACTATGCGCTGCCGATCAGGATTCCGGCGAGAAACACCAGCGCGCCGCCGACCGCGATCTGGAACGTCGCCTGCAGCCACGGCGTATCCATGAAGCGGTGGCGCACCCAGGAGATGACGCCGAGTTCGACGACCACGACGGCGACCGCCAGCACGGTGGCCACGTAGAAATCCGGGATCAGATAGGGCAGGGTATGGCCGAGGCCCCCGACCGCCGTCATCAGCCCGCATACGCCGCCGCGAATCCACGGCGAGCCGCGGCCGCTTAGCGTGCCGTCGTCCGACAGCGCTTCGGCGAAGCCCATGGAGATGCCGGCCCCGACGGAAGCCGCAAGACCCACCAGAAAGGTCTCGAACGGTTTGTGGGTCGCGAAGGCGGCTGCGAACAGCGGCGCCAGCGTCGAGACCGAGCCGTCCATGAGCCCGACAAGGCCCGGCTGCACATATTGCAAGATGAACGCGCGGCGCTCGCTGTCGGATTCGCCGGCTTTGACCTTATCTGTCAGGTGTTTCGCGGTGAGCTGCTCGGCCAGCGAATCGTGCCTGTCCTCCTCTTCGGCGAGGCCGATCAGCAATTCGCGGATCGATGCATCGCGTGTGGTTTCCGCAGCCTTGCGATAGAACCGAGCCGCCTCCTTCTCCATGCCCAGGACGTATTTGCGGACATCCTCGAGGCCGAGCGGCCGCGTCAGCCACAGCGGTTTGCGCTTGATGAAGCCCTTGACGTCATGGCGGCGGATCAGCGGCAGGTAGTCACCGAATTTTTCGCGGTAGAGGTCGAACAGTCTGCCGCGATGGCGAACCTCTTCCTCCGCCATGCCGGAGAGAACCGCGGCGGAGGCCGGAAACGGCTCGGCCAGCCCTTCGGCAAATCCGTGATAGATGCGGCTGTCCTCTTCCTCGTTGGAGATGGCGAGCGCCAAAATCTCGCGTTCCGTCAAATCCGCAAACTGCTTCACTGCTGCCTCGTGCCCCGGAATGTTCCAAGGTTTTGGCAAGAGGACCGCTTTGATGCAAGGATCATGGGATACGAATTGCGGCGAATCGCAGCCGCGGAGGTGCGCGCGTCATGACTGTCGGAGGGGTGCGTCGCGGTTTAGAGCCGGTGCTGCGGCGATTATTTCACCTGTATTGGCGGTTTGCCCGCGGCATGACGCTGGGTGTGCGCGGCGTGGTGCTCGACGGCGACGACAGGGTGTTTCTGGTCCGGCACAGCTATGTGGCGGGTTGGCATCTGCCTGGCGGCGGCGTCGAAGTCGGCGAGGCGCTCCTCACGGCGCTGCGGCGTGAATTGATGGAGGAGGGACGAATCGAGATATCCAGTGAACCCGAGTTGCACGGCATTTTCCTCAACAGCCATGTTTCGCGGCGCGACCATGTCGCGGTCTATATCGTCAGGGACTTCCGGCAGGATCGCAAACCGGAGCCCAACCATGAGATCGTCGAGTGCGGCTTTTTCGCCGCCAATGCCCTGCCGGCGGAGACCACGGCGGGCACGCGGTTGCGGATCGCGGAAGTGCTCGCTCATGTGCCGCCGCCGCCAACCTGGCGGCGCTGATCCCGGTCGGTCACCTTGACGGCGGCAGGCGATGGACCGCGCCCGTGGCAGGTGCTATCCCGCCCCTTCCATGTCTGATCTGTCCCTGACCATCCTGACCGAGACCGCCAACGACGCACAGGCCATCGAGCGTCTGCACGAACGCACGTTCGGTCCGGGCCGCTTCGTGCTCAGCGCGTACCGGCTGCGCGAGCATGTCGATCATTTGCTTGAGTTGTCCTTTACCGCCCGCATCGGTACGTTGATGGTGGGCTCGGTCAGGCTGTTGCCGGTCTGCATCGGCGACACGCCGGCGCTGCTGCTCGGCCCGTTGACAGTCGAGCCGCCGTTCCGCGGCCGCGGGATCGGCCGCGCGCTGCTCGATCGCGCGCTCGGCGAGGCGAAAACAAAAGGACATCGTCTCGTGGTTCTGGTCGGCGACGAGCCCTATTACGGCCGCGCCGGCTTCAAGGTGATTCCGAAAGGGCAGGTCGATATGCCGGGCCCGGTCGATCGGGCGCGACTGTTGGTGTGCGAACTCGTCCCCGGTGCGTTCGAGGGCGTGTCCGGCATGGTCCGGCCGGACTGGACGTTCGCGCGGGAGACGCCGGCGGCAAGTTGAGGTGATACCCTTTGCCGCGTCTGCTGTTTGTTGCTGTCGTCATGCCCCTGCGTGTCACGGGCATCCACGTCTTTAGCCAACTTCAGTCGAAACGAAAAAGACGTGGATGGCCGGAATAAATCCGGCCATGACAGGACAGGACAACTCAATACTTCACGTTCGCGAACAGCCGCACGTTCAGCCCGGGCAGCAATACCTCGTCCTTGTTGTAGGCGACGGCATTGCGGATCTGCTCGTTCAGCAGATTGTCGCCGACGAGACCGACGGTCACCTTCTGCGCTCCCCACCAATCGTTCTTTGAGAGAGTGGTCGTATAGCTGACCTCGGCGCGGAGCCGATTGTAGCCGGGGGTCGGCGTCTCCACGCCGCTGACGTCATTTTGCGCGAAGGCGTGGAGCAGGTTGATGCGAGCCAGCCAGTTGGCGTCGTGATAATAGACGCCTCCGCCGAGACGCTGCGGCGGAATTCGCGGCACGTTGGAGCCGTCCGTGAAGGTCGCGCGAACAATGTCGTACTGCCCCTCGATGCCGAACAGGCCGGCCCACGCCGGCAGGACATCGTATTGAAACTGGAATTCGCCGCCGCGGAAAACGGCGTCGGTCTGGGAATAGACGGCCTGGTTCAGTTCCAGACCCGGCCCGGCCGCGCAAGTCGTCTCCTCGCAGGTGTTGCCGGTCAGGCGCCGGTAGATGAAGCCGTTGAACCGCGTGTAGTAGCCGGTCAGTTCAAAGCGCAGCGGTCCGGCCGCGCGGCGCAATCCCGCCTCGATCGACTTCGCGGTCTCGATGCCGAGGTTCGGATTGCCGATGTCGAAGGTTTCCGTCGCATCATGCGCGCCGCGCGAGAACAGTTCGGCCGGCTTCGGCGCGCGCTGGACGTATTGCCCGGTCAGGCTGGCCACGAGATTCCAGGGCAGATCCTGGATCAGGCCGACGCTGGCGCTCGCCGGCGTGAAGTTCAGCGCGCGGGGCATTGCGGCGCCGATCGCGCCGGGATCGGTGGTGAGATCGAACAGTTCGGGAATGACGCTGGGAGTCGAGCCGCTGAGGTTCACGTGTTCGATCCGGCCGGCGACCTGGGCCTTGGTTGTCTCGCTGAACTTGAACTCGTTGAAAACGTAGCCAGCAAGCTTTGCGTTGCTGTTTGGATCCCACAGGCCGTTGAGCGGGCCTAATGGATCGTCCGGGCTCGGCGCGGTCAGTTCCTGATGTGACGCCTGCACGCCGATCGCGGTCGTCAGGGCGGCGAAGCGCAGGTCGAACGGAGCGAGTTGCACTTCCATCCGGCCTTCCTGCTCCTTGTTGGTGAAGGTCTGGCGTACGCCGTCGCTGGCCGGATCGGCCGCATCGGCAAGCCCAAGTTCGTTGTGCCTGTAGTCGGTCGCGCCGACCCAGAAGCGGATGGCATCGACCGCCGCTGCATCGGGCCGGTATTCGCCTTTTGCGGTGAACTTGGTCTGATGCGCATCGATCCGGGTGCCGACCTCTTCGCCCTCGTGGCCCGGAATATGGTACAGGCTGTTGTTCTGCGTGATCGCGGCTCCGATGAACCCGCCGTCGAATAGGTAAGAGCCGCCGACCGAGCCTCCGTTCGAGTCGGTCGAGGAGTTCTTCTGCACGCCGCCGGGGATCGCATAGTCATCGGTCCGCCGCGCGAAGGCATCGGCGTGAATCGCGACGTTGTTGCCGCCCGCATCGAGCAGAACCCCGCCTTCGCGACCCTGGTCCACGCTCGAGACCGCCCCTCGCGTCTCGACGCTCACGCAGCCGGAGGAGGGCGGCAATTGCGGCGCCTTGACGTCGTAGCCATAGGTTTGCGTCGTCAGCGGCGGCGCGCACGGCGTGGTTTCGGGAATGCGGTTGTTGCTGGCGCTGACGACGCCGCCGATCGCCGTCGAGCCGTAGCGCAGCGTGGCGGGGCCGCGGATCACCTCGACCTGATTGGTCGAAAGCGGATCGATCGGCACGAAATGGTCCTCGCCGAGATCGGACGCGCCGTTGCTTCCGATGCCGTTTTCCACGATGCCGACGCGATTGACGTCGAGCCCGCGAATGATGGGCCGACTCGATGCCCCGGGCGCGAACGAGGAGCCGGTGATGCCGGGTTTGTTGTTGAGCAGATCGCCCAGCGTTGCGGCCCCGCTGCGCCGGATCTCGTCATTGGGGACCACGGTCACGGTGGCGAACTGATCGGTCACGATAGGCAACGTGCCCGGCAGATCAGCGGGAGGCGAGGCCGGCGGAGCAGCCGCAGCTTCCTCGGTTTGTCGCGCGGTGGATGGAGGTGTTGTCCTGCCGCGACGGACCGTGTGCGTGGGCTTCGTTCGGGAAGGGCGCGCGCGGTGCACGATGGGACTGGGGGCGTTGACCACGATGCCGGGCAGAGTGGTCTGGGCCGAGGCTTGATCGGGGATCGTCATGGCAAGAGCTGGAAGCGTCGCTGCGCCGAGGCGCGCGATCGCCAGCAAGCGATGGGAAGAAACTGACATTTGATTGGTCCTGACGTGGCCGATATCGACCCGTAGCGGGCCGGCGGCCGTCGAAATCGATGGCGAAACTCATCGGCAACGGCTGCGCCAACGCGCGGGCGTCGCCGAGCGGTCGACGTCAGGAGGCGGGAGGCGCGCGCGGCTGTGAAACAACGTGCCGCGGCTTGATGTGGTTGAACTCGGCGTCGGTGGTCAGATAGAGAAAATGATAGGTCTCCGGCAGCAGCAAAACCGGAGGCTCGGTGAACAGCACCGTGCCGGCGAGCGCCATGACGGCGCAAATCGCGCAGGTGTCGCTGTCCTGATGGTGACCTGACGCCGGGCCGGCCGGACTCTCGGCCGATGCTGATGCCCTGGCGGGATTCGCGACGGCGGCTTTGGTCGCAAGAGGCGTGGATGCGCCGCTCGGCTGCATAGCGACCGCCGGTGACGCGAGCGCCGGTGACGCGAGCGCGGCAGTGCCGTGATGATGTCCGAACGACAGCACCAACTGGATCGCAAGCGCGAGCAGCGCGAGCCGCGATCCATGTTTGATGTTCGACCGGAACCACTTCATGCAGTTACAAGCCCCCGCCGCGGAGTTCGTCCTCGGTGCGCCCAAGATGTTATAATATAACATCGCCTCATCGGGGCGCGGATGTCAACCGGAGTTTGCGGTGCCGGGGCCGGGCGACATCATTGACCGGGAAGTGTGGGATCGCGGTCACGGTCGTGGGGCATTTCGGGCGAGCGGACCGGTTTCGTGGGTCGCGTCACATCAAGCCGGTTGCGCCGGGGATCAGCGCCCCTCGCGCAGCCAGGTCGCGGCGAAGGCGCCGAGCAGCATCAACAGGCCGATCAGTCCGGCGAACACTGGCAGCACGCCGACGCCGCGCACCACGCTGGCGTCGCGCATCCGCACGCCCATCCAGCCGTCGCCGCGAAACACGCTTGAGGCATGTACCGGAACGATGCGCGGAATGTCGACGCCCGAACCCTCCGCAATCCGCCGGACATCGCCGCCGCTGGCCTGCGCCAGCGGCTTGAGTTCGTCGACGGTCGAGGTCACCTCGGAGAATTCCTTCGGATTGACCGGGCCGACATTGACCAGCGCGTTCAGCGTCCCGTCGGTCGCCTGCCACAATCCGAGTTCGTCCGCCGTCAATGTTGCCTTCCACAGGCCAGGCTCGCCGGCGCTCAGCGTCAGTTCGCGTTTCTTGCCGGACGGCGACGTCACGATGACCGGCGTGACGCTGTCGGCCATGGTCTGGCGCTGAACGACGAGGTCCTTGCCATGGACTTCGAGCCGCAGCGCCTCCTCGTCGAGTTCGGGCTGCTTCATCAGCCAGTGCGCAGTCCGCCGCAGCAGGTCAAGATATGGACCGCCGCCCTCATAACCGCGCGCCCATAGCCAGATGTGATCCGACAACAGCAGCGCGACGCGTCCTTCGTCATAGCGCGACAGCAACAATAGCGGCTTGCCGTCCGCGCCGGTCATCACCGGCGGCACCGAAACGTTGCGGGTATCGACCTCGCGGAAAAACCGGCTCCAGTGCGGCGGATCGTTCGCGGATCCTTCGAGGGCGCGGGTGACCGGATGGCGCTTTCCGGCATCGCTCAGCCGTGCGTGGAACGGCTTTTCGGTGACGCCGACGGGCTCGGCGGGCAGCACCGTATCGAGCGGGGTCCGCCAGATGCTGGTGTTCGAGGCGTAATCGGGACCGGCCGAGACCAGCACAGCGCCGCCCGCGCGCACGTAACGCGCGATGTTGTCGAAATAGGCGGTCGGCAGCACGCCCTGGCGCGCATAGCGGTCGAAGATGATCAACTGGAATTCATTGATCTTCTGCTGGAACAGTTCGCGCGTCGGAAATGCGATCAGCGACAGCTCGTTGATAGGCGTGCCGTCCTGCTTTTCGGGTGGACGCAGGATCGTGAAGTGGACCAGATCGACGCTGGGGTCCGATTTGAGCAGGTTGCGCCAGGTGCGCTCGCCGGAATGCGGCTCGCCCGACACCAGCAGCACGCGCAGCTTGTCGCGGACGCCGTCGATCGGCACCACGGCGCGGTTATTGATCGGCGTGAGTTCGTTCTCAAGCGGCGAGGCCTCGATCTCGACGATGTTCTGTCCGGCGTGTTTGATGGCGACATCGACATTGACGGTCTGCCCGCTCAGAACGGTGCGCTCGCTGATGACCTCGCCGTCGCGGCGCACGACCACTTTCGCGCGCTCGCCGCTGACGCCCTGATCGTCGAGCTGGTAGGTGATGGTCTGGCTCTGGCCGACGATGCCGAAACGCGGCGCCGCCACGATCGCGACACGGCGATCGCGTTCATCCTTGTGTCCGGTGATCAGGGCGTGGACCGGCGCCTTGAATCCCAGCGCGGCGACGTTGTCCGGAATATCGTGAACGCGTCCGTCGGTGATCAGGAACGCGCTGGCGACGCGGTCGGTCGGCACGTCCGATAGCGTGGAGGACAACGCCGAGAACAGCTTGGTGCCGTCGGTCTCGCCGTCCGCCTGGCCCGCATCGACGACCCGGACCTCGAGTCCCTTGATCTGCTTGAGGCGGTGGACCAGCGCCTCGCGCGCCTTCGCAGTCTGGTCGGTGCGGTCGCCGAAATCCTGGCTCGGGCTCTTGTCGACGATGACGGCAGCCACTGAAGACAGCGGTTCGCGCTCCTCGCGGGTGAAGGACGGATTGGCGAGCGCGAGCAGGATCAGCGCCAGCGCCGCCACGCGTACCGCCGCGCCCCGCGCGCGCGCGATCACGAGAAGCACCGCGATCACGATGATCGCGGCGAGCGCGGCCCACAGCACGATCACGGGAACCAGCGGGGTGAAGGCGACGCCGTAGGTCATGCGGATGGTGTTCCACGCACTGCGTCATGCTCGGCCTTGTGCCGGATATCCACGTCTTTCTCGACGAGTGCCAAGGCGTGGATGGCCGGGACATCTGCGCGAAGACGCGCTTCGCGCTTTTGCCCGGCCATGACAACTGAACATGTTGGCGAGTTCATCGTCACTGCCCCAGCCGTTCGATCAGCGCCGGCGCATGGACCTGGTCGGCCTTGTAGTTGCCGGTCAGCGTGTACATCACGATGTTCACGCCCGCGCGGAAGGCGAATTCGCGTTGCCGCGGTTCGCCTGGCGAGAGCGGCAGCATTGGTTGGCCGTCGGGACGCATCGCCCATGCGCCCGCAAGATCGTTCGAGGTGATGATGATCGGCGAGACGCCGTCGCCGCCACGCGCTGGCCGCGATGCAGCGTCGTCGTCCTCGTCGCGCGGCAGCGCTTCCACCCAGGTCTGGCCGGTGGTGAAGCGGCCGGGAAAGTCGTGCAGCAGATAGAACGTCTTCGCCAGCACATGCTCGTGCGGCACCGGCTCGAGCTCAGGGATGTCGAGTGATGAAAGAATGGTGCGCAGTTCCTGCATTCCCGGCGTTTGCGATTCACCGCCCTCGCCCGGCAGTGCATCGATCGCATCGCGGGTATCGAACAGAACCGTTCCGCCCTGCTTCATGTAAGCGTCGATCTTGTTGAGGGCGCTTTGCGACGGCTTCGGCGCGCCCGGTACCACCGGCCAGTAGATCAGCGGGAAGAACGCCAGTTCGTCGCGCGCCGGGTCGATGCCGACCGGATCGCCGGCTTCCAGCGCCGTGCGCTGCGCCAGAAACAAAGTAAGCCCGCTCATCCCGGCCTTGACGATGTTGTCGACGTCGGCGTTGCCGGTCACGACATAGGCCAGCCGGGTCTGCGAGGTCGCCTTCATCGCGAACTCGTCCTTCGCGCTGTCGGCGCGCGAAGGTGAGGGCGCCATCGCGATGATCGGCAATGCAAGCGCGAGAGCCAGCGCGGCATGGGCTGCGCGGCGGCGCAGCAATGCAGCGAGCCCCCCGCCAAGCAGCGCCACGATGACGGCGTCGACCAGAAAGAGTGCCAGCGCCGACGACAGTAGGATGCCGCGGAGATCGTGCGGTTCGGCATTGGTGAAACTCGCCCGGCGCGCGTTCAGTGTCGAGGTGTCCAGCGGCACGATCCGGTCGGTGGCCGCCAGCGTATTGACCGCAATCGGGCCGTCTACCGGTCCGTAGAACCCAGGGGGATGTTCGACGGTGCCGCGGCCGCGGTAGTTGACCGGCAGGGGTTTGGCGGTAGCTGGCGGCGGGGTGAAAGCGCCGAAGCCGTCGAGCGTCCGCAGCGGCGCGACTGTTTCAGCCTTTGTGTCGGTGTCGGTCTTGCCGGTGTTCGCCGTGTAGCCGGAAGCATCGACGATCCGCCGCAGCATCTCGACGAAGGTGCCTGACATCGGCAGATCGGACCAGCGCATGTCGGCGCTGACGTGGAACAGGGCAAGCAAGCCCCTTCCGCGGCGTTCGCCGGTCACGAGCGGCGTGCCGTCGACGAGCGACGCCCAACTCTTCGCCGCCAGCGCCGCATCCGGTTCGGCCAGCACCTGCCGGCTGACGGTGACGTCGTTCGGTACCGCGAGGCCCGCGAACGGCCCGTCCGCGGCGAAGGCGGCGAGATGTTGCGGCTTTTCCCACGTCATGCTGCCGCCGAGGCTGCGGCCGCCGTGACGCAGTTTCACCGGCACCAGATCGTCGTCGGCCTGCGCCAGGCGCGGCCCCGCGAACCGCACCAGCACACCGCCGCGATCGAGCCAGGCGTCGATGCGCTGACGCAGCTCCGGCGACAATGCGCCGACGTCGGCCATGACGATCATCGGCAGCTTCTGATCGAGGAACTGGGTGACGACCTGCTGCGGCGCCCCTTTGTCGCCGAGTCGGACATCGGCGAACGGCCCCAGCGCGCGCGTCAGATAGAACGTCGAGGCGAGCAGCGGCTGCGCCGTATCCGCGCTCGATCCGCTGACCACGCCGATGGCGCGGCGGCGCCAGCGCTTGTCCAGCAACTGCACCGCGCCCGCGGATCGTTCGCCGGCGATTTCGAGGCGGGCGATGTCGTTGCGCAACTCCAGCGGCAGGTCGAACGCGGCTTCGATTTCGCGGTCCTGCGGCGGAAACGCGAAGCGCGTCTCGCCGATCGGCGAGCCCTTCTGGTCGAGCGCCCGGACGACGCCGGCTTGCGGACCATTTACGGCGCTGCGCAAGACCTTCACCGTCATTCGGGCGGCGGCATTTTCCGCTGCGACCAGCGCATGCGCCGGCGGCGCGCCGCCCTCGACAATGGTGAGGGAACGGTCGCCGATCGCCTTGCGAAGACCGTCGACGAATTCCGCCCCGCGTCCGCTGTCGATTCCATCGGACAGCCAGACGACGTTGCTGTCGCCGGTTGCCTTCAGGAAGCGTTCGAGCGCCGGCAGCGTCTCGACGCGCTCGACGGCGAAGGGTTTCGGGGCGAGCTGGCGCAACGCCACGCGCGCCGTGCCGGCCGGCATCAGCGTGATGTCATGCGTCGGTTCTGACAAGGGAACGATGGCAACGCCGCGCTGGTCGCGGTCGGCCTCGGTGATCAGTTCATCCGCCGCCCTGATCCGCGTTTCCCAGCTCGATGCCGCGCTCCAGCCGTCGTCGAGCAGGATCGTCAAGGGCGCGCTCGAGCGTGTCGCGCCGGCCTTGGGATTCCACACCGGTCCGGCCGCCGCGAAGATTACCAGCGCCGCCGCCGCAAGCCGCAACGCCGTCAGCCACCACGGCGTGCGCGAGGGTGTCTCTTCCTTCGCGGCGATGTCGAACAAGAGCCGCGTCGGCGGGAAATCGACACGTCGCGGTCGCGGCGGCATCACCCGCAACAGCCACCAGAGCAGCGGCAGGCTGAGCAGGCCTAGCAGCATCAGCGGCTGAAGGAACGACAGCGGAAGCGCCGACATCATGCCATGCGCCCCGCTTTGACGGAGCCCGCCGTGTCGCTCCTGCTGGCGGTCATGCCGGCATGAAGGAACAACAGCAATTCGGCGGCGGAGCGGTCGGTTCTGTGGGTCGAAAACAGCCAGCCGAGCGCGTCGGTTTCCTCGCGGATCTGGTCGCGATGCAGCGCGACGCGCGCGACGTAGTCGCGGGCCCATCGTTCGGCGCGTCCCGCGGTGATGACGCGCCCGTCTTCGGGTTCGACGAACTCGACGCGGCCCGAATAGGGGAACGTCTCCTCGGCGGGATCGACCACCTGCAGCAGCGTGCCATGGGCGCCGGAGGCCGACAGCCCGGCAAGCATGGTCTGGATATCTGCGATCGGCGACCAGAAGTCGGATAGCACCACGATCTCCGATCGCGCCGGCGGCACGAATGATGGCGGCAGGCTGGCGCGCGCGAGGTCGTCGTGCAGTATTGCCTGCGCCATCCTGTCGATGACGTTGCGGCTCGCGGTCGGATTCATCAGTCCGGGAATGCCGACCCGCTCGCCGCCGGCAACCAGCAGTTCCGCAACTGCAAAGGTCACGATCAAAGCGCGTTCGAGCTTGCTGTCGCGAGCCTGCCGCGACGCAAAAGCCATCGAGGTCGAGCGGTCGGGCCAGAGCCACACGGTGTGCGCGGCCTCCCATTCGTGCTCGCGGACATAGAGATGATCGTCACGCGCGGAACGGCGCCAGTCGACATTCTGCGACGGTTCGCCGGAGACAAAACGGCGATATTGCCAGAAGTTTTCGCCAGAGCCGGCGCGACGGCGGCCGTGCAGGCCGTGAATCACGTTGGCGGCGATGCGGCGGGCTTCCAGCACGAGCCGCGGCAGCGACGCGGCCAGCGTGCGGCTTTCACCGTCGGCACGTCTGACTGCTTCGATTTCCTGCCGGACATGCTCGGCGGCTGCGACCATCAACCGATCCGCGTTTTCAGTTGTCCGATCACGTCGGAAATGGTGCGCCCCTCGGCGCGGGCCGAAAACGTCAGCGCCATGCGATGCTTCAACACCGGCTCGGCGAGGTCGAGCACGTCGTCGATCGACGGTGCCAGACGTCCGTCGAGCAGCGCGCGGGCGCGCACCGCGAGCATCAGCGACTGGCTGGCGCGCGGGCCCGGTCCCCAGGCGATCAGTTTTCCGGCGTCGCCGCTTTCAGGTCCGGGGCGCGCCGAGCGCACCAGCGACAGGATCGCTTCGACCACGCTGTCGCCGACCGGCAGCCGCCGCACCAGCCGCTGCGCGGCGAGGACGACATCGGCGTTCATCGCGGCCTTCGCCAGGGTTTCCTCGGCGCCTGTTGTTTCGAACAGGATGCGCCGTTCCGCGTCGCGATCCGGGTAGTCGACGTCGATCTCCATCAGGAAACGGTCGAGTTGCGCTTCCGGCAGCGGATAGGTGCCTTCCTGCTCCAGCGGATTTTGCGTCGCCAGCACGTGAAAGGGTTTCGGCAGGTCGTGACGCGCGCCGGCGACGGTGATGTGTTGCTCCTGCATCGCCTGCAACAGCGCCGACTGCGTGCGCGGGCTGGCGCGGTTGATTTCATCCGCCATGAGGAGTTGTGCGAACACGGGTCCGGCGATGAAGCGGAACGAGCGCTTCCCCGCGCCGCTCTCGTCAAGCACCTCGGCGCCGAGGATGTCGGAGGGCATCAGGTCCGGCGTGAACTGAACCCGCTTGGCATCTAACCCGAGCGTGACGCCGAGCGTCTCCACGAGTTTGGTCTTGGCAAGGCCGGGGACCCCGATCAAAAGCGCGTGGCCACCCGACAGGATGGTTACCAATGTGTTTTCGACAACCCGGTCCTGACCGAAGATCACGGCGGAAATCGCGTCGCGCGCCGCACGGATCTGCTCCGCGACCTGCTCGGCCGAGCGAACGATCACGTCTTCCAGCTTCTCGACGCCCTTGTCAGCTTCCACAGCCATCCGTCACTCCTTGCGGCTAGGCCGCGCCGTTTGCGTCGTCATGTCCGTCAAACATATGCGAGCGCCGTGTCTTTCTGGAATTAAACTCTTGCCACAATACCGGATATTCGAGCCATCGGATCACGAAGTGGCGAGTTATCCTGCCGGTTCCGGCCGAGCCACAGTTCGTGCCCGGATCTTAGAAGTTGGCCGCGTTCGCTGCGAATACGGCTTGGCGACGGTCAAATCCACTTCACTGGCAACCTTATGATTCTGGTATGGTTGGGGTTCAGAACCTCGCTTGACCGTCGGGCATATGAAACGAATTTCTGAAACCACCAGACGAGTGGGCTTGCGTCCCTCTTTGTGCCAGAACAGAGCGACCAAGGTCGGGGTAAACCATGGCGAAGCAAGGGCGCTCCGATAGCCGGACGCTGGATGGGTTGGCAACGGCGGCGCGTGATGCCGCGGGCCCAGCCGGCAGGGGTCTGCCCCCGGTGCATCTGTGGAATCCGCCGTTTTGCGGCGATCTGGACCTGCGGATCGCCGGCGACGGCACTTGGTTTTACATGAAAACGCCGATCGGCCGGCCGGCGCTGGTGCGGCTGTTCTCCACGATCCTGAAGCGGGAGGATGACAAACACTTTCTGGTGACGCCGGTGGAAAAGGTCGGCATCCGGGTCGACGACGCGCCCTTTGTCGCCGTCGAGATGGCCAGGGAGGGTGGCGAACATGGCCTGCTCCGGTTCCGCACCAATGTCGGCGACTGGGTGCCATGCGATTCCGGGCATCAGTTGCGCTTCGCGCCCTCGGAGAAGGGCGGATTGAAGCCCTATCTGCACGTCCGGGCCGGCCTCTGGGCAAAGGTGACGCGGGCGTTGTATTACGATCTTGTTGACATGGGCGAGCAACGAATGATCGATGGCCGGATGATGTTCGGTATCGAATCGGGCGGAGAGTTTTTTGCGATGGCGGATGCGGAGCAGGTGAGGGACGCAGGTTGAACGTGCCGGTGGAGGAGACGGGCCCCGCGACCGATGACGGCTCCGGAGATTTTTTCGACCGCGCGCGGGCGCGGCTGCGCTTCGACATCCCCGCCGGGCTGACCGACGCCGGTATCGCCCCCTCGACCAGCGATCAGGGCCGCGATTTCATGCTCCAGGAGATCGCCCGCGACGAGCCGCTGCGGGCTGCGGCGGTGCTGATCCCGGTGGTGGCGCGGCAGGAGCCGACCGTGTTGCTGACGCGGCGCGCCGCCCATCTCAGCGATCACGCCAACGAAATCGCGTTTCCCGGCGGCAAAATCGACGCGGCCGATGCCTCTCCGGTCGATGCCGCGCTGCGAGAGGCATGGGAAGAGGTCGGCCTTCCCCGCGACTTCGTCGAACCGATCGGCTATCTTGACCTCTACGGCACGAGCGTCGGCTTTCGAATCCTGCCCACAGT
Organism: Nitrobacter sp.; assembly: GCF_051535215.1. Lineage (NCBI taxonomy): Bacteria > Pseudomonadati > Pseudomonadota > Alphaproteobacteria > Hyphomicrobiales > Nitrobacteraceae > Nitrobacter > Nitrobacter sp. The sequence continues at coordinate 10,898 of NZ_JBPPLY010000011.1, read as the reverse complement.
GGCGCAGGTGAAGCCGGGATTTGACCTTCGCCTCAATGCGGGCGAAGTGGAGGAGGCGTTCGAAGTGCCGTTGTCGTTTCTGATGAACCCGGACAATCACAAGCAGGGCTGGAAGCTATCCCGCGGCAGAATGCGCTCGTTCTACGAGATGTCGTTCGAGGAGCGTTATATCTGGGGCGCTACCGCCGGTATCCTGCGCGTGCTGTATGAGCGAGTCTATCTCAAATGATACGTCCGGTTCTTATGGAGATCGGAATCTTCCTGGTTCCGTTCGCAATCTATGCTGCGTATCTGATTGCCAACCGTGTGGACTTCATGATCGCCGCGTCGTGGCCGGCGCACATCGTCCTGAGGCTCTCGCTTGCGGCGCTGGTACTGGTCGTCGTCAGTTTCATCCTGCTGGCGCACTTCTCGGGCGCGCCGCCTGATTCGACCTACATTCCGGCGCATATGGAGAATGGCAGGCTCGTACCCGGAGCCGAGAGGTGACCACGGTCCGCTCGCTGCGTGAAGCGGGCTGGCTGAAATCAGGTCCAGCGGCGCGCGTTCTTGCGCTGCTCAATGAAGAAGGCGAGGAGGGGCGCGTCGTCGGCGGAGCGGTACGCAACGCCTTGATGGGGCTGCTGGTCGGTGAGATCGACTTCGCGACCACGGCGCTGCCCGAAGAGGTAATCCGCCGCGCCGCCGCTGCCCGCATCAAGAGCATTCCGACCGGGATCGAGCATGGCACCGTTACCCTGGTCGTCGAGGGTCGGCCATTCGAGGTCACGACGCTGCGGGAGGACGTCGAGACCTTCGGCCGCAAGGCCAGGGTCGCGTTCGGCCGCGACTGGACGCGCGATGCCGAGCGCCGCGATTTCACCGTCAACGGCCTGTCGGTCGACAGCGATGGGATGGTGCACGACCATGTCGGCGGGCTCGAGGACATCGCGGCGAGGCGGGTGCGCTTCATCGGCGATCCGGACCGGCGCGTTGCCGAGGATTACCTGCGTATTCTGCGTTTCTTCCGCATCCATGCCGCCTATGGCGCGGGCGAGCCCGACCGGGCCGGTTATCTCGCCTGCATTCGCGGTCGCGCAGGACTTGTCACGTTGTCGGCCGAACGGCTGCGAGCGGAAATGCTGAAGCTGCTGGTCGCGGAGGGTGCCGTGAAGGCGCTGATCGCGATGGAGGATGGTGGCCTGCTGCTGGCTATCCTCGGCGGCGTCTCCTATCGCGGGCCTCTCACGGCGATGATCGCCGCCGAGTGTGCGCTGGGGCTTCCGCCGGATCCGGTCCGCCGGCTCGCGGCGCTTGCGGTGTCGGTCACCGAAGATGCCCGGCGGGTCGCGCAGCGGCTGCGGCTTTCCAATGTGGAGGCGAAGCAGCTGGATTCGATGGGTCATCGCTGGTGGCGGCTTGGCAGCATGGACGAAGCGACCGCACGGCGGCGAATCTATCGGCTCGGCGCGCCGCGCTTCCGCGACAGGCTGATGCAGGCCTGGGCGCGGGCGGGTCTCGGGGCCGATCCGGCGCCGTGGCGAAACGTCGCAACCTTGCCGCAGCGCTGGCAGCCGCCGGCGTTTCCTTTGAAGGCGGAGGATTTCATCGCCCGCGGAATAGCGGCGGGGCCGGCGCTGGGCCACGTCCTGACGATCGCGGAAGATGCCTGGCTGGCGGCGGATTTCCCGCTCGATTCCGCAGAGCTTTCGGCGATCGCGGACCAGACCGTCGCGCGGTTCACGCGCGATCACCGGCTGTGAGCGCGGTCGCGAGATAGCCAGAGCGTTTCCGCCTCCGACGAGATCAGAAGCGGGGCTTCATGAATTTGTTTTGCCGCGCTTCACGCGAACCGATTCCAGTTCGTTCGAAAACTGGTCAAGGCCATTTCACCTCGGGCGGCATCGATGACAGGATCGACTCGACGTTGCCGCCGGTCTTCAGCCCGAAAATGGTGCCGCGGTCGTAGAGCAGATTGAATTCGGCGTATCGTCCGCGCCGGATCAACTGCTCCTCGCGGTCGGCCGCGGTCCACGGCGTGTTGAAGTTGCGGCGCACGAGTTCGGGGTAGACCTTGAGCAGCGCGCGTCCGACATCTTGCGTGAAGGCGAGGTCGGCATCCCAGTCGCCGCTGTCGTGCCAGTCGTAGAAGATGCCGCCGATGCCGCGCGCTTCCTTGCGGTGCGGCAGATAGAAATACTCATCGCACCAGGTTTTATATTTGTCATAGTCGGCCACGGCATGGGCATCGCATGCCGCCTTCATCGCCGCGTGGAATGCGACGCTGTCGGCATCCTCCTGCGTGCGCCGCCGCATAAGCACGGGTGTCAGGTCGCCGCCGCCGCCGAACCAGGCCTTCGTCGTCACCACGAAGCGCGTGTTCATGTGAACAGCGGGGATATGCGGATTGCGCATATGTGCGATCAGGGAGATGCCCGAGGCCCAGAATTTGGGATCTGCCTCGGCTCCCGGAATTTGTGCGCGAAACTCCGGCGCGAATTCGCCATACACGGTCGAACAATGCACCCCGACTTTCTCGAACAGCCGTCCGTGCATCATCGACATGACACCGCCACCGCCGGGTTGGCCGGTGTGGTCGGTGCGTTCCCATGGCGTGCGCACGAAGCGGCCGGCCTCGCCGGGGTAGAGCTGCGCCGGCGCGTCGTCCTCCAGCTTTTCGAAGGCCGCGCAGATGTCGTCGCGCAACTGCTCGAACCAGGATCGGGCACGGGTCTTGCGGCCCTCGGGCAGGGAAGCGTCCATTGCAAATTCCTTAACAGACTCTGTCATTGCGAGGAACTCGGGACGACACGGAGCGTCGTCTGACAGCCACGAAGCAATCCAATATTGTTCGCGGTTGCCGAAGGCAAACCCCGGCGGCTCCCAGTAGCGGGGGTCAATTTGCAGGCCCGAAATAAGTGCAGCTTTCGCCGCAACTGTCGCGATGCACGCTGATGCGCGTCACTTGTCCTGCGTGCTGGACATGGTCCCAGATGAAGCGGGCCAGATTTTCCAGCGTCGGCGGGCCTAACCCCGCGACGTCGTTGAGAAACCGATGATCGAGCTTGCTCCGGACCTCGTCCATGCGGCGTGCGAGCAGGCCGAGATCGAGCACCATCCCGGTGGCGGGTTCGGGCGTGCCGCGGACGCTCACCTCGGCGCGGAAGGAATGGCCGTGGATTTCCATGCTCGCATTTCCCAACGTCGTTCCAGGCAGCGCATGCGCAGCCTCGAAACGGAACGATTTCGTCAACTCCCACATTCGTCAAACCGGCTCCTGACAACCTGCCCCGGGCGTGATGCGGTATCTTCGATGCCGCTTCGCAGAACCGGGACGCTTCCAAGCGCTCCCTTCATAACGATCCGGATCGGCAGCCGGCCACACTGTCGGCAGCGTAATGCGCTGCACGGAGGGAGTCGCTGCGTCTGCGCAATGTTGATGGCGCCGCTCTGGCATTCCTACCTTATTCCCAGCGTTTTGTGCGTCTGCAGGCTGAGCCGCCATTGCGGATGCCGCAGGCAGTAGTCGATGGCGCGCGCGGTGTTGCCGGCCGCGTCCGGTCCGTCCATGGGCTGCAACGAAAACCGCTCGAAGGCGAGGTCCGCGAAGTCCTCGGGCCGCGCGTCCGCCTGCGGATAGACCAGCTTGAGTTCCTGCCCCCTGGTGACGCGCAAATCGGCGCCGGCCTTGGGGCTGACGCACAGCCAATCGATACCGTCGGGCGGTGCGATAGTGCCGTTGGTCTCGATGCCGATCTCGAATCCGCGGGCGTGCAGCGCGTCGACCAATGCCTTGTCCACCTGCAACAGCGGCTCCCCTCCCGTCAACACCGTATAGCGTTGGGGGGCCGGTCCGGCCCATTGCGCCTCGACGGTAGCGGCCAGCGCGTCGGCGGTGGCGTAGCGCCCGCCCAGCGTCCCGTCCGTGCCCACGAAATTCGTGTCGCAGAACCGGCAGGTGGCTGAAGCACGGTCTTCCTCGCGGCCGCTCCACAAGTTGCAGCCCGCGAAACGACAGAATACCGCAGCCCGGCCCGCATGGGCGCCTTCGCCCTGCAGGGTCAGAAAAATCTCCTTAACTGCGTAACTCACGAGGTTCTTTCCGACACCGGTCTGGTCTGCCGCAGAGCCTCGCCTACCGCCAGGGCGGTGGCAATGGCGACGTTCAGCGAGCGTAAGCCCGGCTTTACGGGTATCACCAGACGTGCGTCCGCGGCTGCTGCGACGGCGTCCGGGACCCCGGCGCTTTCTCGGCCGAACAACAGGATATCGGTATCAAAATACTGATGATCCAGATAGGGCAGGGCGCTTTTGGTCGTGAACAGCACCAGCCGCCCGCCGTCTTCGGTACGCCACTCCTGAAATTTCGGCCAGGAATCGTGACGCACGATGGCAACCTGGTCGAGATAGTCCATTCCTGCCCGGCGGAAATGGCGATCCGAGACCGGAAAACCGGCCGGCTCGATGATATGGGCCTCGACCCCGAGACAGGCGCAGAGGCGCAGAATTGTCCCGGTATTCTGGGGGATATCGGGTTGAAAAAGCGCAATCCGCATCACCTCGGGGCTTTCATGACGTGACTTCCGGCATGGTTTCACGGCTCCCGAGAAATTTATTGCACTGCACGAATGAGACCGATAACGCACTTGCGCTCACTCTGCGACGATGCCAATAGAACGGCCGCTCGCAAGATGCATCCCTGGAGTGGTTACACCAACAGCGACAAAACCGGCAGAGGATATAAGAAAGGGTTGGAATCGTGACGACATCGTCTTCGGCAGGACATAGCCGCCGTGATTTCCTTTTCGTAGCAACCGGCGCCGTCGCCGCCGTAGGCGCGGCTGCCGCGGCGTGGCCGCTGGTGGCCCAATTGAACCCGGATGCTTCCACGGTCGCCGCCGGGGCGCCTATCGAGGTCGATCTCTCCCCGATCGCCGACGGGCAGGACATCAAGGTGTTCTGGCGCGGTAAGCCGATCTACATCATGCACCGCACCGCCAAGCAGATTAAGGAAGCCCAGTCGGTCGACGTCGCGAGCCTGCCCGATCCGCAGCCGGATTCGGCCCGCGTCAAGGAAGGCCATGACCAGTGGCTCGTCGTGATCGGCATCTGTACCCATCTCGGCTGCATCCCGATCGCGCATGAAGGCAATTACGACGGATTTTTCTGTCCGTGCCATGGTTCGCAATACGATTCCTCGGGCCGCATCCGCCAGGGGCCGGCCCCGCTCAATCTTCCCATTCCGCCTTACGCCTTCGTTTCCGATAGCAAGATCAAGATCGGATAAGGCCGAAAAGACCCGAACCGAACGCGTCGTTTCATTCCTCAGGATCGCATCATGAGCGGACCATCCACGTTTCAGCCGCAAAATTCCGTCCTCAAATGGATCGAGCGGCGATTGCCGATCTTCGGCCTCATCCATTCATCCTTCGTCGCCTATCCGACGCCGCGCAACCTGAATTACTGGTGGACGTTCGGCGGCATCCTCTCGTTCATGCTGGGGGTGCAGATCATCACCGGCGTCATCCTGGCGATGCATTACACGCCCCAGGCCGACCTCGCTTTCAACTCGGTGGAAGCCATCGTCCGCGACGTCGATTACGGCTGGCTGCTGCGTTATCTCCATTCCAACGGCGCCTCGATGTTCTTCATCGCCGTCTATATCCACATGCTTCGCGGCCTGTATTACGGCTCCTATAAGGAACCGCGCGAAGTCCTCTGGATCCTCGGCGTCATCATCTACCTGCTGATGATGGCGACCGGCTTCATGGGCTACGTGCTGCCGTGGGGCCAGATGAGCTTCTGGGGCGCGACCGTCATCACCAACCTGTTTTCCGCCATTCCCTATTTCGGCGAAAGCATCGTGACCCTGCTGTGGGGCGGCTATTCGGTCGGCAATCCGACGCTGAACCGCTTCTTCTCGCTGCACTACCTGCTGCCGTTCGTGATCGCGGGCGTGGTCGTGCTGCACGTCTGGGCGCTTCATGTCGCCGGTCAGAACAATCCGGCCGGCGTCGAGCCCAAGACGGCGAAGGATACGGTGCCGTTCACGCCTTACGCGACCGTCAAGGACGCGTTCGGCCTGTCCTGCTTCATCCTGTTCTATTGCTGGTTCATCTTCTACATTCCGAACTATCTCGGCGATCCCGACAACTACATCCCCGCCAATCCGGGCGTGACGCCCGCGCACATCGTGCCGGAATGGTACTACCTGCCGTTCTACGCGATCCTGCGCTCGATCCCGAACAAGCTCGCGGGCGTGGCGGCGATGTTCGCCGCCATCCTGGTGCTGGCCTTCCTGCCCTGGCTCGATTCCGCCAAGACCCGCTCGCTGCGCTATCGCCCGCTTGCCAAGCAGTTCTTCTGGATCTTTGTCGGTGTCTGTATCGGCCTCGGCTATCTCGGCGCGAAGCCGCCGGAGGGTGTCTACGTCATTGCCGGGCGTATCCTGACGGGGTGCTATTTCGCCTATTTCCTGATCGTGCTGCCGATCCTGAGCCGCATCGAGAAACCGCGTCCCGTGCCCAATTCGATCGCGGATGATGTGCTGGGGAAGAAAGGCGTCGTGGCCTCTCTAGCGGCGGTGTTCGCTGTCGCGGGGCTATTGGTATGGGATAGCGGTTCCAGGGCTCAAGCGGCCGACCATGCGCCGACCCCGCCGTCGCTCAACTGGTCGTTCGCGGGCCCGCTTGGCAGATTCGATCAGGCCCAGTTGCAGCGCGGCTACAAGGTCTACAAGGAAGTCTGCTCTGCGTGCCATTCGATGAACCTCGTGCATTATCGCAATCTGGCCGATCCGGGTGGTCCGGGCTTCACCGTGGCTCAGGCCACGGCGCTGGCTTCCGAAATCCAGGTCAAGGATGGGCCGAACGATGCCGGCGAGATGTTCGAACGGCCGGGACGTATCGCCGACAAGTTTCCGGCGCCGTTTCCGAACGAGAACGCTGCCCGCGCCGCCAATGGCGGCGCAGCGCCCCCCGATCTCTCGCTGATGGCCAAGGCGCGGGGCTATGAGCGCGGCTTTCCGCAGTTCATCTTCGATGCCTTCACGCAGTTCCAGGAAAAAGGCCCGAACTACATCCACGCCATCCTGACCGGCTTCGAGGATTCCCCGCCGCATGGCTTCACGCTGCCGGACGGTTCGTTCTACAACAAGTACTTCCCCGGTCATGCGATGAAGATGCCGAACCCGTTGTCGGACGATCAGATAACCTACAGCGACGGGACGCCGCAGAAGGTTGATCAATATGCGACGGACGTGTCCGCTTTCCTGATGTGGGCGGCCGAGCCGAAGCTTGAGGAGCGCAAGCGTATCGGCCTGCAGGTCATGATTTTCATGATCATCTTTGCGGGACTGCTCTACTTCACCAAGAGGGCGGTGTGGGCCGACGCGCATTGATCGCGCATGGATTCAAAACAATAAAGGCTCCCGCGAGGGAGCCTTTATTGTTTGCAACCAAGGCTGTCAAACAGCGAGGGATGTTACTCTTTCATGCCCGGCTTTGTGCGAGACATTTTTGTCGATTGCCAAGATGTGGATGGCCGGAACAGGTCCTGCCATGACGGTGGTGGAGTGAATTGCCGCTCGCCTCTCGCATTCGCCCGACTGACGTCGTTCAGCGCTTGAACAGGCCCATTATCGCCGACTTCGCCAGCGTGTTGAAATGAAGCTGGAACCCGATCACCGCCGCCGAGGTGTCGGCTGTCGCGTTGATGTTGGCTCCGACGGCGTGCACGGTGAAGAAATAGCGGTGCGGGTGATCCCCTTCGGGCGGGCAGGGGCCACCGTAGCACGCGGAGCCGAAGTCGGTGCGGGTCTGCAGCGCCCCCCTCGGAAGCTTGCCGCTGTCGGGATTGCCGGCGTCGAGCGCAAGCTCCGTCACCGATGGCGGGATATTAATGACAACCCAGTGCCAGAAACCACTGCCGGTCGGCGCATCCGGATCGTAACAGGTTACGGCGAAACTCCTGGTGCCCGCCGGCGCGCCGCTCCAGCGCAGGTGTGGCGACCGGTTGCCGCCCGCGCAGCCGTGACCGAAATCCGCCGACAGGATATGATCCTTGGCGAGGTAGTCGCCGTCCTTGAAACTGTCGCTCACGACCTTGAACGTCATGCTGTTCTCCCGGAAACGCGTCAAATGAATATCATGGAGTTCCGCTTCTGATCCCATCGGAAGCAAAGCTCTAGCAGGCAGTTGAATGAAAAAGTCTTCAACCGTCATTCCGGGGCACACCGAAGGTACGAACCCGGAATCCAGTCACACTGATTTTCTTCGCATTTTTCGGATTCCGGATCGCCGCTTGCGCGGCGCCCGGAATGACGACGGAGATTTTTCAACAGCCTGCTAGGTGTGTGAAGGAAATCTAGCGCGGATCGAGGCACGCGCAACCGCGATTGGCGTTGTTCGAACGCTCTTGACAGCGCACCATCGGAATGATGATTTCGCGGCCATGACCAGCATCGTCCGCCCGTTCCGTCTCTGGTGGCCCACCTTCTAAGGTGGCCGGTGCGATTTTGTTTCAATTCCGATCGTCGAAGGCCGTCATGCAGAAACGACGGCCTTTTTCGTTTGTCCTGTGTGGCGCTTCTTCTTCAGGTCTCGTAAGAGGACTCCATGAACAGGACCGTCTTTTCCCTTCCCGCGCAAAGCGAGTACGCGACCGCCGGCGGTCTCGCCGTCAGCCGGTCGATCGAGCATTTTACCGGCGGCAGGCGGCTCGACGACCTGATCGACCTGCTCGACCGCCGCCGCGGCCTGGTGCTGTCGTCGGGCACCACGGTGCCGGGACGCTATGAAAGTTTCGATCTCGGTTTTGCGGATCCGCCGCTCAGGATCGAAACCACGGGTCGGAATTTTTCCATTGAGGCCACCAATGCCCGCGGCGAGGTGCTGATCGCCTTTCTGGGCGAGGCCCTGAGTGAGCCTTTTGTGGTGGTCACCGAAAGCACCGCGCTTCGCATCGCCGGCCACATCGTGTGCGGCGAGGCGCCAGTGGAAGAGGACCAGCGCACCCGGCGCCCCAGCGTGATGTCGCTGGTGCGCGCGCTGGTGGCGGCGTTTGCATCAGGCGCCGATCCCATGCTCGGGCTTTACGGCGCGTTTGCTTACGACCTCGTGTTCCAGATGGAAGATCTGGTGCAGAAGCGCGCGCGCGCGGCCGACCAGCGCGACATCGTGCTGTTCGTGCCCGACCGTTTGCTGGCCTACGACCGCGCCACCGGCCGCGGCGTCGTGCTGTCGTACGATTTTGCGTGGAACGGCCGTTCGACCGCGGGCTTGCCGCACGACACGCCGGAAAGCATCTACGCCAGGTCGGGGCGGCAGGGTTTCAGTGACCACGCCCCCGGCGAATATCAGGCCACGGTGGAAACGGCGCGCGCCGCGTTCGCGCGCGGCGACCTGTTCGAGGCGGTGCCCGGGCAGTTGTTCGCCGAGCCCTGTGAACGCTCGCCGGCCGAAGTTTTCCAGCGGCTGTGCCGGATCAATCCGTCGCCCTATGGCGGCCTCGTCAATCTTGGCGACGGCGAATTCCTGGTTTCCGCTTCGCCGGAAATGTTCGTGCGCAGCGACGGCCGCCGGATCGAGACCTGTCCGATCTCCGGCACCATTGCGCGCGGCGCCGACGCCATCGGCGACGCCGAGCAGATCCGCGAACTGCTCAATTCGGAGAAGGACGAGTTCGAACTCAACATGTGCACCGATGTCGATCGCAACGACAAGGCGCGCATTTGCATGCCGGGAACGATCAAGGTGCTGGCGCGGCGTCAGATCGAGACCTATTCGAAGCTGTTTCACACCGTCGATCACGTCGAGGGTATTTTGCGGCCCGGCTTCGACGCGCTCGACGCGTTTCTCACCCACGCCTGGGCGGTGACGGTGACCGGCGCGCCGAAAAAGTGGGCGATGCAGTTCGTCGAGGACAACGAGCGTTCGGCGCGGCGCTGGTATGCCGGCGCGTTCGGCGTCGTCGGGTTCGATGGATCGATCAATACCGGCCTGACCATCCGCACCATCCGCATGAAGGATGGGCTCGCCGAGGTGCGCGTCGGTGCGACCTGCCTGTTCGACAGCAAGGCGGAGCTTGAGGACCGCGAATGCCAGACCAAGGCAGCCGCGCTGTTCCAGGCCTTGCGCGGCGACGCGCCGAAGCCGCTCTCGGCGGTCGCGCCGGACGCGACCGGCTCCGGCAAGCGCGTGCTGCTGATCGATCACGACGACAGTTTCGTCCACATGCTGGCGGACTATTTCCGTCAGGTCGGCGCGCGCGTCACGGTGGTGCGCTATGTCCACGCCCAGGACATGCTGAACACGCAGAATTACGACCTGCTGGTGCTGTCGCCCGGTCCTGGCCGGCCGGAGGATTTCGGCATGGCTAAAACCATCGGCACCGCGCTGGAGAAGAAGCTGCCGGTGTTCGGCGTCTGCCTCGGCGTGCAGGGGATCGGCGAGTATTTCGGCGGCCGGCTTGGCCAGCTCGCGCAGCCGGCGCATGGCCGTCCCTCACGCGTGCAGAATCGTGGCGGACGCTTGATGCGCAATCTGCCGAATGAGATCGTGATCGGCCGCTATCATTCGCTGTATGTCGAGCGCGAGGGCATGCCCGACGTGCTGGAGGTGACTGCGACCACCGACGACGGCGTGCCGATGGCGATCGAGCACAGGACGCTGCCGGTCGGCGGCGTGCAGTTTCACCCGGAGTCGCTGATGTCGCTCGGGGGCGAGGTGGGCTTGCGGATCGTGGAGAACGCGTTCCGGCTGGGGGAGCGGGCGCAACGCTAAATGACGTCATACGCGGGCGTGTTCTGACCGAGACCGACACATCCTGACCGTGGAGATTTGATATCCATCTCCTTGCCGCGATGCCCAGAAACTGGCGCTTCTTCGGAGCGCTGCATCAGGATGCCTTGCATCTTCAGG
>NZ_JBPPLY010000010.1:0-91143 GCF_051535215.1 Nitrobacter sp. | reverse complement strand
CAACATTATCCGCGCTTCGAACGCCTTCGGAACCGGAGCGCTGATGTCGCGGGGCTGAGAACCCCGCTCTATTCGGTTTGCGTCATCGCGGCCGCATCGAGTCCTCGCTGAGTTTCTGCACAGCCTGGGGGTCTCCCCGCAGAAGGGGTCGGCCGAGACCCTGGGCTCGGCCGCAGGGGAAGGCTTTCCCTCCCGGCCTCCCAGATTGCGGCCACGTCATTCCCAATCAGCGGGCGACTGACTCCCAAGCGACCGGGATTCTGGGCTGGCGGCAGTTCGGCGACACGGCCCTCGCGCCTTGCTCACTGGCTGCGGCGACAATCAGGGTGTCTCGTTCAACGGCCAGACTTCAACGACGCCATGCGCTACAGCGCAAGGCACGCGCGACACCTTCTCGATGGCCTCGGCCAGGTCGGCTGCCTCGATGATGGCGAAGCCGGCAATCGGCAATGCGGACGACATGAACGGTCCATCGCGGGTTTCCATGCCACGCGCTTCCGGATTGCGGACCTGCACCGGCACGCCGGCGATCCCCATCACCGCGCCTTCGGACCGCAGCCTCGCGTCCTGGGCATGAGCGGCGTCCCTGACGGGACGCGGCGTGCGCTCGTAGCCGGCCTCGTCGCCATATCCGATCGTGATGAACTTCGGCATGATTCCGTCTCCTTTCAGGGGTTTTGCGCCGCGGCTTCGGCCACAACGGCGGCGTAGGCGGCTTGCAGCAATCAGATTGCAGCATAACGCCGAACCGTCGGCGTTCGATTATGTGCCAGCCATCCTTGAGGCCTGATCCGGGCCATGTCGCAGCTTGGTTGAAAACTGTCAGAAAACTGCTTATATTTCTGACAGGAGATTGGCCGTGCAGCGACTGACCGAACAAATTCTGGCGCATACCGAAGGCTTGCCCGAGGGCGCTCCGATCGCGGCGAAGAGCCTGCTCCATCTCGGCAATCGCGCCGCGGTGGACCAGGCATTGTCGCGACTGGTTGAACGTGGCCGGCTGATGCGCGCCGGGCGCGGCGTCTATCTGCGCCCAGTTTCGAGCCGGTTCGGCGTTCGGGCACCATCCGTCGAGAAGGCCGTCGAAGCCCTCGCGCTCCAGCGCGGCGAAGTCATCGTGTCGAATGGCGCCGCCGCCGCCAATGCGCTCGGCCTCACGACCCAGGTGCCGGTCCGGTCGGTCTATCTGACATCGGGCCGCAGCCGGACGATGAATCTGGGCCAGCAGGTCGTCGAGTTGCGGCATGCGCCGCGCTGGCAGTTGGCGCTGGCCGATCGGCCAGCCGGACAGGCGGTGCGTGCGCTCGCCTGGCTAGGGCCGGAGAAGGCGGAAGCTGCCTTGAAGGCGTTGAAGCGCAAGCTGCCGTCTTCCACGTTCGGCGAACTTGTCGCGGCCGCGCCCCAGCTTCCGAGCTGGCTCGCCAGGACGGTGGGCAAGGTCGCGCATGGCTGAGGCCTTCCTCACATTGTCGGCGGATGATCGGCGCGAGGCCTTGGCCGTCGCCGCCGATCGATCCGGCCGCCCGCTCCATCTGCTGGAGAAGGATGTGTGGGTCGTCTGGACCCTCGCGACGCTGTTCGGGTCCGACCTCGGTGAGCATCTCGTGTTCAAGGGCGGCACGTCGCTGTCGAAGGCGTATCACGTCATCCGGCGGTTTTCCGAGGATGTGGATCTCACCTACGACATTCGCGCCATCGCCCCCGATCTGGTGGGCGAGAACGGCGAGGCCTTGCCGAAAAACCGGAGCGAGGAGAAACGGTGGTCGAAAGCCGTCCGGCACCGCCTGCCCGAGTGGGTTGACGGAACGGTCCGGCCTCTCCTTGCCGGCGCCATCGACGCGCAATCGCTGCCCGCGACGCTCAGGGTCGAAAGCGACAAGCTGTTCGTCGACTATGAGGCGACCGCTGCGGGATCGGGCTATGTGGCTCCGAGCGTGATGCTGGAGTTCGGCGCCCGCTCGACCGGCGAGCCAGCCAGCCCGCGCGATGTCGTGTGCGACGCCGCAGGGCTGATCGAGGGCGTGGAATTTCCAACGGCGCGACCGCGGGTGATGCATGCCGAGCGTACCTTCTGGGAGAAGGCGACGGCCATGCACGTCTTCTGCCTGCAGGAACGGCTTCGTGGCGAACGCTTCGCCCGCCACTGGCACGATGTCGTTCGACTTGACGAAGCCGGGATCGTTGCGAGCGCCGTGACCGATCGCGATCTCGCTCATGCCGTTGCGCGCCACAAGGGCATGTTCTTCGCAGAGAAGGCTGTGGATGGTGCTGCGATTGACTACGAAGCCGCCGTGAATGGAGACCTTCGGCTTGTACCGAAGGGTGATGCCCTCGCAGCGCTGGCGAAGGATTACGGCCAGATGATCGAAGACGGCTTGCTGTTGGAAGAAGCCGAACCATTCGACGCACTCATCGACCGGTGCGCGGGTGTCGCCGCGCGTGCGAACGACGTCGGCCAATAACAACAAGAACGGGAGACTGGGGGCATGCTGGACAGGGGATCGGAATGGCGGAGGTGGGAGCCGCATATTCACGCGCCAGGCACGGTCATGAACAACCAGTTCAACGGGCCGAGCGCTTGGAACGATTATCTGACTGCACTTGAACAAGCCACGCCGGTCATCGAGGCCATCGCGGTTACCGACTACTATGTGACCGACACCTACGAGGAGGTGCTCCGGCATAAGGCAGCAGGGCGATTGCCGCGCGCCAATCTGATCTTTCCGAACGTGGAACTAAGGCTCGATGTGGCAACGGCGAAGGGCGGCTTCGTCAATCTCCACCTGTTTGTCAGTCCGGAGGACGCGCAGCATATCGAAGAACTGCGACGGCTCCTGTCGCGTCTGCGCTTCAGCGTCATGCAGGATCACTTCGACTGCACGCGCGCGGATCTCATCCGACTTGGCAAAAAGGCCGACCCTAAAATCACCGACGAACGTGCGGCGTTGAGCTATGGAGCCAACCAGTTCAAGGTCAATTTCCAGCAATTGCGGGAGGTCTTTGCCGGCAGCGGGTGGGCCAAGAAGAACATCCTGATCGCTGTGGCCGGCGGTGTGACAGACGGCACATCGGGCGTGCGGGAAGCTGCGGATCAGACGATCCGACGTGAAATCGAGAGTTTCGCCGATGTGATATTCGCAGGGAGCCCCGCGCAACGCGAATTCTGGCTCGGCCACCGGGATCTCGGTCCTGATGAAATTCGAGCCCGGTATGGGGGGCTCAAGCCCTGCCTGCACGGAAGCGACGCACACAAGCTCGACGATGTGGCGTCTCCGTTTGGGGATCGCTTCTCCTGGATTAAGGGCGGATTGGAGTTCGACGCTCTCCGACAGGCATGCATCGATCCTAGCGGGCGCGCGCATGTCGGCGCCGAGCCGCCGGCGTCGGCCACGCCTTCCCAGGTAATCTCGGAAGTCCGCATCCTTGACGCTCCGTGGATGACGACACCGCTCATTCCTCTCAACCCGGGCCTTGTCGCCATCATCGGCGCACGCGGCTCGGGCAAGACTGCGCTGGCTGATATGATCGCGGCCGGTTGCGATTCCATCTCCGACGAGGCCTGGCGTGCGGAGGAATGGGCCAATCCGTCCTTCCTTGTGCGCGCTCGCCCCCTTGTCGGCGAGGCGAAGGTCAAGGTGAGCTGGGCAGCAGGCGAGCCGAGCACGCGGGCGCTCGACGGTTCGGACGCCAACGGCCCCTACAGCTATGAACGTGTACGCTACCTGTCGCAGCAGTTTGTCGAAGAGCTGTGCTCATCGAGCGGCCTGACGGACGGGTTGCTGCGCGAGATCGAACGCGTGATCTTCGAGGCGCACGCAGATGACGCGCGGGACGGCACGCTGGATTTCAGCGAGCTGCTCGAACACCGTGCATCGCGACATCGGCTTGCTCGCGATCGTGAAGCCGAAGCCGTTTCGCATATTTCAGAACGCATCGGCACCGAGCTGGAGAAGGAAAAGCTGGCTGCGACCTACGAGGCGCAGGCGGCGCAGAAAAAGAAACTGGTCGAGGCCTACACGGCCGACCGCGCGAAACTCGTTTCGGCAGGTAGCGAGAAGCGAGCACAGCGCCACACGGAATTGGCGGGGGCCGCCAATCAGATCCGAACGAAGCTGCGACAGTTCGCGGGCCAGCGACAAACCTTTCTGGCGATGCAGGACGAGGTGAAGGATTTGCGCCGCAACCAAGCGCCCGAGGCGCTGCGGCAAGCCCAAGCGCGCCATGCGCACAGCGGTATGTCCTCAGAACAATGGGCCGCCTTCTTGCTGGATTACAAGGGTCCGGTCGACAACGATCTCGTCGACTATGTGAAGTGGGTCGACGGCAAGATCGCCGAACTCAAGGGCACGACCCCGACGCCCGACGACCCGAATAAGCCGTACTTCCCCGACGACGCCAACCTCGGCACGCTGCCGCAGGCCGTCCTCGAGGCGGAAATGGCACGGCTCGAAAAGCTCGTTAGCGCCGACAAGGAAACACAGCGCCGGTACACCGCGCTTTCGGGCAGCATCGCGACCGAGACGGCGGCGCTTCAGACGCTGAATGACAAGCTCGCCGACGCGAAGGGCGCCAGAGACCGCGCCCGCGATCTGCAGACAGAGCGCGAAGAAGCCTATGGCAGAGCCTTCGACGCCCTCGTCGCGGAGCAGTCGGTTTTGGAGGATTTGTACGCGCCCCTGATGGCCCGACTTGCTGCGGCGTCAGGCACGTTGAGGAAGCTTTCGTTCTCGGTCACACGCGTGGCCAATGTGGAGCAGTGGGCGACCGAGGCCGAAGACGGCCTTATCGACCTCCGAAAGGCCGGGGCCTTCCGGGGGAAGGGCACGTTGTTGCAGAGAGCAAATGAGGTGCTCAAGGGTGCGTGGGAAACCGGCGATTCCGCAGCCGTCATTGCCGCTATGGCCGAGTTCCGACGCCTCTACCAAAAGGACCTGCTTGATCATTCTCCTGTCGCGCATACTGATCAGGCAGAATTCCGAGCCTGGTCGAAGCGCTTCGCCCAGTGGCTCTTCAGCACGGATCACATCTCGATCCGCTACGGCATCGACTACGATGGCGTCGACATCCGCAAGCTTTCGCCCGGCACCCGCGGTATCGTACTTTTGCTTCTCTACCTGGCGCTGGACGACAGCGACAACCGGCCGCTGGTGATCGACCAGCCAGAAGAGAACCTTGATCCCAAGTCGGTCTTCGACGAGCTGGTGCAGCTCTTCATCGATGCTAAGGCCCATCGACAAGTGATCATGGTCACGCACAACGCGAACCTCGTCATCAACACCGACGCCGATCAGATCATCATTGCCGAAGCCGGCCCGCATCCGCACGGCTCCCTACCGCCGATTTCATATCGATCGGGCGGACTTGAGAACGCAGAAATCAGGAAGGCCGTCTGCGACATACTCGAAGGTGGTGAAGGAGCCTTCCAGGAACGCGCGCGCAGGTTGCGCGTGCGGTTGGAGCGATAAATGATGATGGCGAGAAGAATCGACGAGCGTCGGCTAAGAGCCCGCATGGTGTAGCCGAAGGGGGGATCATGTTTTTGAACGATCAGGAGACGGCGACCGATCTCCTCTATTACGAGGCGATTGCAAAGACAGTCGTCAATCTGATCCGAAAGACGCCCGACGCGCCGGTCACAATCGGTGTCCATGGTGACTGGGGTGCTGGCAAGTCGAGTGTTCTCAAGATGCTGGAGGACACCTTCAAGGATGACAAGCGCGTCCTATGCCTCTGGTTCAACGGTTGGACTTTCGAGGGCTTCGAGGACGCAAAAACCGTCGTCATCGAAACCATCGTCGACGAACTTCGTCGCGCCCGCCCGATGTCGAAGAAGGTGGCTGACGCCGCGAAGAAGGTGTTGAAACGTGTGGATTGGCTGAAGCTCGCCCGCAAGGCCGGCGGTTTCGCCTTCACCGCCGCGACCGGCATCCCGACGTTCGATCAGGTCAAGGGCCTCTATGACATCGCGACGTCGTTCCTGGAAAAGCCGCAGGACCATATCTCGAAGGAGGATCTGAAGGGGCTTGCTGACAAGGCAGGCGAGTTCATCAAGGACGCGCCGGACGACAGCGATAACCTTCCCGAGCACATCCATGCCTTCCGCGAGGAGTTCAAAGAGCTTCTCGACGCCGCCGACATAGATCAGCTCGTCGTCATCGTGGACGATCTCGATCGGTGCTTGCCGAAGACGGCGATTGCGACCCTCGAAGCGATCCGCCTCTTCCTGTTCGTCGAACGTACCGCGTTCGTGATCGGCGCCGACGAGTTGATGATCGAGTATTCGGTACGTGAACATTTCCCGGATCTGCCACCGAGCTCCGGCCCAGTCAGCTACGCGCGCAACTATCTGGAGAAATTGATCCAAGTTCCATTCCGAATTCCTGCACTCGGCGTTGCCGAGACGCGCGTATACATAACGCTGCTGCTCGCGGAGAACGCGCTTGGCTCAGCTGATCCGCGCTTCCTGGCCTTGCTCAAATCGGCGCGCGAGGACATGCGACGGCCGTGGAAGAGCCGCGGTCTCGATCGGCGGACCGTTGAGCAAGCAATGGGCGGCACCATGCCGCCCGAGGTCGATCAGGCGCTCGTCATCAGCGCACACGTCACGAAGATTTTGAGCGAGGGCACGCGCGGCAATCCTCGCCAGGTCAAACGCTTCCTTAATTCCATGATGCTGCGCCACGCGATCGCTGAGGAGCGCGGCTTCGGCGCCGACATTCAGCGCCCGGTGTTGGCCAAGGTCATGCTGGCTGAGAGGTTCTATCCGGATTTCTACGAACAGCTCGCACGGCTCGCAGCCAACCACTCCGATGGCCAACCCGAGGCGCTTCGTCGTTTTGAGGAGCATGTGAGGGCGCCCGACGCGGAGGAAGATGACGAGAAACCCGCCGGCAAGAGCGGACGCAGGGCCTCGCGATCTACACCGGCACCGCTTTCGGCCGAAGCCGCCGAATGGGAGAAGAACGAGTGGGCGAAAGGCTGGGCAGCAATCGACCCGCCGCTGACGGGCGTCGACCTACGACCATACGTGTTCGTCACGCGCGACAAACGTAGCTCGTTGGGCGGGTTGGCCGCGGCAAGTCACCTGGAAGGCCTTGTCGAGAAGCTGATGGGGCCGACGTTGATGGTTCGTGGCGCAGCGAGCGAGATCATAAAGCTCACGGGACCGGAACCAGAGGAGGTCTTTGAGGCTATCCGCGGCCGTATTCTCCAGGACGATAACTTCACCGCCAAGCCAAAGGGGGTGGACGGCCTCGTGCGACTGGTTGAGGCACATCCGACGCTACAACGTCGGCTCTTGGAATTCATCCGAGAGTTGCCCGTGGCGAAGATCGGGAGCTGGGCGGCTTCCAGTTGGGGGGCTTGCTTCACGGACACCGGCATCGCGGCAGAGTTCCAAGCGACGCTGCGCTCGTGGGCTGAGCAGGCCGATAACGCGGTACTGCAAAAGGCCGCGCAGGGCATTAGCAAGCTGCAGCGGAGTTAATCGGATGGGCACGTCAAAAGGCTACGGCGGCCCGTCGAGCGGCCTTGTTCCATCTTTTGTGGATGACCCGGCGCCACCCACCCAACCCAGACCTCCGGGAACGACGCCAGCGGCTCCGGGCACACCTGGCGCTCCAACCAGCCCCGCCTCACCCCAACCGGCGACTCCGCGCACTCCGCCACGTCCAGATACGCAGGGCACTGGCAGTCTGGGCAGTGCCAGGGGTAACTTCACGCGCTTCGCAAGGACAGGCAGCCGCAGCGCGCTTGGCAGTGCGCTGTCGAGCTACGTGCGTAACAGCACTGGCGGAGCCCGACGGGCCGCGCGACGGATGGGAGCATCCCGAGCGACCGCCAGCGGATTGCTCGGTGTCGTTCGGGACTTCCAACGTATCGGGCCGACCGAAACGCTTCGTCAGCTCAACTTGGCGGGGTTGGCAGCGCAGCCCGCTGCCGATGTCTTCGTCGCCATCTTGGAATTCATTTGTCCGCCGGGCGGCGCTGTCGATGACGCGATTGCCCGTCAAGCGATGCTCGAGACCATCGGTGATCTGGCAGAAGCCGGGGTGGGCAGCTTCGACACCCTCACGCCGGATCAGCTTCAGGACGTCTTCCTAGATTTCATATCCCGCTCGATCGAGGGACGAGTCATGGCGGACCTGGGGAGCAGAGGTATCACCTTGCCGGACGACATTGCAGCGGTGGAAAGCGCCCAAGCGCAACTTCACGACTTCGTCGAAGGTGCAACCCGGGGTCAATTCTCTGGGAGGCTCGACGGCCTGGAGCGGTTGTCGGACCGCGAAGTCGAGACCGTGGTCAACCAGATTTACGAGACGGCGTTTGAGTTGATCGCCGTCGCCGGGGAGGCCGCCGCATGAGACACCACACGATCATTGGTCGGCTCGGCCCTGGAGACAGCATCAAAATCGCCCCTAGCCGCGTGGATACGCACGAGACGGAGATCAACTTCGTCGATGGCGAATTTCGGCTTAGCTATGGGCTCGGCCAGGCTTTGGACCAGCTTTGCGAGCTTGGCCTCCGCCCGTCCGAAACCGCGGTCGATCTGGCGTTGCTGGCTGCGGCGATCACCGCCGCTGACACACGCATCTCCCGCGCCGCTGACGCACAGGATGCCTGGACGCGGGAGATCGACCTCCACTTGCCGGTATATGACGCCGCCCGCTGGCACCAGTTGGCACCGCTGATCGTGACGACTTTGAATTTCCTGACCGGCGACCGTTGGGACGTGTATTTCCGTCCTCGTGCAGCCGGCACGCGCGATTTGGCGCCGAAGCCGACCAAGTTGCGCACGGCGACGCCCACAACGGTCTGCCTGTTCTCCGGCGGATTGGACAGTTTTATTGGCGCGATCGACCTGCTCGCGCGCGGTGAGGCGCCGATGTTGGTGAGCCACTACTGGGACGGCATCACCAGTACACATCAGGCATATTGCGGCGACGTCCTAAAGCGCCACTTCAACGGAACGACGCTTCATCACATCAGGGCGAGGGTCGGGTTCCCGACCGATACGGTGGAACACTCCACCGTAGAGGACACGTTGCGAGGGCGATCGTTTCTCTTCTTCGCGCTGGCTGTCATGGCGGCGGACGCGATCGGCGGCGACATGGTTGTGCATGTGCCGGAGAACGGCCTCATTTCGCTCAACGTGCCGTTGGACCCGCTCAGGCTCGGTGCGCTTAGCACTCGCACCACTCACCCGTTCTACATGGCGCGTTTTGGGGACCTGCTCAAAGGCCTCGGCCTCAGCGTCCGATTGGAAAATCCCTATGCGTTTATGACGAAGGGCCAAATGGCAAAGGGATGCGCCGATATCCCTTTCCTTCGGAAAGAGGCGAAGCACACTATGTCGTGCTCATCACCGGGAAGTCGCCGCTACGATCCCGACCCCAGTCAACGAACGCCGAAGCATTGCGGGCGTTGTGTGCCCTGTCTCATCCGGCGCGCCGCGATTCTGGAGGGCTGGGGCACGGACGACACACCATACCGAATCGTCGACCTTCGAGCCCAAGTCCTCGATACCAACAAGGCGGAGGGCGAGCATGTTCGCTCCTTCCAGCTCGCACTATCTCGGCTGGTGCGAAAGCCCGGTCGGGCACGGTTCGACATTCATCGGCCCGGCCCTCTGATCGACCATCTCGATAAACTCGCCGACTACGAGGCCGTCTATGTTGCTGGCCTGCAGGAGGTGGGTAGGCTCCTGAAAGATGTTCAGGCTCGCCCGCTATGACGACGCCATCGAAACAGTCAGCGCCGCGCTGGGTCGATTTCCATTGTCACGTCGACCTCTACAAGGAGCATGCGGCTCTCATTGCTGAATGCGATCGGGAACGCGTGGCGACGCTCGCTGTCACTACGACACCGAAGGCTTGGCCACGAAACCGGGAACTGGCGTCGAAGTCGGCGCATGTTCGCATAGCATTGGGGCTTCATCCGCAGCTTGTCGCCGAACGCGAGAATGAATTGCCGATTTTCGAGCGTTATCTGCCGGATGCGCGGTATGTGGGCGAAATAGGCTTGGACGCCGGGCCTCGTTTCTATCGCAGTTTCCCGGCGCAGGAGCGGGTGTTTGAACGCGTCCTGCGCGCCTGCGCAGAGCAGGGCGGCAAGATTCTGACCGTTCACAGCGTCCGTGCGGTGAGCAAAGTGCTCAACCATATCGAAGGTGCGCTGCCGCCGGACCGTGGTCGCGTCGTCCTACATTGGTTTACGGGTACGCCAGCAGAAGCGCGCCGAGCGGTGGCTCTGGGTTGCTATTTCTCGATCAATGGCGAGATGCTGCGATCTCCCAAACACAGACAGTTAGTCGGCGACCTGCCGCTTGAACGGCTGTTGACGGAAACGGACGGTCCGTTTGTCCAGAGCGAAGGGCATCCCCTCAGACCGCGTGACGTCGTAACGACAGTGGCGGAGCTGGCGGCGGCACGCAATCTTTCGCCCACGGCAATGGGGGACACGATCCTCCAGAATTTGAAGCAGCTGGTGAGCGCGTGAGCCGCTACTGCGGCGACGGATAGACGTGATCTATCCAAGATGCACACGCCTCCACCACGCTGAGCGCCATCCCGGGCGAGTGAATGTCGGAGGCGCCGTGTGATAGGCCGTTTCGCAGGGCGATCAGGGCTTCGATCGGGTCGGAAAGCGCGTTGGCGCCGGGTGCGAGTGGCGGTAGGACGCCAGCCTTCCTTGCCCTGTCGACGAGATTGCGCAGCGTGCCGCGAGCGGTGCCGCCATTGCCGTTGAGCAGATGTTTCAGCGCCAGTTCGAAAGCGCCGAATGCCTGCATTTCCCCCACCACAAAGAGATCGTAATCGAAGAAGGCGTAGATGATGGTGTTTCGAGCGCGATCGAAAGCCGCCACTACTTCCGCCGGCGCGGCGCCTGTAAGGCCGACGCTTGCCAGCGTCCCATGATGATCCGCGAGCGTCATTCGGCGAGCTACGCCGTTCTCGACGACACAGAGATCCGCGAAGCGCGGGTCGGGCTGAAGAATGCTTTCGACCGTCTTGAAGGCCATTTGACTGATCCGATTCGTTCGATACACGACCGGCTCGTCATAGACCTCATGCGGCCAGGCGGGTCTCCTCTTCCACTTCGCCCGCCTCCTGCCCAACTGCTTTGGTCAGGAAACGATCGAGCGCCGCTCTCCGGGAATCGCGATCCAATGCGTAGGCCGTCTGCTTGAACTCGATCCCGTCGAGCAGCCCATGAATATAGCCGGAGATGGTGTCGGCAGCCATGATGAGTGCGGTATCGAGCGTGTGAATATATTTGCTCGTCACCGAGCCCTTGGAGTGGCCGACCAGTGCGGCGATCGTCACCTCGGTGAAGCCGAGATCGTTGGCGATGCTGGCAAAGCTGTGGCGCAGGACGTGCGGGGTGACGCCGGCGAGCGGGCTGTCGTTGAAAATCTGCTCCCAATGGTTCGGGAAGCTGCCGAACGCGTTGTCCTCGCCCTGACCGGGGAAGACATAGGTGCCCGCCGCGGTCTTACGCCGTTCCTCCAGATATTCGACGACGGGCAATCCGATTGGCCGAATGGACTCGCCTTCCTTGCTGTCCACCAGGCGCATGCAGCTCGCGTCGGTGTCAGCCTCGATCCACATTAGCGAGATCATTTCCGAGCGGCGGCAGCCGGTGAGCGCGATCTGACGGATGATGTCCACGGTCATGGCGTATTTTTCGTTCGCCGTGGCATCGCGAAGCATTTGCCCGAGTGTGCGATACTCCGCCTCGGTAAGCCGACGATTCCGAACATTGTCCTTGGGCTTCTTGATTCCGTGCGCCGGATTGACCTCGATTATCCCAGCGTCGACAGCGTAGGTGAGGATTCCGCCCAACAGGCCGACCGTGCGCGTGGCGGTGCCCGCGCCACCACGAACGATGGCCTTTCCACGCAGCTTCTTCGTCTTGACGGCGACGCGCGTCTTGCCGGCCATGATGTCCTTCAAGACCTTGTTGATGTCGGCCTTGGTGAGATCCTTGACGCGGCGTGCGCCGATCAGCGGGATGATGTGCCGCTCGATGCGGCCAGTGTCGGTGACGATGGTGGTCGGCTTTTTTGGTCGCCCGCCCTTGCCCAGGATGAGGCCTGCGTTCAGGTCAGCGGTATAGAGGGCGCAAAGCTCCTTGACCGTGATGGCCTTGTGATCGAGCTGACGTTCCTCCGAAGGGTTGTCGCCGCGCGCGACACGCCCCAGTTGGACCTTTGCTTCTTGCCGGGCTGTCTCTGGCGTCCACACGCCATGCAAGCCGATGGTGTAGCGTCGCGTGCGTCCAGCAGCGCGGTATTGGATGAGGTAGCTGCGCTTGCCGGAGGCGAATACGCGGAGGCCGAAGCCGGGCAGTTCGTCGTCCCAGATGAAATAGTCCTTCTCGCGAACAACGGCAGCGTCCACGATCCGCTTGGTCAGCTTTGCCATGAGGCATTCCCCTCGCTAGTGAGGGGCTGCTTCCGCGGAAGCACCACGGAAGCAACCGGATGGATATCGGAGCGAAATTCTGGATAAACAGTTCGGCGCGGAAATCCGAATTGTCTAGCGACTTCAGTTACATATCGCATTGTAGCGTGCCCTATCGTGCATTTAGGATAGGCAGGCTAAATTGCTCCGAAGGCAAAGGTCACACGTTCGAATCGTGTCGGGTGCGCCAATAAAATCAAATACTTGGCTAGTTTTTCGGTTTCGCGCCACACATAGACGCCACACAGATAAACACAGCCCCTCACCATTGACGGACTGGAACGAATCCTTTGCTGTGAGATGAATTTGACGGGAGCGGTCTCAACCGCTCGACTTTTAAGTTCAGATGCCAGATGTGAATCACGAGTTCGGAGGCCAGCACACTGACTTAAAGCTGGCGATCGTCGAGAGTTATTTGACAGCGTTTGCAACCGCTCTTCGTCCCTACTTCAATCAGCTTTGGTACATTGATGCATTTGCGGGCACCGGCTTCCGCACGATCAAGCACGAAGAACGTCCTGAAAACCTGTTAGAGGCTGCCGAGCCGGAGCGTGTCGAGCAACGGCGCGGATCTGCGCAGATTGCCCTCAGTGTTGAGCCGCCATTCGACTTCATGGTTTTTATCGACGCGAAATCGTCACACGCGGCCGCATTGATGGACCTTAGAGCGAAGAACGCGCAGCGGCGCATCGAAATCGTCAACAGCGACGCCAATGCAGCCTTGCTGTCGCTCGTCGCCAACAACTCATGGGGTTCGACACGGGCCGTCCTGTTTCTCGATCCATACGGTATGGAGGTCGAGTGGCCGACACTCGAAGCAGTGGCCGCGACTAAAGCTATCGACGTGTGGTTCCTGTTTCCGTTGGCGGCCCTCTACCGCCAAGCAACGCGACAACTTACGGACATAGACGCTCACAAGCGTGCCGCGCTGATCAGGATGTTCGGTTCGGAGGCATGGGAAGAAGAGCTATATCCGAAAGAAGATTCAACGGACCTGTTCGGCAACACTCTCGAACGCAAGCGCGAACTTTATGTGGCCGGTCTTCAGCGGTTCGTCCAAAATCGACTCGGGAGCATTTTTGCGAAGGTGCTGGACCCTCTGGCGCTGCCCCTAAAGGGACCGCAGATGTTTTCGCTGTTCCTGTGCATCTCGAATCCGGCGCCGAAGGCCGTTGCGCTTTCGACGACGCTTGGCAACTACATCCTAGACCGCAAGCGGCACGGCTGATGGCATGTCGTCATAGGTGCGGCCGTGCAGAGTGCGACCTGCGGCTTTCTTGTTCTTGCCGCCCCACTGTTTGAAGAAAAACGTTGCGCCTGAGCGATCACACATGGCTTTGATTTCGTCGACCCACTCCGGCTTCATCTCGCGTGCGCGCGGCCCGCTCTCGCCACCGACAATCGCCCACTGAATGTCTGTCAAATCGCCGTCCGCGACAGAGCCGATTAGCGGCTCGAACGACACAAATCGGACGACGGCCGGCACACAGCGCAGTTGATCTAGGCGACGCAGAACTCGGTCATCCTCAACGCTCGTGCCGAGCCACACGTTCGGCAACACGTCAAAATCGGGTCCGGACAGGATCTCGGCCATACGATCGGGACGCTTCGTCAGAATCTGATAGGTATGGCGCGGCGTATCTTTCATCACTTGCCACACCCGCAGTATGAACCCAGCCGACACCTTATCGTGAAACAGATCGGACATGGAGTTGATGAACACCTTGCGCGGCTTCGTCCACAACCCCGGGGTGTCCAGCGCCTTCTCGTCGAGCCGTATCTTGCCAGTCCACACAGCGCGGCCACCACTCTTACGTGTCAGCCCTCTGTATTTCGAAACGCCCATAGCTTCGAGCCGCGCCGCCATGCGCATCGCATAGCAGTTCGTGCAACCGGCGGACAGTACCGTGCAGCCAGCCACCGGATTCCAAGTCGCGTCCGTCCACTCGATTGACGTTTCGGCCATGATGCACGCTCCAAAGCGCAACGAGGATTATGGAAAAGTGGTTAGATTGCGTTAACGTTGTCAAGCCGTCGGGGTTGCGACCGCCGCTCGCAAAGATGTCAAGAGGTCACCTCAGAGTCGCTTGTCAGCAGCGCTCGCGTCATCGGGCATAAGCCCGATCCAGCTCACCACCCATGATCGCCCGCACAACAGCGTCATCGTTCGCGGGTACGAATCGCTGAACCGCGTTCGGCGGCGCTTGCGTCGCTGCACGCGAGCCACCAGCCATGATAATGTCGAGCAGTGCAGCCTTGCGTTCGCTCGTCGTCAACAACTCATGGGGTTCGACACGGGCCATCCCGTTTCTCGATCCGTAGGGGGAGGGAGGTAGAGATATCTGCGCCACCCGATCTGCTTCCGCGACACGCTATCGATATTATGGACATACGTCATGGTTAGTGCCGCCGCGTCGACTCGAGGTTGCCGAGATCACCTGCGACCGAATGCATATTATAGAGTGTCGCAACTCGTTCCATCGTGGTTTTTACGCGCGACAATAGTCAAAAAAATTGGGCGCGTTTAATGCGTCTCGGTGCGGCTCCATGACAAGGGCTCGGTTTATCCATCCTTCCATTTGATCGAGCAGCCAAGGGACGGGTTTTGATCAGCCGGCGCCATACCGGTCTTCGCAATCGCGCGCATGGCTTCGACGAGTTCTCTAGGCGCCCCCGCAGGGGGCGGAGTTTTGCGGCCTTCGTCGAGCCGGCCCCGGTACTTGAGCTTGCGGTCAGCGCTGTAGCCGAAGAAGTCCGGCGTGCACACTGCCCCATATGCTCGCGCGACTGCTTGGGTCTCGTCGTGCAGATAAGGAAATGGGAAACCATGAGCTTTGGCGAAATGCTTCATGTTCTCAAATGAATCTTCAGGATGGCTCGCCGCATCGTTCGAACAAATCGCCACAAAACCAATGCCCTCCGACATCAGCACCCGCGCGTCCGCAACCATGCGGTCGATTATCGCTTTGACATAGGGGCAATGGTTGCAGATGAAGACGACGACAGTGCCCTTTCCGCCGGCAAGGTCGTCCAGTCTGTAAGTCTTGTCGTCGGTCGCCGGAAGCCGAAAGTCCGGCGCCGGCGTATCGAAAGTAACCTGGTCGGCTGTTATCGCCATGTCGCGTCTCCTTTGTCGCCACTATAGAACTGTGATCGGTTTTCGAAATGCCCTTCGGCTCAAACGGTGAATCCCTTCGTGCTTTCTGTAGATCGCGGCAGTTCCAACAAACGATGAACCGTCAAATTGTCACTGATGCCGTACTATCTATCGTAATGGAGCGTCGAATGGGCAGCGCCAAATGGCCAACCGTGAACATTGCGGCCCTCGGCCACTGTGTTTGCTTCAGCGGCGGATGTTTCAAGGCGTACCGATTTTACGAGCATCGCGCCGATCCTGGAAGGTGACAACGCAGCATCCCGCTCTGATGAAGGGCATCGGAGTGAATTAGCTCTCCCGCCAATTTCCAAGGCCAGCTCGGCCGCGACAGCCGGCCGCTCCAGCCGCATTTCTCGGCGGGGCTGGCGCCCGTGCTGCCTCGGCGGGAAGCGATCGACACTCTCCGGCGAGAGTTGAAACTTCCCAGCCGGGCCTTCGTAAGACGAGGGCACTTCCTCGAGCGGCGCCTTGCCCTTCGGCGCCATCTTGCTACCTTTCTTCCACTTGGCTATCGGATAACCTCCGACGTCTGGTCAACCCGATCCGGCGTTCCCGCGCAGGTCGGCCGCTTTTGTCAGTTATCGGAGCTTGTCGCTGTGTGGAAGAAAGAGACCATCGCGCATCACGAGGCCGGACACGCCGTGATCGCGCGCGTACTGGACATCCCGGTAAGCTACGCGACCCTCGATGCACACGACGGCGCTGGCGCCGTCGTGACGACGTCCAGCGCGACAGACCTCGCCCCGGACGATCTTGAGGCGCCGGAGAAGTACGCCATTGTCGCGCTGGCTGGCCCGCAGGCCCAGCATCACTATCGTCCCATGTCCCTCGAAGCCCAGAATCGCGCGTGCGACGGCGGCTGGCGCGTGGATCGCGCCAACGCGACCAGCCTCCTGGCGATGCTTGTTTTGCGGCAGCATGGCAAGCCAGCGGTGCCGGGCAGCTACGTCGAGTTGGATGGCCCCGAGACAGAGGAGTTCGACCGCCTATTCAGCCATACGACCCAAAAGACTGCGGATCTGGTCGAGGAAAACTGGCCTGCGATCCAGCGCGTCGCTGCGGCCCTGCTGAGCCGTCCCGCGCTTACCGAAGGCGATATCGACGCACTAATCGCGGGGCACGACTAGCTGATCTACTTTATCCCGATGCCAAATCTGCGTTCGAACCTTGAGTTGGCGTAAGATCCAACCTAGCGCGCCCGCCGCGTCTCGTCGACACGCTATAGCCGACGCTCTCTGCTTCGAGTAATTGGCTGTCTCGGTGAATCCGCAGTCCACTGTCCTATGCGTTGATTTCGCGTCCCAATGGTCAGCCTAACTCCTCGTGAGAATGATCTCTTCTGGTTCAAACTAGGGCGATTCATCCTCCCGATCGTCCAGTTCCGGATGTACTGCGCCGTCGTCTCGATGACGACGGAGCTTTTCTTCCCGAGCAGACGAGCTGGACGCAAGAAAATGTTACCTTCACGAAAAGCTACGCGAGGCTCGATTGCTGGATCAGAATGCCGAGGTTGAGCGCTAACATCATCTCTCAGTACTCGAACCACAGAACATTGCTCATAGTCATTGCACGGCAAGTGGTAGACCACAGTGAGCATCGCATTCGCTGTTTGCGATTTAACGAAACTACTATCTTCTATTGGCGAATTTCCGCGCTGCGAACACGCACCCACATCTGGCCGGGCGTCCTGCGCATTCGTGCCGCCGCGGTGCGGGCGACTTCAGTCGGAAAGCCATTTGTGTACGTATGCGTCAATGAGCTCGCGTACGGATTCTGACTTGATCACGAGGCCGAGGTCGATCATTTCCGCGCCGACGGACTGCGCCCGGGTCTGCGCGGGCACCGGTCCGGGCACGAGTTGGTTGGCCTCTTCGCGGAAAAACACCGCCGCCACCACCCCTGCGAACCAGATGGAACGTGCCGAGTCCCCGCGCGGGCGAAGCGGATCGTCGCGCATCACGAATACAGGGCTGCCGCTCGACCCGGGATATACCGCAGCGTCGATGAGGAATTGCTTGTGCCCCTCAAAGTCGAGCTCCAGCGGCGTGGCCGTGGTGCCGCGGCGCAGGATAGGCATGAGGTTGACCTCATCCCACACCCCGCTGGGATAGCCGACAAACAGCACGTCCTCGAGCGCGTCGAAGCCCCGCACCGTTGCCACATCGGGAATGCGTTCGCTGTCGATCGCGTGATAATACAGTTGGACACCGAGATCGCGCGCCGCGCGCTCGAGCGGTCGCAGCGGCACAATGGCCAGATCGACCTCGGGATCAGGATGGACAAACCACGCGGCGGGGAAGTCATCGATATTGAGCTGAAAGCGCTGGCCGAATGCCGGCTTGCCCTCGTTTAACTGAGTGAACACCAGGCCGCCGCGGCGCACGCCTTCGACCAGATGGCGGTTGGTGACGACAAACAGTGCGTTTCCCCGCGGGTGGGCGTGGCTGAGGATGAAGGCAGTGCCGGAGCCGGCGCTGCCATCCTCGAGCTCGGTATCCACTCGCACCGTGGAAAATAGCAGTTTTTTTGCGATAGAATCGATTTCCATGAGCTCACCCGTGCGGGACGGCGCGCTGGTTCAAGCGCTCGATCGCGGCCACTGCCGCGCGCTGGGCTTCCTCGGCCTCGGCTTCGTTGCCCATCATGGTCAGACGGCCGAAAGAACCGAAGGCCTTGACGTCCACCAGGGTGATGTGCGCGGCCTTCTCGGCCTCATTGGCGGCATACATGATATAGCCCGCCGGCTCGACCTCCAGGATGAACATGCTTTTACCGGGCAGGATCATCGAGCCCTTGCGCAATTGGCGATTTATCAGGGTGGCGTGGTCAGGTGTGATGGCGCGGATGATCTCGTTCCACGCTACCTTGCAGCGCAGCCGCGAATCCATGGTGGTGTTGAGTTGCCGCAGGATCAGTTCGCCAGCGGCGAGCACCTCGCTCTGGTTGCGGAAGTGAAGCTCCATCGAGCCGAAGGCGCGCTCGACCACCTGCTCGCCCATGCGCACATTGGTCTTCTTCAGAGCGATGTCCGAAAGGTTGTGCACCGCCATGCCGGGAGCGACCTCGATCCACATGCAGGCATCGCCGGGCACCGGCAGAAAGCCCTGTGAGGACGTCGCGATATAGGACGCGAGCTGCGGCTGCAGCGCGTCCATGAACACGTAGGTTCGCAGGGTGATCTTCATCTTCGGCCCACCCTCACCGCGTCAGGCTCATGTAGAGCATGGGCAGTTTTTCCGGCAGGCGTTCGACCTGATCGATGACGGTGAAGTTTTTCAAGCCGAAGATGCGTGACACATACTGGTCGGCATGTGGATCGAGCGACAGCGCATACACCGTGATGCCCTGGCGGCTGAGTTCTTCCACCGCGGCCTTGGTGTCGTGGCGCAGGTATTGCGGATCCGTCACGTCATTGTCGGCGGGCTCGCCGTCAGTGACGACAAAGACCACGCGCTTGCTCTTGGGCTGCTGCGCCAGGTAATGGGCCGCATGACGCAACGCCGCGCCCATGCGGGTGGAGAGCCGCCCTTTCATCCCCGCCAGCCGCGCCTTGACCAGATCGTCATATGGCTGGTCGAAATCCTTGAAGCGCTGGTAGTGGACATCGTGCCGGCCGTCGGAACAAAAACCATGAATGGCGAACGGATCGCCGATGCGATCCAGCGCGCCGGCCAGCAAGACCGTGGCGGCGCGGGTAAGATCCATCACCGTGTAGTCGTGCCCGCGCACCTTGTCGTTGGACGATTCGGACATGTCCAATAGAACGAGCACCGCCAGATCGCGCAGCGCACGCTTGTAGCGCATCATGATGCGCGGATCGTGCTGTTGGCCGATGCGGATGTCGATCATCGCGCGCACCGCGGCGTTGATGTCGATCTCGTCGCCGTCCTCCATGTGGCGGATGCGCTGCATGCCCTGCGGCACCATCGACTCGATCAGGAACTTGAGCCGCGAAATCACCGGCTTGTGCTCGAGGATGATGCCTTCGATCACTTCCAGATCGCCTAGCTGCGGATGATACTCGAGCAATGTCACCCAATTGGGCCGCTCGAGCTGAATCTGATAATCCCATTCCGGGTAGTGGTAGGGCTCGGAGATCGGCGGACGACCTTCGAGCGAGTTGATGCTCACGTTTTCCTGGTCGAGATAGAACTCGGTCGGAAGCTCCCACACCTCCTGCGCATCGTCGCCGGCGAACTCGACGTCCACCTCGTTGACCATTTCCATCACGTTGACTTTTTTGCGCACCTGCTGGCGGGTCTCCCAGGTGGCTGCCATCACCTGCGCCTCGTCGTATTCCTCCAGGAACCAGACGGCGCGGTTGTCGTCTCGGTAGATGGCGCTGAGCCCGTCGGTGAGCTTGTTGTAGGTCGGCAGGTCGAGTTCAAACAGGCGATGCGATAAATCCACGCCGAGATTCCAGCTCACCTGATTGCTGTCCAGGTCGGCCTGGGCACGAAACGCGGCCACGCCCTCACGCACAAAGGGATGCGGATCGGTCGAGTCGAGGTCGAGGAGCGCGCGGGCGAGGCGGTCGAGCAACTCGCCGACGGTCGCCGGCTGGGACGAATAGTCAAAAACCGGATGCAGCGCCAACCAGGCCTCGCGCATTCCGGGGAACTTGCGGATCGCGAGTTCTTCCACTCGCGCATCCTCGAACAGCTCGATCACTGCCATCTGCACCGGCAGCAGCTGCTGCATCGACAACGGGTGCTGCGTAAACACCAGATGAGCGGCGCAATGGTTGGCGGCGGCGCGGTAGACCTCGAGCGCGCTGACCGGCGCCGTCGCATCGCCCTCGGGCTTGTAGTCGTCATAAGCGTCGGCGATGTAGATGACATAATGCTCGATGTAGGGCTTGAGCCCTTCACGGCTTTCGTAATCGCCGGCGGTGGGGCGCAGAAAAAAATCGCGACCCCAGATCGCGCGCATGTAGATGTTGAGCCGCCTCTGGATGTCGACGAACAGCGTGCCCTTTCGCTCCTGCTGCAGCACCGCCTGCGCGTCCGCGCTCTGCAGCCCGAAATAAGACGCCTGCCCTTCGAAATCAGTCTTGTAGGCCTGCGCGCCCCATTGCACCCAGCGGCGCAGGCCTCCCAGCGTGAGATGATTGAGCAGGCGGTCGAGGTTTTCCAGCATCGGCCGCAGGCCGCGAGGAGCCTGCGCCGCCACGATCTCCAACACCTTCAGATAATGGCGAAACAGATCGGAATCGCCCACGCGGTGCGCCACGATTGGCGCGGTACCGACGATCAGCCCCAGCACCTGTCCCGAGGTCTTGGACGCCATGCCAAGCAGGAAATTCACCAGATCGGGCAGCACCTCCTCGCCGATCGCCCGTGCCACCTCCGGCATGGACTGGATGAAGCTGACCACCAGCTCCTCGCCGCGACCGAGTTGATGCAGCGCCGCCGCGCCCTTGAGATAGTTGTCGAGCCCTCGTGGGCTCATGGCCCTCGCCGCTTCGTTCCAGGAGGCGCGCAGCAGTTCCTGCGCACCACCGGGCAGTTCGTCGAGGAGTTCCTGAAATTCGTCGAGGTGGATGGCCATGATATGCAAAATTCGGACTGCTGGCTGCTGGCTCGGCTGTCCTCAAGTTTCCTTCTCTCACCTCGCAGCTTGCCGCCCGCTCGGCAGCGCTCAGAAATACGTCGTCACCGCGGAATCGAGCGCATCACGCATATCGGGATCGTCGGTAATCGGGCGCACCAGCGCCACCCGGCAAGCTGCCAGCGGCTCGACACCGCGCGCGATCAGCGAGCCGGCGTAAATCAGCATGCGGGTTGAGATGCCCTCATCCAGCCCGTGACCTTTGAGGTTGCGCGCATGCTCGGCGATGTGCACCAGCTTTTTCGCGGGATCCATCGCAACGCCGCTCTCGTGCGCGACGATCTCCGCCTCGACCTCGTGCTCGGGGTAGTTGAAGTCGAGCGCGCCGAACCGCTGCTTGGTCGACTGCTTCAGATCCTTCATCAGCGACTGGTAGCCAGGGTTGTATGAGATGACGACCTGGAAATCCGGATGGGCCTCGACGATCTCGCCCTTTTTCTCGAGCGGCAGAATGCGCCGCGCATCGGTCAGGGAGTGGATCACGACCGTGGTGTCCTGCCGCGCCTCAACCACTTCGTCGAGATAGCAGATCCCGCCGAAACGAGCGGCCATGGTCAACGGCCCGTCCTGCCAGCGGGTGCCGTTGGCGTCGAGCAGGAAACGGCCGACCAGATCGCTGGCGGTCATGTCTTCGTTGCACGCGACAGTAATCAGCGGCTTGCCGAGTTTCCACGCCATGTATTCGACGAAGCGCGTCTTGCCGCAACCCGTCGGACCCTTGAGCATCATCGGCATGCGCACCGAATAGGCGGCCTCGTAGAGCCCGACTTCATCGGCAACCGAACGGTAATAAGGCTCCTTGGTCACGCGGTAGGCATCGAGCGCGGCAGGAGAAGAGCCGGCCGTATCTGCATCTGCCGGACGCACGGCGCTGCTACCGAGCGCACCGGAGGCGGCAGGCGTGTGGAAGGCAGGGTCGCGTCTAGGCAGATAGCCGCGCTGGGAGGGGTCGTTACGCATGATCAACTTCCTGCAAAAATTCAATCCGGCCAAATGCGCTCGGGAAACAACTCCTCAACGCTCGGGGGTGGCTCTGCCGCCAGCGAATCCGCGGGCGCGGACGTGGCGGACTTTTTTTTGGCGGAGGCCACCGGTGCAGCGCGCGGCGTCTTGTGTGCCTCCTCCTTGTTGTCTGCCTCCACCTTGCCGGACGAGGCGGGCTCCGCGCCGGTCTTGGCCTGGCGGACGCTGCTGGCGAGCTTGTCTTTGATGCTGGTCATTCAAGGATCTCCTCAATGAGGCCGTCGATCTCCTCGACGGCGCTTTGCCCGCGAGCCCCCAACTGGTAAGCCGACACGCCCTCGAGCGCAGCGGTCTTGTAGATGCCGCGGCGGCGCACCGGAGTGCGCAGGACCGGCAGGCCGAACTCGGCCAATGCCTCCTGCATCGCCGCCGAGAGCGCGCTGCGCGCCTCGATCTGGTTCAGCAGCAGGTAGGCGCGCAGCCGCGGATTGAGCCGCCTTGCTTCATCGATGTCCTGCGGCAGCCGGATGCTGGCCCACAGATCCACCGGCGAGGGCAGCACCGGAATGACGGCCACATCGCAGCTCTGCAGCGCCAGAGCCGCGGCTCTGCTATCAGCCGCGGGCGGGCAGTCCAGCACGACGAAGGGATAGGCGCGAAAGTCACGCCGCAGATCGATCGCCCCGGTACCTACGCGCAATTGCTTGACTGTCGCGGGAAAGGACTGCGTACCGGCGGCGGCCCATTGCGTGGCCGAGCCTTGCGGATCCAGATCGACGACGACGGACGAAGCCCGCCGCGTCAGACCAGCGCCGAGGTGCATCGCTACGGTGGTCTTGCCGACGCCGCCTTTCTGGTTGATTACCGCGATGACCAGCGGACTGCCCATCGCTCACTCCCCGCGCCCGGCGAGAGCAGCGATACGCGCGGCGAACTGTTCGTCCTCGGCGCTCAACGCGTCACCATCGGCCGCGCCGATCGTGACATTGACGTAGGTGGTGCCGAAGTTGATGTTCTGCGGATGGCGCTGAACCTCCTCCGACAGCGCCGACAGCGCGTCAAGGAAGGCGCGGGTCTGCGCATACCGCGCAAACGCGAAGCGGCGAAACAACGTAGGCGGTTTGTCGCGGCGCTCCCAACCTTGGAAATCATCAGTCATCGGCGTCCTACCCCGGGGGTTCGATCTGGGTTACGTGGTCGAGATGCGCTCGCGCCTCCTGTAGAAATCTTCGAACAGCGACGCGGTGTCTTGGCCGCGTAGCTCGCCGCGTATACGTCAACGCGTTCGCCTGACGCTGCAGGGCCTTGATCTCGGGCCGCGGTCATGCAGCCCATACCGGGCAGGATTTCCCGCTCCATCAAACGCTCGGTTCACCCCGGTTGCTCCGTCCCGGCGCGCGGACGGCGCGCCAGTCCGGTATTTCCCAACCGGCGCGCGAGTACGCTCGGGTGGGATACTGCTGCACGCCGCCATCTCGCGGTTGAACGCGAGCGCCGGCCAGCCCAGGCTTCGCCGATCGACCTCCATGATACGCTCCGCGCAGGATCAGCTGCGGGTGGACGTGATCTCGGCGTCGCGGCCGCCACGGCCGCCGCTGGAATCCGGCTGGTTCGGCAGGATGCCTTCGACCTCGTTGTGCACGCGGGCGATGATGTGCGCGGCCACGAGGCCGTCACCGACGCGCTCGCAGGCGTCTGCCCCGGCACGCACCGCCGCGTTGACCGCGCCGGTCTCGCCGCGCACCAGCACGGTGACGTAGCCGCCGCCGACGAATTGACGGCCGATCAGCCGCACTTCGGAGGCCTTGGTCATCGCGTCGGCCGCTTCGATCGCGGGAACCAGTCCGCGCGTTTCAATCATGCCCAGGGCAATACCGTTCACATGTGTCGCCATGTCGTTGTCCTTCCAGTTACTAACAGTAGAAAAAAGCCGGGCTCAGGCGCTCGGCGCCTTCGGCAGGATGCCCTCGACCTCGCTGTGCACGCGGGCGATGATGTGCGCGGCTACCAGGCCGTCGCCCACGCGCTCGCAGGCATCAGCCCCGGCACGCACCGCCGCGTTGACCGCGCCGGTCTCGCCGCGTACCAGCACGGTGACGTAGCCGCCGCCGACGAATTGCCGCGAGATCAAGCGTACCTCGGCGGCTTTGGTCATCGCGTCCGCCGCTTCGATCGCGGGAACCAGTCCGCGAGTTTCGATCATGCCCAGGGCAATACCCATCGTTTCAGCCATTTGTTCGCTCCTTGTTGTCGAAATAAAAGAATCTCAAGCCAGTCACTGCATTCTGACGCCCGCTATGCGCGCGCCGTTGTTGCTCTTTGCTCACCGCGTCGTCACCCCTCCTCCCAGCCATCAATGATGCCGCAGATGGTAAGGTCGGTAGCCACTGTTCGATCGGGCATGGCCATTCGTGCGGCCGTGCCCGCGGCGGTGAACACCCATTTGCCAGGCGGCGCTCCGACCGGATCGGTCGCCACCGAGATTTCTCCCTTCTGGCCTTTCAGGATACGAAGCGA
This sequence comes from Nitrobacter sp., assembly GCF_051535215.1. Taxonomy (NCBI): domain Bacteria; kingdom Pseudomonadati; phylum Pseudomonadota; class Alphaproteobacteria; order Hyphomicrobiales; family Nitrobacteraceae; genus Nitrobacter; species Nitrobacter sp. The sequence goes on along the minus strand of NZ_JBPPLY010000010.1, from coordinate 66,432 downwards.
AGCCGAACTCATTCCCGGCACACGCCGGGTACAGACGAGATCATCCACCACGCGCCAGACTTCCATCACGCTCCCTCCGGATTCCAGTGGTCGATGATGCCGACGATCGTGAGATCGGACGGATAATCCCTGGCTCCGGCAGCATCGCGCGCCGCGGAGGATCCGACACAAATCACCCAGTCGCCCGGGATGCAGCCGACGGCGTCGACCGCAACGCTGCGCGTCCCATTCGGTGTCTCCTGCACGACCAGCAACGGGCGATGGCCCATGGCGTCGATGCGATTGGTCGACACGAGAGTGGTTATCACACGCATGATTCTCATGACGCATAAGTCCTCTCAATGATCGTCGACGGCGGCGTCGGCGACGAAGGCGCAGCACTCGTCGCCGGCACGGTCACTCACCGCGATTGCGCAATTGAGCAGGCCCCTTGCAGCCAGATCGGGGTAGCGTGCCGCGATCGCATCACGCACCCGCCGGCCTCGTGCGATCGCCCGCTCGCGTGATGCAGGGATCCGGCCATCGTACTCGAAGTGGACGAGTACCGGGACCGGCAGACCGTGCGCGACATTGAGCTTCGCAAAAATATCGATCCCGACATCCATGTCGGGCGCGCCTTCCTCGACCGTGTCGAGGTGGGCGAAATAAAACAGGTTGCGCAATTGCAGCGGCCGCACCGCTTCGCCGGCGACAATGCATTCCTCGTCGTGCCCGATGGTCGCGTAGCGCCCCGTATGATGCTTGATGACGTATTCGATCTGCGACAGATTGGCTTCGGCAAGCGCCAGCACCAGGCGGCGCATGCCCTCGTGCATGCGGCCATTGCCCTGTCCCCAGCCGCCCATGCCCTCGGCATCGGCCACGATCTCCGCGATGCGCTTCCGCGCCGCTTCGGGCGCAAGGCCGAGGGTGTCGCGATAGACCTGCGCCGTCTCGAAATAGCGATGCGCGTTGATCTCGCCAAAGCTGTCGGGCAGGTGGATGCGCAGCGCATCCAGATCCGTGTCCACGCCGATGAGCAGCACGTCGGGCGCGGCGCCCGAGCCGAATGTCCTATCGATGGCTACACGCAACTCGTTCTGCAGGCGTTGCAGCGCCGCTTCCGTGGCCTGGCGATCGTTGCTGCCGTGAGCGGCGCAACCGTGACCGTTGGGGGACGAGCTGCTGAAATGGTAGACGGCGATCTTGAGGTAGTTCAGACGCTCGCCATCGACCATGGCGCCCGACAACCGTTCGACTTCGCGCTGCGCCCAGTCACAGACATCGACCTCGACATCGAACAGCGCGCCTGCATAGGCCTTCACCCGCACGTTCGGCCCCGGCAGCATGCGTAGCACATAAGGGCTGACGCCTTGCAAGCGGCCATCCGAACAAGGGCTGATATCCACCGTGTGATAGCCGCACGACCGCAGAAAATTCTCATCGAGCGGCATGCGCTGACGCCAGCCGGCCTGCTCGACCTGAGCATTCTCGACGCACAACTTGAGGCCGCTGAAGATGCAGCGCGAATGCAAGGCGGATAAATCCAGCCCGCACACCCATGCGTCCTCCAGCACCTGCGACGGCAGATCGAAACCGAGTTGCTCGCGTGCGAGCTGCTGCGCGCGCTCGGTGAAGTTCTCGTCGTGCTGATGTGTGGAGATGCGCTTGAGCACGTCGACGATGCGAGTGAAGCGCGAACGCACCGTCCGCTCGTAGTCGAACAAAAGGCGATTGAGGTCGCGATCGACCAGCGCATGCTCGCAGGTCTGCCCGCTGCCAATCATGCACGCCGGATTGTCGGGCACCGCCGCCGCTGACGCTGCCGCGCTGGCAACCGGGGTTGCCTCTCGTCGCAGGGCCTGAAAGCTTTTGCGCGTATCCATCTTCGCGATCCTCAGCCGCGCGCCCCGCCGGAGACGGTCACTGTGGCGCCGCTCCGGGTGTTGCCGGCCGAGCCGGTAACCACCGATAGAGGCACTTCAGGCCGTTCGATGCTGCGAAACGCCATGGCGCTGGTGCCGGCGCCGCGCGGCTGCCCGCGCATCGAGGGATTGCGCGCCAGGCTGGAGGAACCTTCGGTGCCGGTGACACGGCTGTTACCATCCCAGGCGTCTCCGGAAATGCGCCGTCCCTGCTGGCTGCCTTCGCCGCTCAAACGGCGCGCGGCAGGGAGCGACTGATCGTCATCGCGCGGCCGGCGCACCTGATCGCCATGGCGGAATTCCGGCGTGCCGGTAATCAGGCCGTCGGCCTTGTTGATGGGACCGGTAATACGCGAAGTCCCCATGCCGCTGCCGGTGATGACCTCGGTTTGACGCTCCTCGCGAGCCTGCCGCGCCGGAATGCTGATACTGAAATTTCGGGGAGGTGGCGGACGCTGATCCACATCACGCGCGCTGAAGCGATCGCTCATCGCGCATTGTCCGGATGCAATATTGTCCAGCCCCAGATAGGGCGTGCCCGAAATCGGCTCGCAAGCGCCACGCTCGTCGCCGGTGACTTGCGCCCCGCCCGCGCCCGGCCGATCGCCGGTAACCACTGTGGCCGGGATCACCGCGCTGTCGCGAACCCGCGCCGCCTGCCGCTCGCGCTGCGGCGCCTGGCAGAACGCGGCGTACTGGCCCTGGCCGATGTACGGAGTGCCGCTGATCGGCGAGCACGTGCCGGCCTCGTTCCCGGTGACGTGGTCCGCCCGACCTGGAGCGATGCCAGTTACCCTCTGGCCGCGCAGCGTGGTGTCAACGATGACCTTGCTGACCGGGGAGACCGTCGGCACTGCTTCGGCCGGGCACACCGCAGCCAATTGGCGGGTGCCAATGTAATCCATGCCGGTGACGGGTTCGCACCCATAAGACTCGTCACCGGACAATTTTGGGCTTGGAGCGACCTCCGAACCAGTCACGGTCCGACCGCGCAGCGTCTGCATCTCGGCCACTTTCTGGGGACCGGGTGTTTTGCACAGCCCCGCGAAATCAGCCGTCGTATAGTATTGGCTGCCGGTGATGCTGCGGCAGGAGCCGACCTCGTTGCCGGTCACCTTGGCCGAACGATCGACCGCTGTCCCCGAGACAGTTTGTTCGTCACGCGTGGACATCACGCTGACCTTTCGCGCGCCTCCCGGGGGAGCCGTTCGACAAAAATCGCGGAACTGTTCAACAGTGTGATATTCGGTCCCGGTAATCGGACGGCAGCTTCCGGCCTCGTCACCAGTCTGCCGCTCGCTGCGGCCGACCACTGTGCCGGTCACGGGCTTGCCCGCAGCCGTATGGGTGATCGCCACCTTGGGCGGAGCATCATCGGTTTCGCCCTGACTGTAACGCGTGCCGGTAACGGCGCGGTCGGCGCCGTGCTCCACACCAGTGACGCGGCGCGGACGATCGACCAGCGCGCCGGTGACCGTCTGGCCCTTATCAGTGCGGGTGAGCGCCACCTTTCCAAGTGGCACTACCGGCCGCGTCGAACAGAACTGCTCGAAGCGCTCAGCCGAGAGATATTCGGTACCCGTCACGGGACGACACGCGCCCGGCTCATCGCCCGTGGTCTTGGTGGAGCGGCCCAGCGCAGTGCCGGTGATGCGCTGCTCGCGTAGCGTGCTGCTGACTGCGACCTTGGGCACAGTCGGCGCCGGCCGGGTGCCGCAGAGGGTCTGGAACTGCTCGAACCCGATATATTCCGTGCCGGTGATCGTGCGGCAGGAGCCCGGCTCATTGCCGGTCACCTTGACGCTGCGCTCGACCTGCGTCCCGGTGACGGCTTGCCCCGACAAGGTATGCCCCTCCTCGACCTTGGCAGGCGCCTCGACCACGTTGCGAGCGCGCACACGGCCGGTCGGGCGAGTGCTGGCACCGGACGTCTTGTCGACCCGGCCCGCCAGCGCCTGTACCAGCCGGCGCTGCATCGCGACCTGACGGCCGGTTGCGCCTTTGAGCATGGCGCTCTGCCAATCCTGCTGCGGCATCGCGGCAGCGATTCGCGTTGCCTGGGCGACGCGCTTGAGACCCTTCTTGCCATCCTGACTCAGCGCAGCACGGCGCATCTTGGCCAGCGCGCGGCCAGTCGCCTCTGACGCGTTCGATGCTGCACGCTCCACCGCCGGCATGACGTGCTGAACCGCTTCGGTACGCGCCGCCTCCTTGCGCTCCGCGCCATGGCTGCAGCCGCATTGTCCGCCGCAACTGCACTGTCCGCCGCAGCCACAACCGCAATCGGAGCCACGCACCTCGGCCGCCGCCCGGCCTGGGCGCAGATGCGCCGCGGGGCGGGTTGCCGTGCCGTGCCCGGCATTTTTCAACGCCGCCTTGCCAACGGTGGACAACGCCTGCCGCCGGGCTCGCGCCGCGGACTTCTGCGCCACCGGCTGAGTGAACGCCGCTGACGCAGGCACCGCCGAAACGCCGCCATGAGAGACGTTGGAGATATGCGCCGCATTCAGCCGAAAGCGTTCGGCGGCGGAGCGCTCAGTTTGCGCAGCCTTGGTGGTCCCGGTCTTGCCGTGACGCGCCATGGCCTGCCGGCGCTGGAGCGCCAGTTCGCGACCGGATAGAGTTGCAGTGGCATGACCGGGGGCGACGTTTGTCATACGGACCTCAGCACAAAGAACCCGATGAAGGGAGCGGCACCGATGCGCCGCGCCGCGTTCAATTCATGGGCGCCGAACCGAGCAGGCTTCAGCGCCCAGCTCATCAGCGATACACCACGAATGCCATGCCCTGGCTCTGGGCGTAGTTGTCGTACGCGACGAACCGCACCATCTGATCCGGAAATTCGCGGTGACAGGCCTCGATCTCCGCCATCACGGTATCGACGGACTGCTCGCCGAACAGCGGCAGTTTCCACATGTACCAATAGCTCGCCTTTGCGGGCGTGCCCTTTTCGGTGTGCTCGACCGCCGGATTCCAACCCTGCGCGATGGCGTGAGCGATCTGACGACGCACCTGATCGGGCGTCATCTGCGGCAGATAGGAGAAGGTCTCGTACTTTTTCATCGAGCGGTAGGCTTGAACGGCCATGACTTCAGTCCTTTCGAAAGTGGTTCTGCTGGGCGGCGGCGCGCCCCACAGGGGCGCTGCCGACCGCAGCCGGCGGGTTACTTGTTGGCGATGGCGAGCTTGTCCATGGTTTCAAACTCGAACTTGATCTCTTTCCACGTTTCCATGGCGATCTTCAGTTCGGGCGAATGAGCGGCCGCAGCGGTGAGGATGTCCTTGCCTTCCTTCTCCAGATGACGGCCTTCGCCGCGCGCCTGGACGCAGGCTTCGAGCGCGACACGGTTGGCGTGCGCACCAGCCGCATTGCCCCACGGGTGACCGAGCGTGCCGCCACCGAACTGCAGCACCGAGTCGTCGCCGAAGATGGTGACCAGCGCAGGCATGTGCCAAACGTGAATACCACCGGATGCAACGGCGAAGCCGCCGGGCATCGAACCCCAGTCCTGATCGAAGAAGATGCCGCGCGAGCGGTCTTCGGGAACGTAGGATTCGCGCAGCAGGTCAATCCAGCCCAGCGTGGAGGCGCGATCGCCCTCGAGCTTGCCGACCACGGTGCCGGTGTGCAGATGGTCGCCGCCCGACAGACGCAGGATCTTGGTCAGCACGCGGAAGTGGATGCCGTGGTGCGGGTTGCGGTCGATCACGGCGTGCATGGCGCGGTGGATGTGCAGCAGCATCCCGTTGTTGCGGCACCAGTTCGCCAGACCCGCATTGGCGCAAAGACCGCCGGCGAGGTAATCGTGCATGATGATCGGCGCGCGGATTTCCTTGGCATACTCGGCGCGCTTGTACATTTCCTCGGGCGTGGGCGCGGTCACGTTGAGATAGTGACCCTTCCGCTCGCCGGTTTCCTGTTCGGCTTTCTGGACAGCCTCCATCACGAAATCGAAACGGTCGCGCCAGCGCATGAACGGCTGGCTGTTGATGTTCTCGTCGTCCTTGGTGAAGTCCAGACCACCACGCAGGGCTTCGTAGCAGGCGCGGCCGTAATTCTTGGCGGACAGGCCGAGCTTGGGCTTGATGGTGCAGCCCAGCAGCGGACGGCCGTATTTGTTGAGCTTGTCGCGCTCGACCTGAATGCCGTGGGGCGGGCCACCGCAGGTCTTCACGTAAGCGATGGGGAAGCGCAGATCCTCCAGCCGCAGCGCGCGGACAGCCTTGAACCCGAACACGTTGCCCACCAGCGAGGTGAACACGTTGACCACCGAGCCTTCCTCGAAAAGGTCGATGGGATAGGCAATGAAAGCGTAAAAGCACGTATCGTCGCCCGGCACGTCCTCGAGGCGATAGGCGCGTCCCTTGTAGTAGTCGAGGTCGGTCAGCAGATCGGTCCACACCGTGGTCCAGGTGCCGCAGGACGACTCGGCGGCCACCGCCGCTGCCGCCTCTTCGCGATCCACTCCAGGCTGCGGCGTGATCTTGAAACAGGCCAAGATATCGGTGTCGAGAGGCGCGTAATCCGGCTGCCAGTAGCTTTGCCGATATTCCGTGACGCCGGCCTGGTAGGTTTTGACTGCCATCTTCGAGGACTCCTTCATGCGCGCTTTTGCGGTAGCGACGGGCGAGGACCTACCGCGATGCGGCGGCCATCCCCCCACCCGGCCCGGGGATTACGTTCGTGCATCTCAGCAGGACCCTCATTCAGCACGGCCCCGCGAATTCACGAGTGCCAAACATAAAAGAGGCTCTGCATAAAAACTAATTGTTATTATTGATCTGATGCATTAGCCTCGCTTATGGATCAGCCATGCACCTGACCTTAAGACAGCTCCAGATCTTCGACGCAGTCGTGCATCAGCAGAGCTTCACGCGCGCGGCCGACGCGCTGCATCTGACGCAGCCGGCTGTCTCGATGCAGATGCGGCAGCTGGAAGAGCAGGTCGGCGTGCCGCTGTTCGACCACGTCGGAAAACAGATTCAGCCGACTGATGCCGGTCGCGAGTTGCATCGCCACGCCAAGCTCGTCGCCGCCAAGATGCGCGACCTTGAATCGGCGATGGAGGAGTTCCGCGGCGTCCAACGTGGGGAACTCGACCTCACGGTGGCGAGTACGGCCAACTATTTTATGCCCAAACTGATCGCAGCCTTTTGCGCCCGCCACGCCCGGGTGCAGGTGCGCCTTCAGGTGTCCAATCAAACGCAGATCCTGGAGTCGTTATCGGCATCGAACAAAGATCTGGCCATCATGGGGCAACCGCCAGAGGACGCCGAACTCGTCGCTCGCGGGTTTCTCGATAACCCGCTGGTGGTCATCGCTTCGCCCGAGCATCCCCTGGCCGAACGTCGGCAGATTCCGCTGATGCAACTGAGTCGCCAGCCCTTCATCACCCGCGAGCCCGGCTCGGGCACGCGCAATGCGGCGGAGCGACATTTTTCGCGTTACGAGGTGGAATTCCATTCGGCGATGGAAATGAGTAGCAACGAGGCGATCAAGCAGGCGGTCGAAGCCGGCCTGGGTTTGGGCGTCCTGTCGCTGCACACTCTGGAGCTCGAGCTGGCGATACGCCGCCTGGTCATCCTTGATGTGGAGAGTTTCCCGATCGTGCGGCAATGGTTTGTCGTGCACCGCAAGGGGAAGCGGCTGTCAGCGGTGGCTCAATCCTTCCTGGCGTTTCTCACCCAGCAGGCGCGCCCGCTGGCCTCGCCCAAGCATCCGCAGCTCGTCCAGCTCACGCCATGAACTTGACCGGACGACCGACCTGGATATCGCTGACGAAAATCACGCCCGAGTGGGCCTCGAAAAACGGCTGAAAGCCTTCTAGCAGCGGATCGAACAGGCTTTGCGGCACGGCGACGATGATCATGATGAGGGCATCATCCTCATTGAACATCAGGTGCCCTTCGTACATGCCGTGGCTGCCCTTGCCCGACAGGTTGCCGACGATGGTGTAGCCCTTGACTCCGGCGCGATCGAGCAAGTCGGTGGCGAATTCCTTGTGCGCGCCTTCGAGAATGATTTCCAGCTTTTTCAGTGGATGCAGCTTGATGGCGTTCATGCGGCATGTTCCTCCTCGGCGGCAGCGACGAGAGGCGAGCGCTCTTCCCACTGGCCATTGTTGAAGACGAAGGGTTTGTAGCCCTGGGTGGGATCGATCACGATGGCGCGGATCCAGCCACCGAGCACCAGGTTCTTGACCTTGACCACGCTTTGCAGCGCGCGCCCGGCGAAATCCAGCGGCGCCTCGATGAGAGCGATCATGCGCATGGGCTCGTGATAGGGCTGGCCCTCCCGCATCACCGTCTGCATCGGCAGGCCGGTACGCAGATCGCTCAGGTTACCGGTCATCACGCCGAAGCGTCCCGCCACGTTATGATAAGCCTTGCTGCCGCTGCCCATGCGGGCATTGTCCACGGTGGAGAAGAAGTGTTCGAGGTTGATCCATTGACCGACCACCACCGGCGCCGCCAACAGGTTTTCCAGCAGGCGTCCCTTCGGATCGCAGCGCCAGTCATACGACAGCAGGAAGGGCCGCCCCTCCAGGTCGGCATGCTCGCTGAGCGAGCGCCGACCGACGATGCCGTACAAGTTTTTCGACAGCCCCCACTCCGGCCGTACTTGAGCCCAGTCCACCGCCTGGCGGTGAGCCAAGTGCCAGGCCTGCGCCGGCTCGATCGCCTGCGCCTCGGGCAGAAGCTTCGGCATGCGCTCGGCCGCGGCGAGCTTGGAGGCAGCGAGCAGGCCGTTACGCAGCCGATCCAGATAGACAAGGTGACGCGGCGGCAACAGGTCGAGGTCGAACAGCTCAATGGCATCGGTGGTGGTGATGTGCAGCGCCGGCAGGAACCAGGTATCATCGGGAATATTAATGCCCATGCCGCGCAGCCGCTCGCGCACCTCGTTCTTGTTGGCCATCTGCGCCAGCACGCGAGCATTGACCAGGCCGCTGGCGCCGCCGCAGGCGCCGCAATCCAGCGCCGACTCATAGGGGTTGTTCTCGGTCTGCCCGGTGTGGCCCACGATGAGCACGAAGCGCGAAAAGGTCTTGGTCAGCCCGATCATGGTCAGGGCCGTGTGCACGTAATTGACCTGCTCGTCGAGCGAGTAGCCGATGCGCCCTAGCCGCACGAGCTGATAATTGGCGTAGTCAGCATCGACGCGGTATTCCTCACGCAGTTTCTCGATAAACTCTGCCTCCTGCTTGTCCAGCACGCTGAAGGCCGTGCGCAGCCGCGTCGGACCTTGGCGGTGACGCAACGCGGTTTCGCGCAGTTCGCGGATCATGTCGTCATCCACGCGCTCGCGCTCGATATGCAGTTCGGTATGCAGTGCCTTGACGATCATCGCCCGCTGCAGCGTGCGGATGATGGAGTCCGCGTGCTCGCGGGTGAGCTTGTCCACCAACAGGCGGGTAACAGGCTTTTCGGCATCGATGCGGTTGCGCCAGCGGCTATAGCCCAGCGGCGCCAGCGTCTTGCCGAACAGATCCAATCCGAACAGGATACCCACCGCCTCCACCGTGACGTAAGGTGAGAGCACCGAGCTCTTGAGATCGTGCAGCACATGACCGAGCGTGCTGAGCAGGTCGTCCTCTTCTGGATCGAGCTCGGCGGGCAGTTCCAATACGAGATTCTTGGGCGTAACCACCGCCGGACAGAAGTGACTCTCGCTGCCCTTGCCATAGCCGAGGAAGCCCACGGGCACGCCGAAGAAGCCGGCGATGCCGAACGTCTGGTAGTCGCCGACACGTTCCAGGTGGCGGCGGATGGGCTCGGCACGCACATCGATGCAGAACCAAGCCTGCGCGAATGGCCGCTTGCCGGCCGGCAGATCCTCGGGCACCTGCACCTGCGTGAGCAACCGGTCGATGGATTCCGCTTCCATCGCCAGCGTCCATACCATGCCCTCCTGCGGCGCAAATTCGTGCAAGCCCCGCAACAGACCCCCGACGTTCTCCGGCGTCAGCGCATCGAGCACCGCCGTGGCATCGGCAGCGGCAGCGAGTTCGCGAAGCATGCTGGCCTGCTCCTGCCCGCGCTGAGCCTGCCATAGCGGCCAGTAGCGTTGCAGCAGACTCTCGCAGCGTTTACCGCCGCCGCGCGACAAGGTGTCGTCGATGCGCTGCGCCCAGTCGGGCAACACATCGCCGCTGTGCAAAGCGTAGCGCAGCAGGCTCTCCGCGCCGCGATCGTGCAGCACGGCGTCGAGCTGCTCGCGCCGAACCGGCGTACGGCGATGGCGCGCGCTTTCCTGCAGTAGCGCCAACCCCACCACGAGGCGAACGGCCAGAAGATCAACGACGTCGGCGGGGTAGCGCTGCGCCCAGTAGTAATGCTTGGCAGACGAACGCCAGCGCACAAAGCCAGTCCAGCCGTGCAGCCTGGTGAGCTCACGGGTGAAGTAGGCCGACCAGTCGTCGGCATCGATGCCCATTTCCTCCATGACGTGCACAACCGCGCTCTCGGCGTCCTGCACCCGATCAAGGATGCGTCGCACGTGCAGCCCGCGCAGGAACAGTCGCGCATTGCGCCGCGCGATCTCGCTCCAGGCGGCGAACAGGCCGCGCTCGCGTCCCGGCATTCGCCAGGAAGATTGGTCTTCGTCGAAAAAGTCGAGGCAGCTCTTGATGACCAGTTCATCAAGTTCGTCGGCGAGCCGCGGACCCCATAAGGCGTCGACCGCTTCGAGCAGCGTCAGCTCGTGCAGGCGCCGCTTGAGCGTGGGCAGCTGCGCAGCCACATCCACCGCGTGGGCGGATGGCCGCTTTGCGTGCAGCGCGGCGTGGACGTCCTGCTCGCGCACGCCCGGCACCACTGCATCGCGGTCATGCGCCGACTGCATCAGCGCCTGCAACCAGCGAGGCCAGTCGACGCCCGGCAGCGCAGGCAGTTCCTGAGCGCGGCGCGCGAGCTCTTCCGAAATGGTATCCTGCCGCACCTTGCCCTCGCGCTGCCAGTGCTGGTAGTTGCTGCGCGGCAGGAACATCCGCGCGTGGAACAGCTCCGCACCGCGACGTACGGCCTGCTCGAAAGGCATGTGCTCAAGGCCGTAGAGCGGGTTGTGGTGAATGAAGTTACGCATCGGCCAGAAAAATGGCACCGGCTCGCCCGCGACGTAGGCGGTCGAACGCACCCGCAGACGCCGTCCGAGGTTCAATGCATCCACCATGACCATCCTCCGATCGAACCCAGCACTGCGGCAGCAGCAGCGAGCACCAGCCACAGGGCTGCGCCGCTGCGTGACAGGTCAACCGTGCCGGCTGTGCGTGGCCATTGGTCTCCGAACAGGCCGTGCTGCCACAGCGCCGCGGCCGCCCAGCTCCACAAAAGCCACACCGCGAGCACCACAGCGGCGAGACCCGCGGGAACCTGCTTCAGCACCGCGAACATGGCGAAGAATCCCGGGAAGGGCGGAGCCGCAAGGGCTGCGAGCAACGCCACCACAAACACGCCGGTCAGACGCGGAAAGGACGGCCCGATGCGTCCGCGCAATCCGAGATACGCCCCTCCGAGACGCCGGCTCAGGCTGCAGCCGATCATCATCAGTGCCGCAGCGGGAATTGTGACCGCCAAAGCTACCAGCACGAGGTTCGTGCCATGGAGGCCATGCAGCCAGGCCAGCCAGACAAGAGGCCAGGCCGAGGTGGCCTGCAGACGGGCCCAGACGAACACCTCCTGCACCGCGAGCAGCCGCCAAGCATAAAGCAGTGCGGTGAACGCAGCCAATAGCTGCAGCGCATTTGTCCATTGCCCGGCCGGCGCTGTCGCCTGGTTGAGTAGCAGGGCGCCCGCAGTGGGGAGAGCCACTAGCGCTGGAATGCGCAGCCACACGGGCAGCATCTGGAGCCCCGCGTTGAACAGCATGCTCAGGGGAAAAAGCGGCAACAGGATCAAGGCAAGTAGCAGCGCGACCATGACCGTTCAGACCCAACGCAGCCAGATATTCACCCGCTTAGTTGCGGCCAGTGCGCCGCGCGCCAGTTGGGCATAAACGTCGGGCACGTAAAACTCCCGCGAAAACAACGCATAGAGATTGAGGTAGATGGCGTTCCACAGCGTGCCGGGCGTTCCCTCGAATTCGAGCGACTGGGCATAAAACGTCATGAGCCAGGCCCCGACCAGCACAACGGTTAGGAATACAACCAGGATATCGAACGCCAGGAAGTTGATGCCCGCAGCGGCGTAGATGGCATCGCGCAACACCGGATCCGGGTAGAGGAAAGCCTCGAACGCATGCGCGATCAGCGTGTAACCCACCACCACGATCAGGAAGGACAAGAGGATCATGGTCAACGAGCGCCAGGGGCTCTCGCTGGGAAGCTTGTGAATGGAAAAGAAAACCTGCGCTCCCGTGACCCAGCCGAAGAATAACAACACCACCGCGCCTTGCTTGTGGAAGAAGTCCTCCGCCACCAGCCAGTGCGACAGGCCCAGCACCAGCGCAGGCACGAGCACGGTGATGAGCGCGGCCAACAGCCAGGGCACCTTCACTGCGCGCAGCGGACGACGCTCGACTACGAAGGTGTAGATGTCGTCGGGTGGCACGCCATCGTCGCGGCGGGTCGCGCCAATCACATTGCCCGAATTCAGAAACAGCGTGGCTTTGAACAGCCCGTGTGCGATGAGGTGATAGACGGCGAGCGAAAATGCCCCCAGCCCGCACTCCATGATCATGAAGCCCATCTGCCCCATGGTGGAATAGCCCAAGGATTTTTTGACATCGTTCTGCGTCAGCATCAGCGCCGACCCGACCAGCGCCGTCACAACACCGACGACGAAGGCCAGGTGCAGCGCGTGGGGCGCGTGGACAAATACCGGAGCGAAGCGATTGAATAAAAATCCACCGGCGTTGACGATGCCAGCATGCATCAGCGCGGATACCGGCGTGGGGCCGTCCATGGTGTAAGGCAGCCAAGTATGCAACAGAAACTGCGCCGATCGCGCAAACGCCGCCAGCGCCAGCAGCATCGCCGCTACCGGCACCACCGCCACCTCGCCGAGGTGCACGCTCGGATCGGCGCTGATCCGCGAGAACAGATCCGGCAGCTGCGCCGTGCCATAGCCATGCCACAACAGTAGCGCCGCACCCACGAGCGGCAGATCGCCTACCCGATAGGTCAAGAATGTCCACAAAGCATAGCGGCCGCTGGCCTTGCGGCTGGTGTCGAACCCCAGCAGAAAGAACAGCAACACTCCAATCAAGAACCAGGCGGCGAGCAACGTCAGCAGATCGGCTGCGGTGACCATCAGCAAGATCACGGCGGTCATCAGATCGAGCAAGGCGAAAAACCGCGGATAGCCGGGCTCGTCGGCCATGTAGCGCACCGCATATACGTGCACCACCAGGCTGATGGCCGCGACCAGCACCGCCATCGCTATGGCAAGATGGTCGAGCAGCAGAGCCGCCGGGCCAAGTTGCACCAGCGCCACGTCATCCTGTGGCGCGCGCAGCACTGCCACAAGCAATGCCAATGCGACCGCGGTGGTGGCAGCGAGCATAGCCACGCTGACATGCGCCGCCCGTGCCGGCCGCCCTGCTCCGGCCAGCGGGGCGATGATCGCGGCTAGCGCCGGCAGCGTCGGCAACACCACGAGACACCAAGAGACCCATTGGTCCACGGTAGAGACTCCTCGCTCAATCGGGATGGCACGATGCGAAGCGGCTTGGTCCGCCAGTTCCCTCTTCCTCTGGCTGAACGGTCCTACGATAAGAGATGAATTGAATAAGGAAAAATTTGAATTGCTTATTCAATCCCAAAGGCGGACTGATACACTTTGACGGCCGCCGCCCCCGCAACTCATCTCAGGCCTGTGTTCCCCATGGATAAAAAATACGTCGGACTCGATCAGGACATCTACGGCATCACCCAACTTGGACGCATCGTGCTCGATGCGCGCGTGTTCGGTCTCATCCCCGAGACACAGGACTGCGCAGGATGGAACATTGGCCAAATGCAGGCGCTCAAATGCAAAATAGAGGAGCTCTGGGATCGGTACGGCAACCTGCCGAGCGCGCTTCCGCCGGAGTTGGCCGAGCGCCATAACCGCCTCTATGCAGAGGCCATCGCCCGCGCCAAGGAGCGTGGCTGGGACGCCGAGCTGTCAGAGGATGAATAGCGCGCCATCGCGGCGCGGGCGGGACGTTCCCGGCAATTCGCGGTAAGCGCCCGCTGCAACTTAATCCGTTTGCGGGGGTTTCCGGGTGTCGCAGTGAGGTCTTTCGATCTGCATTAGTTCATCACCAAGGAACTCACGGCCAGAACACCTGCTTATCAATGAAGCTCGGGGTGGTGGGTGTGAGGGAGCCCAGCTCTAGAGTCGCAGGAAGTATCTAAGTCGATCGCCGGGACAGGCCAACGCGCAAGTTTGAGGGGTTCGAATTTCCAATAATCCGAATCGAACGCCCGCAAAAAACCTGCGTTACCTCCGTTTCTGTTTGCCGCAATCCGCGCGTGGTGGACCGTTCGACCAGGAGGGAACGATGAAAAAGCTCGAACGGACGGAAGACCAAAAGCCAGGGACCGTTACATATGCGTTAGATGATGGTCGCCATGTCACGCTCGAGGAAAGCGCTGTGCAGCAGTACGGGGTAAAACAACTTCTGGAATGGCTCGATATCGAACTTCCAGCGACGACCGAAAAGAAGGAGAGACATTCCTAGGGCGTCCCATTAGTCGGCCAAGATCGTGTGGCCCATGATGATCATTTCCCAAGACAAGCCTAACTCGACCCTCTTGGCTTCTGCTTTTCGCGCTGCTGCCAGAACTTCACCATCCTCAGACGAACCGAGCATTCCGAGTATTTTTGAAAGCAGTTTCAATCGTTCGTTTTGATGAGCAATTGGCTCCTGCCGGTTCTTACGGGCAAAGCGTCCGGCTTCCCTTCGCCTGGTCGCCAAAACCCACTTTCCCTCGATGCGGACCACCTTTCCTAAAGCTTCCAAAGTTCGTAATGCGCGATGAACCGATATGATTATCGATCTGCTGCGGACTCCGTGGTTGATCTTGCGAGCGAGATCAATCGCCGAGAGCGTGATCACCAGCTTGTCCGATAAAGCATCAAGGATCGCCTGCTGAATCGCGCTGAAGCCTCGCGACATGGAACCCTCCAACGCTGTTCGCGCACGCTTATTTTAAGCATTACCAAACGGAATGCCACCAGCACTTGACGCTGAGTTCCCAGCCATGGCGCGAACCGACGATCGAAGCCCGGCGACTGGAGGCAGTCCGGCATCGGAGGCTGAACGCTACGGTCAGTCGCTGCGGCAGGAAGCGCGACGACCTTCGACAAGGAATACGACCTCGCCGCGTGGTTGGGTCTCCTAATGTTGCTGCCCGTTTCCGTGCAGGCATTCCGCGCCGATGAAGACCACGCCAGCTAGGGGGGCGAAATGTCGTTCTACGGCCGGCGCGCCGGCGTCCGATTCCAACACCTGAGCTTTCACGGCTCGTCTCGAGCTAGACAAGACTGTCACCATCGGTCATCATCATGTGCACGTCGGCCGAAAAACCTACGCGAATGTCACGATGCGCGATGTGCTCAAGGCGTTGACAAGCAAGCTGGCCTGGCGTGACTGGCCGAGAATTCGGGCTCGAACTTTCGACAAAAATCAGGTTAGCGGCGCCGAGCCGATCACAGCGAGGCGCTTTACCCGCGCTGCCTTACCGGAGCTAGCTGGCTGTTCTGCGGCCTCGAGCAGAGCGACTCTCTTTTGCGTTCACAGAAATTGTTCTTCGCTTTTGAAAGCACCCTTCGATGTCCAACGTCATCATATTGCGTTGTCGTTGCTTGCGGTGCGCCCGGCAACGGTTGCCGCAATCGAGATTTCCATCGATCGGCCAAACCTTTCGGCATCGACGGATGAACGGGATGTGATCGGCTCGCGACGCCAACCACGATCCCGGATTTTTAGACCGTCTTCATAGTTGACACAAAGGAGAACTTTTATGACCAAAACTTTCTTTCGTGCCGCGGCAATGATCGCAATCATCATCGCAGCGGCGCTCGCCGCCACTGAGCCTGCAGCCGCGCGAGATGGCTGCGGTCCTAACCGATACCGTGGACCGGGCGGCGCCTGCCACTGGTTCGGCAACGGTCCCTATCCGGGCGGCTATTACGGCCCACGCAGGGCTGGGAACCGCTGCCCTCCCGGCTACTGGCGAGGTCCGTGGGGTCATTGCCGCAACACGCCGTATCACGGCCGGCTCCCCGGCGGCGGCTGGCAATAGGCAGCGCATCCGCGGCCGCGCGATTGGTCTTTCCGAGCGCGCGGCTCTCGCTCCACGGGCCATGCAGAATAGGGAGCCGAGAATTCGATGTCCGACCGATTAGGTATTCGCGCACGAGCCGACAGCCTGGCTTCACACATCCTGCCCGTATCAGGCACGATGATCGGCGTATGTACGACCTTGATTGGACTGGTCAAGCTCGCGGAAACAAAGTACGGCGCATCGCATGTCGACGAATATGCGGCGATCGTGGCGGTGACGTTCCTTGCCAGCGCTCTGACGTCCTATCTTTCGATCCGCTGGTCCAATCGCGCCGAGCTCAGCGTTTGGATCGAACAGATTGCCGACATGATTTTCTTTTGCGGCCTTGTTGGTATCACGTTAGTGGCGACCCTTTTTGCATATGAAGTGATTTGAGCCAAAGCACCCTGCTCAGGAGAAGCGCGTTTTCTCATCCCTTAAATATTGCCATCTGAATTCAAGCGTCATGGGAGGTCGAACCATGCTACCGCGATTGATCAAAAGTTTTTCTTTTACATTGGCGATGATCTCGATTGGCGCGGGCGCCTTCGCGACGACACAGCAGGCCTGAGCGAGCCGTGCTACAAGGTCAGGTTTCCGGCCGTGTCGAACAGGACAGCCATGAACAGACGGCGTGCATCCGATCCGTCGATAGGCGCTGAGCCCGCCTCTCGACGGTACGTCCCCGATGTTTTGCGCGGGATGCGCCTTCTTTCATCGATTGAT
Organism: Nitrobacter sp.; assembly: GCF_051535215.1. Taxonomy (NCBI): domain Bacteria; kingdom Pseudomonadati; phylum Pseudomonadota; class Alphaproteobacteria; order Hyphomicrobiales; family Nitrobacteraceae; genus Nitrobacter; species Nitrobacter sp. The sequence continues at coordinate 49,550 of NZ_JBPPLY010000010.1, read as the reverse complement.
CCAGCGTGAGGCTGCCATGAAGGTTCCGGAGAAATCCCGCGCTGTCGCGCCGCGACTGGCCCGCTGGTTCGGCGCGCTGCTTTGTGCGGCTGCGCTATCGTGTCCGGCGGCGACGGCGCAGGCGCAAACCGCATTCTATCAAGCATCCGCTCGAGAACTCGCAGGACCGCCGGGCAGCCTGATCCGATCCGAACCCATGATGTTCGCACCCGCGGGCGCCCAAGCTTATCGGGTGTTGTATCGTTCTGCCGGCATGCACGGCGAGCCGATTGCGGTATCCGGCATCATCGTGGTCCCGCCTGGTCCGGCGCCCGCCGGTGGCCGGCCGATCGTGGCCTGGGCGCATCCGACCACCGGCGTGGTGCCCCATTGCGCGCCGTCGCTGGCAATCTTCGCATTCCAGCAGATGGCGGGCCTGCGCCGACTCATCGAGCAGGGCCCCGTGGTTGCGGCGACCGATTATCCCGGCCTCGGGACGGTTGGCCCGCACCCTTATCTCGTCGGCGACAGCGAAGCGCGGGCGGTGATCGATTCCGTGCGCGCTGCGCGCAATCTGCCCGGTGTCGGCGAAGGTAATCGCTTCGCCGTGTGGGGACATTCGCAGGGCGGACAGGCGTCGCTCTATACCGGGCTGATCGCCAAAACCTATGCTCCGGAGTTGCGCCTGGTTGGGGTCGCCGCGGCGGCGCCAGCGACATCGCTCGTGACCCTGATGGACGACGATTTCAAGACGTCCGGTGGCAAGAACCTGACGGCAATGACTCTGTGGTCGTGGTCACGTGTCTATGGAGCACCGATCGACAAAGTCGTGTTGCCTCAGGCGATGCCGACTGTCGACCGGCTGTCGACCGAGTGCATCGAGTCGATCTTCGACCTCCTGGAGCGGCGGCGGACCGAGAAGCCGCTTGAGCAGACCTTCCTCTCGGTCCCCAGCATTGCCACTGTCGAGCCATGGCGCTCGCTGGCCGTCCGCAATACGCCGGGCGCGTTGTCGCCGCAGATTCCGCTTTTTCTGGCGCAGGGCACCACCGACAACATCGTTCGCCCCGAGGTGACTCGGGCGTATTTCCAGCAGCAATGCGAGGCCGGCGGCAAGGTCGCCATGATGTGGGTACCAAGCGTCGGACACGGTTTCATCGCGCGGGACAGTGCCGATACCGCGGTCAGTTGGATAATGGATCGCTTCGCGGACAGGCCCGCGCCAAGCGATTGCGGCAAGCCGGTTTCGGCGACGGCCCGGCAGAAGTTGCCCGACAGCGGCGCAGATTAAGTCGCACCGGGTGCTCGGCGTGCTCCCGTCACGGCGCCGCTCGATGAGGATTATGCCCATGAGTGATAAAGGGCGGCGAACCATGAAGACGACGGATAGTAATTCCCACAACGATTTCAGGTCGCACCGACAACCGCGTCGGGACTTCGCCTGCGCCGTTCCGACCATTGCGCTCTCGCTGCCCGTTCAGTCTTTCCTGAATTTCGCGAAGATCGAGACCCGTCATGAAATTGCACCATAAGATCTGCTGCCACCCGATCCGGCGTCGCTTCGGCACTGCGCTCGCGGCCGTCGTTCTCATTGGATCGACTTGTGCGGCGTCGGCTGCCGAGAAACCGCCGCTGACTCCCGACACCGTGATGCCGTTCAGCACGGATTCTCGCATCTCGGCCAGTATCGAATTTGGTCTGCGTACCCTCGCCTCCGACATCGAGAAAGACATTCCCCGCCGCCTCGCGAGCATCGACGAGAAGATCAGTTGCGTGCACAGGCGCGTGCTGTTCTTGCGGGTCAACGCCAATTGCGACGTCTGGGGCTACGTCGAGCGGTCAGGGCCGGTGTCGCTGTATGGTCGCGGCGACCACATCTATGGCTCGGTTCCGATTCATGGCGTGCTCGAAGGGCAAGGCGCTAACAGGATCACCTCGCGTATTCACGGCGAGACAGAGGCCAGCGCGACGATCGAGGCCGAGGCCCATCCTCAGCTTGGCCGCGACTGGTCGCTCGACTTGAACTTCGGCGACGGCTTTCGCTGGAGCGAGCCACCAGTGCTTCATGTGATGGGCCGCGAGATCCCGCTGGCGAAGTACGCCGAACCTCGCATCCAGGCTCAGCTTCGTATCGTCAGGTCGCATGCACGAGCGGCGGCGCGACGCCTCAATCTCCGCGACAAGGCGGCAATCGCCTGGCGGCACGCATTCGAGCCGATCCAGCTTTCCGATCATCCCGCCATATGGCTGCAACTCGCGCCGCAAAACGCCTCTTTCGCCGGTGTCCGTGCCGACGCAGAGGTCTTGCGGGGATCGCTCGAACTGACCGGGGCCGCCACGACCGTTGTCGGCCAGCCTCCGTCGTCAGTCACGGCCACGCCGCTGCCGCCCTTGGGCCAGGACGTCGACAGGCCTGGCACGTTCGACGTCATTCTCCCGGTCAAGATCGGCTACGACACGATAAGAGACAGACTGAAGCAGGCGATCGCCGCGATGCCAGCGGTGCAAGGCGTCTCAGTCCGTGACATCGACGTCTACCCGTCATCCGGCAAGCTGGTGCTTGGTTTGCGCATAGCGAAGGCCTCCGAGGCGGATCCGGCCGATGGCAAATGGATCTATCTCACCGGCGGAATTCAGGTCGATACAGACGGGCATGCCGTTCGCCTTTCCAGTCTCGCGGTGATCTCGGACGACGACGCGCTCGCTCCGTTGATCGCGCCGATTACGGCTGAGCTTGGATCGAAGGTCAGTGTCGACTACGGCATTGCCTACGGGAATTTGCTGAATGCCGCCAATTCCAGGCTCACCCGGTCTCTGAAGGATGGCTTCCGTATGGAAGGGCACCTGTCCTCCGCGCAGCTTGAAAAGATCTATCTGCCAGCAGATGGCATCGTGATCGCGCTACGAGCCAGCGGAAATCTGAAGATTCTCTACGGCATGTAGCAGGCCCGAATTATGGTGGACTTCAGGTGCGGACTTGCACTGGCCGACGCTCGAAAGCACCGGCCTGACATGCTGGAACTGGAACTTACGTTAAGCGCCGGGACATCCGCACCGTGGTTCCGCGCATAGGAGGGAAGGCATCGCCGGATAGAGGCCCGTCCCGCCGGCACGATGCCGTGATGCGAGGCCCGATCGAACCGGTCGATGGCCGGACCTTCTCCTCCCGCGAGCAAATGCGATTGCAAAGCACTGTCGGTTGGGAACATATTCAAACAGTCTCGAATCCTGCGGGAGCTGTCGGCCCATGCGTCACATCGGCTGGGTGCTTGTCGTCGCCGTTCTCGCCGCGCTCGGCGCCCTGCTCTGGTTCGCAACCCGCCCGCCGCCGCTCATCCTTCAGGGCGAGGTGTCAGCCAACCGTATCGACATCAGCGCACGCGTCGCCGGCCGCGTCGCCAAGCTCAACACCGATGTCGGCAAGGAAGTGAAGGCCGGCGACGTCGTCATCGAGCTGGAGAGCCCGCAGCTTGAGGCGGCCCGCCTCGCCGCCTCGGCGGCGGTCGGCGTCGCCCGTGCGGATCTGGCGCGCATCGGCAGCACCCGGCCGGAGACGATCGACGCGCGCAAGGCGGAACTCGCGGCTGCCGAGGCCGATGTGAAGCTCTACCAGGAAGTCTATGACCGGCAGACGCAACTCGTGCGCAGCGGAAGCACTCCGCAAGCCCGCGTCGACGAGGCCACCCGCAACCTCGACGCCGCAATCCGCAAGCGCGAGGCCAGCGAAGCCAATCTGCGGCTCGCCACCCAAGGCGCGAGCCCGGAGGAGCGAGCCCTCGCCGCCGCGCAGGTGAAGCAGGCGGAAGCCGGCCTTGCCCAGCGCGAGACGGATATCGGCGAACTGACGGTGCGCGCCCCGATAGCTGGCCAGGTGACGACGCGCGTGGCCGAACTCGGCGGCAATTACGGCGCCGGCGCGCCGCTGCTCTCGCTCATCGACATCGCCCATCCCTGGTTCACCTTCAATCTACGCGAGGATCTGCTGGGCGGGCTGAAGATCGGTGACCGCTTCAAGGTCGATATCCCGGCGCTCGGCAGGAATGGCATCGAGGTCCGCGTCACCGTGATCAATGTGCAGGGGCAATACGCCACCTGGCGCGCGACACGGGCGACCGGCGGCTTCGACCTGCGTACCTTCGAGGTCCGGGCCGAGCCCGTCGCCGCAGTCGAGGGTCTGCGCCCAGGCATGAGCGTCATCGCGCAATGGACAGACCGGAGCCGCTGAGATGCGGCGCCGGGGTGATCTGCATTTCGGCTTCTCGCTCCTCTTCTGGCGGGAGCTCGGCTGGCTGCGGCGCCGGCCGCTGCTGCTGGTGATGACCACGCTCATACCGCTTGCGGTCATGGCTGTGCTGACGCTGCTGTTCAATCAGGGGCTGGCGACGCGCCTGCCGATCGGCGTACTCGACCTTGACCGTTCGGACCTGTCGCGCAGCATTGTCCGGGCGGTCGACGCGACGCCCGACACGCGCGTCGGCGCCGCAGTCGCGGACATGGCCGAGGGACGAAGACTGATCCTCTCCGGCCACATCCACGGCCTGCTCTATCTGCGCAAGGACCTCGAACGCGACGTGCAGGCCGGCCGCCAGCCGGAGGTGGTGTTCTTCTACAACGCGCAGACGCTGACGAGCGGCAACCTCGTGCTCCGGGGCATCAATGCGGCGCTGCCGACCGTCTCCTCCGGCATTCGCCTGTCGTTGCGCACAACGCGCGGCATGCCGGCCGAGGAGGCGCGCGCCTCGCTGCAGCCCGTGCCGGTCCAGCTCAGTGCGCTGTTCAACCCGACACTCGACTACACCTTCTTCCTGCTCGCAGCACTGCTGCCCAGCGTGTTGCAGATCGTCGTCACCACGACCGCCGCCTATTCCGTCGGCCTTGACGTCGAGACGCCGCATCGCTTGCACATCCTGCGCCGGCTCGGCGGCGGGCTGCTGCCGGCCATCGCCGGCAAGCTCCTGCCCTATACGGTTCTGTTCCTGCTGGTGCTCGGCATCGCTGATGCGGTTCTTTTCGGCGTCTTCGGCCTGCCTTTGCGGGGCAGCCGGCTGATCCTCGTCGCTGGCGCGGTGCTGTTCATCGTCGCCTGCCAGCTAATCGGCGGGCTGCTGGCACTGTTGCTCAAGCCGATGGCGAGCGCGGTCAGCATCGCCACCCTCGTCACAGCCCCGGCCTTCGGCTTCATGGGGATCAGCTTTCCGCGCTTCGGCATGAACCTTTTCTCGCAATGGTGGGGCGCGCTTTTGCCTGGCACCTGGTTCCTGACGCTGCGCATCGACCAGACAGTCCGGGGCACGCCGCTCGACCTCTCACTGAAGCCACTCGTCATCCTCGGCTTCTTCGTGCTCGTCCCCGCCCTGCTGCTGCTTCTGCGACTCGAGGCGCTGCGCCGCGGCAGCAAGGCTCCGGCGCCTCGGAAAACTGAGGCGGCCGCATGAGCGGGATGCTGATCATCTTCCGCAATGAGCTCCGCCGCATCCTGACGCTGTGGCCGGTCTTCTCCGTCATGGTCGTGGCGCTCGCGATCTATGCGCTGCTCTATCCGCAGCCCTACCGCGCCGAGGTGCTACGCCGCACGTCGGTCGCGATCGTCGACCAGGACCAGACCGTGACCAGCCGCGATCTCGTCCGCCGCCTCGACGCCTCACCGGATGTGGCGGTCGCGTCAGTGCTGCCCGATTTCCCGGAGGCCCGGCGCAGCGTCTTCGCGCGCGAGGTCTCCGGCATCCTCGTCTTGCCGGAGGGCTTCGAGCGCGAGCTGCTGCGCGGCAATCCCTCGCCGATCGCGCTCTATGCCGATGCCAGCTATTTCCTCGTCTACCAGCGCGTGGCGCTCGGCGTTTCGGCCATCGCCCGCACCGTCGGCGCGGAGGTCGAGATGCGGCGCCTGATAGGGCTCGGCATCGATGCCCCCATTGCGCGGGCGGCGGTGAACCCGATGCCACTCACCACGATCCCGCTGTTCAATCCGCAGGAGGGCTATGCCAGCTACGTGCTGCCAGCCGCCTTCATCCTGATCCTTCAGCAGACGCTGCTGATCGGCGTTGGCCTGCTCGGCACCCTGCCGGGCGCGGACGCCGTGCGACGCACGCCTGACGGAAGAACGATCGCAGGCCCGTTCGCCGTGGTGGCCGGCAAGCTCCTCGCCTATCTGGCCTTGGAGGCGGTCATCCTGCCGCTCTATCTCGTCGTACTGCCCTCCATCTACGGCATCCCGCGTTTAGGCGGGCTGCTGCCGACCCTCCTCTTCGCAGTGCCCTTCGTCCTAGCAACCGGCGCGCTCGGGCTGATCGTAGCGGCCGCCTTCCGCACCCCGCTCGCAGTGCAACTGGTGATGGCGGCGCTTGGCCTGCCGTTCTTCTTCCTCTCCGGCTTTTCCTGGCCGTTCGAGGCGATGCCGCCGGTCGCCCGCTGGCTGGCGCTGCCGGTGCCGAGCACCGCAGCCATCGACGGCTTCGTCTCGCTCGGCCAGATGGGCGCGACACTCGCAGACATACGCGGTCCGATCCTGACGCTGCTCGCGCTGAGCCTGGTTTATGGAGTTGCCGCCATCGCGCTGGAAAAGTGGCGGAACGCCTAGCGCTATTCCGGCTTTGATGAATCAAAGCCGGGCTCCAGTTTTATTTTGACGCGTTTCCTTACGCGAACCGGCATCCGCTTCACTTGAGAGGCTATAGGATTGAGAAGCCAGCGAAGCCGCCATCGATGATGCCTAAGATTTGCCCATCGGATTGGGGAGGCACGGATTCCGAGGCGATATATGGACAAGCGCATGCCCGGCCACGATGGCGGGCAGCGAAGACAGCGCTACGATCAGCCACGCTCGCGAATGACGTCTGACCAGCGTGGGCTGAGACTTTGTCATTTGAGTTTGGTCATCTGAGCTTGGCGGCGAATGTGATTCCATCCAGCTTTGGCATCGATCTGCCGACCGATCCTGCCGCCGCGCATGCAATGATTCTGGTCGAGCGTGCCATGGCGCGTCGGCCGATCAGGTTCGGGCCACCAGCATGATGCCGATCAGAATAACGACAATTCCGGCGATCCGTTGGATCGTTAGTTGGTCGCTGAAGAGCCACCACCCAAAGAACGTCGTGAACGCGAAGCCGAGGCCTACGAAAGGGTAAGCCTGCGACAGTTCGATCCTGCTCAGAGCGCTCAGCCAGAGCAAGGTGCCGACGCCGTAACACCCCAATCCCACTATTACGCCCGGCGTCAGCAGCGCAAGTGGGATTGTTTGCAGGGGATCCGACGACGCATCAGAACGGTTCAAAGAATTCAGACCGAGCTTGAAGCAGACCTGACCGATGGCTGACAGCATGACACTAGTGACGATCGTTCCCAGCGAGATCAGTGTCATACGCGCCCTTTTGTAGCTCTGTTTTTAATGTTGCGAACTATACAGGGCGACAGGCGAAAACTTCGTGCTTCTGATTTTCCCGGCGCTTTGGATTTTAACCGTTTTGGCTGGCAGCTCCGATCCATTCACCTTCAAACCAAATCCATCTGTTTGGAGTCTCCGCTTCCTGGAGATAAATTGGATTGTCTTTCTGATCCTCGGGTTGATTGGCATCTTCTATTTCAAAGGCGCTCGATTTTTCGTCGCCGTATTTTTCATGATCAATCTATATTTCATGGTAGCGATGACAGCCTCTCAACTATAGGCGTTACGCGACCTTGGATTTAACGTTCTGTATCGCATTGTGCTTCGTTTGCTGACGGCGGCGCTTTGAGCGGCGATGATCGCCGCATGATACGGCACAGCAAAACGCGGGCACCCCACAACGAGGTTTCGACTGCCGGGCGCGATACTGCGCCGCGTCAACCGTCTGGCGCCCTACAGCATGTCAACACGCGCAAAGTAGCGCTGGCTCCAACCCATCATTCAAAAGTCTGCAGAAAAACAATCGGTTAGGCGCTATAAATGGCGGAGAGAGTGGGAAAAAATTTCTAGACTAAGCATCTGATCTGTTTTTGTATTTCAAAATATGAAAGTTGCTGCGTACAAATTTGCGCACAAACTCTCGCCGCAACAATTCACAAAGGAAGGCGGCCGCTCGACACGGCCGCCTCGGGGTTGGTTCAAGCCTCGCCAACTAAGTCTTCCACCATCGAAAAGATAGCCACTTCATCTGTCCCGGAGGGCTCTTCGTCGGCTTCACTTCGACGGCACCATTTGAAAACCTTGGCCTTGAATCGAAGGCCATCAATCGTCGACGCGGGCATCGCGACAATTCGCTTGGCGAGATCATGAGCGACGCCGGCGCTGGCCGTAGCAAACTCTTCGGCCTCTATGCGGCCAGACTGCTGACGCCAAAGGCCAAGCGTTACCTGTTCGCGGCTGATCTGACGAATACGTTTTTTGAGGTCCGCGTGACAGCTGGGACCGAGTTCTTCAAGCTTCGGAATCCAACCCGGCGAAATAAAGTCGCATGGAGCCGATATGCCAAGAAGCCGCGCGATCCCTCGATCGACAGGATTATCTTCGAGGCGCATGATTTTCAGGTGGCGCTTCCAATCGAACTTATCGTTGATCTTATAAACGATCTCCCATCGAGCATCGTCTTCTATAACTGCCACGTCGAACGCATTGCCGAGCTCGATCAGAGCGTGATCGGGATGGGTCGGCGATTCCACCGCGATCGGCGCGGTCGTTGCATCGGGAAAGACTTCCACACCGACGAATTCGCAAAGCCGATCGACCAATCGCCGAAAGGCGATTTGCCCCGAATCGGCGTGTTTGATCGAGAACGCATCAGTCCACAGCTCGTTGTTTGTTGCCGCAGTAGCTCTCGCTTGAAGGACCACGTCAGCCATCGTTTCCGGTCGCTTGTCTAGAATCAAACGAGCCAGGGCGCCTTGCTCGGCAATGATTTCGTCCCACTCCGTGTCGATGTCCTCATGGTCCTCTTCTGTCTCAATCTCATCCAGCTCGCGGCGACGGCACCAGCGCGCGTGATAGCGCTCGAAGCGCGCGGCCAGATCGGGCCATGAGCAAAAATCGTTGGTTGCCGCGATCGACGGCGATGCGATAACAGCCGAAGCCGTCGCGACGGAAGCAATGGTCATGAATCTTCTCCGAGATACGGTTGAATTCGGTTCGGCCGGACGGCCGCGCGGGCTCGTTGTGTCGGAGAGCAGCGCATTGGTCTGCGCGGACCGGCGCGCATGGTTAAGGGCGCCCTCGGTCGAGGGCGCCGGCAACTTAGGCGGTGTTGCCGAAGGCGCATCTAAAGGCGGAGAAGGTGATTCAAGACACGAATAATCTTGATCCGCGCGTGGCGGAGACGTTGGTCGAGCAAGAGTCATGATGAAGGCTCTCTAGGTTCTGGCTTTCCAAGGCCGATGCAGGTGACAGACCGGCAGCCGGGAGTTGGAAACCTGCCTAGAGACAGGCCGATGCACTTTTAAGCCCGAAGGCTCTGGACATGGCGCACCGCTCCCGGCCATATTGGCCAGGTCGGCGCACCCGCCAAGGTGCTGCCATAGCGCTAAGAGAGCCCGCCAAGGCTCAACGCGCTTCGGACGTTACCCCGCCAAGGGTCGCGTGCCGTTCTAGGTCCGGGTTTCCAAGCCCACGGACAGATTCCCTGATTTGCAGGCAAAAGCCAAGCCCCTCGCGGGCCGCTTTCGCGCGTTCCGGATTATCGCTGGTTATTTGGAGTTGTCGCCGAACGGCGGGCGACCGCGCTGGATCACTTTGCCGTCCTTCACGATGGTGGCGCGGTCGAGCATGGCGTTCGTGATCTCCGGAGCGTCGTCGGGATCACGCCACGCGCGGGCCTCAGAGGCCGAAGTGGCCGAGGATTTTGCTTTCTTCCTTGGCATGGCAGCACCTAGGGATTGCGACGGCTCATTTAGGAGCTGCACGGATATTCCCTCAATTGAGGGAATAAAATCGGGAGCGAATTTGAAATTCCGCCAATTGGCGGAATTTCCCCCTACTAACAAACTTCGAAATTTGCGAATATTTGGACCCGAGCGACCCCGCGAACGTCCCTTTTTGAGATGATTTTTGCCGATTTCCTCAGGGAAAACGGGTATTTGCCCAAGTGAACCATTGGGCGGGTTTCATCGTTTTTCAATGGTCGCATGGCATGCTACGCCATTGTCCCCAAGTGACCGGTAGGGATTGTGCTTTCGTTCAAGGTTAAGAATCTCGGAAGAATTGCGGAAGCTGATTTCACGGCTGCACCGCTCACGATTCTTGTTGGCCAAAATAATACTGGCAAAAGCTATCTAGCTTCTTTGATCTGGCTACTTGCCAGACCAGAGATCGCACCCTTCACGGATACGAAAAACACCGGCGTCAAATGGCTCGACCTGCTCATCAGTCGCTTTGAAAAAGAGGGCCAGGAGGCCGTCGCCAAATATTCCGTCGGGCCGGAACAGGCGTCTCAGTGCATTGAGTATCTGCAGTCGCTTTATCATGAGAGATTTGCCGAGCTTCTCGGACGTCTGTTTTCTTACGAAGGGTTCGAAGAAAGCAGCATTCAACTCAAGCTATCCAATGAATTCGAACCGTTCGAAATATCCATAAGCCGCACCTCCCCCGGCGGGGTAGATGCAAAGCCTAGCGAGCGGCAGCGCTACGTAAACGTAAAGTTTTCGTCCGACGGGAATACTGTTCGACAGTTCCGCTTTCCATCCAGCAAAAATTTCCCTCGTAATCTTTACATACATCGCGTGCTCTCTGAGTGCGCGGCACTTGCCTTATTCGGCCGCGACTGGCCAAGCTACCGTACTCCTGTCTATATTCCTGCCGCTCGAACCGGCCTTATGTTGACAATACGCTCGCTAATCGCGGAGCGTCTCGATTTCGACTCTGAGCGTGAAACAGTATTGCCACTCCCTATCGCGGACTTCGTCAGCACATTTGTTCGCGCCGGCGCATTCGCGTCGAGACCTAAGGCACCGGTTGCCTCGTGGCTTGAAGATACGGTGCTAAATGGGACGCTTGATGTTAGCGAAGAGGAAGTCCCTTCCTTCAGTTATGTCCCGGCGCACTCTTCCCGGAGAGTCCCACTTCACGCGACCTCGTCGATGATCACCGAGATGGCTCCCTTTATTCATCTCATAAAATATAATCCGGGTGGTCACTTCATATTCGAGGAGCCGGAGGCGCATTTGCATCTTTCTGCCCAACGACAAATGGCCCGAGCTATCGCTCGACTATTAAACGCTGGAGCCAAATTTACAATTACAACGCACAGCGACACTTTCGTTCAACAGATCAACAATCTGATGCGATTACACGGGCACCCAGATCGCCAGAACCTGCTAACGCAATATGGTTATGATGAAAGCGATGTCATCGACCCGAGCAAAGCAAGAGCATACGAATTTATCCAAACAACAAATGGGACTGAAATCACAGAATTAAATAAAACTGGGGAGGGATTCGTTGTCCCAAGCCTAAACGAAACACTGATCTCTTTGACGCGGGAGACTATTGATTTTAATGAGGAAGAATGATGCTTTCTGGATGTCGCGAATGCCTCGGACATTTCAACAACGCTTATGTTTGGGAAGCCCACGCAAGGGTCGAAGTTACAGAGAAATCCCCGACAGGAAAAGGAACGGCATCATTCTCTTTGGGATCTCCTGCTATCGTTCTTAAAGCGCACAACCAACCACCATTGATTTGGGCGCTCTCAAAAAAGAAGTGCGCTGACGGCTCGTTTGTAACATTCAAGGATGACAAGGCGCACCTTCATCTTGTTGAACTGAAGAGCAAGCTTACGCAATCGGCCTTTGCAAAGGCGATGGAACAACTCGAAGGAATGTTCCTATCCGTGCTTGCAGCTTCGCGACTACTGCAAATCCAATCCTTTGAAACGGTCGATTGCTACGTTGCTTACTCAGTAGACGCAATGCAGCCAACCGCGACGGCGGATCCTGCCCTGCTCAAAACGCTTGTCGGCACTAAAAGAGTTCTAGGCGATGGACTAGCCTGGAAAAATGGTGAGGTCAGGCTGCCGTTCGGTACCACCGCGAAACTACATAAAGCCAAGAGAGACACAAGCGGTAACGCCGATTTCGGAAAGGTACATTAGCAGCCCCGCGCCCTTCCCGCGCGAGCTTTCCCAGTCACGGACCGTATGCGATTCCCGACGATGCCGCCGCGGCATCGGGCGACGAATGCCCGGCCGAGCCGGGACCGTTGCCGCCTCCCGTGAACATCGAGCCGACCAGCTTGATGACGCGATCGAGGTCGTTTCTGATCTTGAGCAGCCCTGTGCCGTCCTCGATCACGATCTTACCAATGAGCTGACCTTCGACCGTGCCCGTGACATCCACCCTGGTCGGCGCCGCGTCGAGCGGCTGCACTGGTGGCATCTGTGGGAGCCTTCCTCGCGGATCTTCCATCGGTAGCGGAATGCGGGATTTTCCGCCTCGCATCGGCGCCGGCATCGACGACAGCGCGACCCCGCGGCGGTGCTCGCGATCCATCTCCTGCCAGCGGTCCAGCTCTTCAGGCGAAAAGAGTGGCGGCATTGTCGCCTGATTTTCGGATTGATCGATACCCATCTGGAGATCGAAGCGACGAAGCCGCAGACGCCGTTTTGTGGGCTCATCGAGCGGAAAATGCGCCAGCTTATTGTCGATCTCGCCAGTCTGCGCCTTCATATTGTCGCGGCGGCGGATTTCGGACCATTCGGCCGGGGTGCGGCTGTTGGCATGGATGATCCGGCCGAGGTTGGTGTTTTCAGGAACGTGTCCGGTCTCAATGGTCTTCGCTATATTGCCGAGCGAGTTCGATGCGGCGTTCATGGCATCGATGATGGGTTTAACGCCGATGAATGCTGTCGCCACGTCTTTGAGCTGCGTCGTGACACCGGCCCAGGCGGCAAAAGGATCCTCGCGGCGAACCTGCTCGGCCGCCTCGGTGCCCTTGGCGCGAGGGAGCAGCACGCTGTCCTTTTCGATGATCGCCCGATTGACGATCATGGAGGCAAAGAACTCTCCCACCTTTCGGTTCGAAAACATCTCCGTCATCGCTTTGACGACTTCGCCGCGATGTTCCTCATCCGTAGCGATGCCGTGCTTCTGCAGCGCCGGCACGATGTTCGCCTCCGCCCATTTGAACGGCGACTTGATGAAATCGCTTTCGTTCAAGAGACGATCGTTCCCGTCCACCAGGCCAAACCTGCGCATCGCCGCCTTCGCAGCCTTGGTCTGGCGATGGCCAACCAGCGCCGAGAATGCCGACGCCTGCATAACGCCGAAATTGCTGGCACCTTCGTGCTGCATCATGGTCGGAACAACGCTGGTCAGATAGTCCTCGCTGAGACCATATTTCGAGACATTGGCGCGTTGCATATACTGTCGGAAATCCTCGCCGCGAAGGTCAGGAAACAGCGACTTCGCGCGCGTGAACGCGTTCAGATAGGTCTTGAATTTCTCCGGCTGCGAACCGATGCCCTGGCTCTCAAGGCCAAGCACCAACTTCTCAAGATCCTCCGACGCATTTTCCCCATGTCCCAGCGTGCCGAGTACGACCTGCGCCTTGGTCAGGGTTTCGACGTTCTCGATCGCGTGATGGAAGTCGCCGAGCCGCGACCGTAGCTGACGGATATGGCCGAGCACCTCAGTGCGGCCGATGGAAGGATATTTAGCGGAAATCTCGTCGGCCTTGAGGGCCGCTTGCGCCTTTTCCTCCTCGCTAAGGCCGCCGAGGTCATACCTTGGCGAGCTCACGAGCTCGTTCGGCTGACGCCTTGACGCCAGCGCGGGCCGCACTGCCCACCATATAGGCCGCGCCGCCGATACCTGCCACATGCAGCGCGAAGCGACCCGCCCCCGCGAAAAACTTCTGGTGGTACTTCTCGGTCTCGTCCATAGCGAGGCGGACCTCGCGCAGGTTCGAAAGCGTGTTCTTCTTCCATTGATCAACAGCACCGAAATACTGGGCGGCGCGGACCGGTCCATTGCGTGACATCGCGGAATTGAACGAGGCCCAGTTTCGTTGAATTTCCGCGAGTTCTTTCGAGGAAACTTTGAGCGCGTCGATTTCCTTCTGAAAATTGGTGCCCCAACCCATTTTGCCAAGCACAGGGGGCTTAATGCCCTCGAAGGCTTTGCCCGCTTTCGCGATGCCCTCGAACTTCTTGGCGATGTTGTCGAATACGGCGCCAGTTTTATCCTGGGCCGAAATTACAGCTGTCGCCTCTATAATTTTCCCCATCTACTTTTGCCTCTGTACCGACATCTCGAACCAAAATTCGAGCTCATCAAAAGTGAGCTGCGCGCAAGCATCGGCAGTAACGACGCGCAGATCGAACACGAGTCGGCGCGCTATGAGGGATAAATCGCCTCGCGCGCGGCCCCGAAAAAACCGTTGATCGTATCCTTAAGCTTGAGCGTGTCCGCGAGTGACAACTGGTTCAATAGGTCGGTGTGCTTTGGCTCCACTACTAGCCGTTCAATATACGACTGTATGACCCCATCCTTTTCGGCCTGATAGATCATACCGCCCTCACTTCGTGCGTAGGTCGTCGGCTCGCCAAGCGTCATCACGTCCATGTACTTGGGCGCGCGCAGAACTAGCTCGCTGATTTGGACGCCTTCAAAACCCTTGATCGGCTCGAGCAGCTGGACTTTGATTGTCATTGCAATTTTTCCTTTGGGAGTTTGTTGTCAGTCTTCTCGCGCGACGATCAGCTGCTGATCCAGCTGGCGCAACGCAATCGTTTTCTCGGCGGCGATCATGCCGTCCGGCCAGATCAGCTTGTCAGCGACGACAACGCCCAGCCGGCGCAACACAAGAATTCTCTGGTCAATCCCATTGACGGCGGCGCGCGCGCGGCTTTGCGAAACTCCGTAAGCGTTCTGACTGCCATCGGTCGCGGCGAGATTGAGGGGTACCACTTTGTTGCTGCCGGCCTCGGCGGTTACGGTGATGTCAGCCGCATCGCCGACCACCGCCGGCGTATCGACGGCAACAAGCGTGAAGTTCAGCTTGTTCGTGAACGCAACGCCCGTCGTGCCCTCGCCAATTTCGATACCATCTGGATCTTCGACCCGGAATTTTGTCACGTCGGTGAAGGTGATAGTGTAAATGCCAGGTTTCGCCCCGGCATCGACCTTTGGAGTGCCAAAGGTATTCGCCAAGTCGCCGGTGTTGCCTGCGCGCGCCGCGAAGGTCGCATCAAGCGTCCCGATGGTGATGCGGCCGAGCACCGTTCCGACGTCAACAACATTGTCGGCGTCGACGCCAGCGGCCAACATCTCTTCGGTGTTGGACATCATTTCCGATTGGAAATATTTGACGACATCGCTTTGGATGATGGGTGACCCTAGTTTGAGAGTTTTGAGCATGGCGTGAGTTCTCCTTGGGTTTACGCGACTGTCAGCGGGCCGATAACGTCGCCGTAAAAAGGGCCTGATGCGTCAGATTGCGGTTCGGCAAGGGCGCATCGCTCGAAATGCCGAGAACGGCCCGCGGATCGGCATCAGAACGGCGCTGCACGTCAAAATCGGCGGCGGCGATCAACGCTTCTTCCTCGCGCTCGGCGGCGAGCAGTTTGTCGAACAGCTTGTCGAAGCGATTGAAACGTTCGTCATCGGTCAAGCTGTCAGCGGCGCCGCCAACCTCGTCGATCTCTCGCTCGACGGCCGCAATGAGAGATTCCTCCAGGGCAAAGGCCATAACGGCCAAGCTGTCGGTCTCGAAAAGATCAATCATGCCGGCAAATCCGATTTTCCGCTGCGGCCAGCCAATGCCTCCGCGGTCTTCGAGCAGCTTGTGCACCGCCGGCCGGCCGCGTTCGGCGAGCTTTTTGACTTCCTCGCGGGCTTGTTGTTTCGCGGCCTTGGTGCTGATCGGCGCTGCGTCGACGCGTCCGATGTCGGCGAGGAGCTCGCGAATGCGGCGGCGGCGCTTTTCGATAGCGCCAGGCGAGGACTTCGAAACCCCGGCATCCTTGGCGACGTGATCACGTAGCTGGATGCTCTCCGGTATTGCCGCGAGCCAATCGCGGATGCCTTTCAGTAGCTCTTGGTGCTGCGTTGTATGACCTAATTCGCGATCTTTTTTGATTAGGATCGTATCCAGCTCCGATCGGAGATTTTTGACCTGGTCGACCGGGCTGAGATCGCCGCCGCGGGCAGTGAACTTGGCGATCTGCTGGCGAAGATAACTGGACTCCTGTTGCGCGGCTCGCGTGATGGAGGCCTGCCGCTCGTATGCATCGAGCAACGAGCTCAATTTCACGAACGCGGCGGGCGGCAGGCGGTGCAATAGCTGCGTATCGAATTCAAACATCAAAAGCTCCCCATCGTGCGGGGGGTGCCCACCGGTGGGCACCCCTATGTTCGGTTCGGTGTTCGGGGTGTTCGGGGTGTTCGGTCAGTTTTTGGGGTCCGCCAATTGGCGGACCCTCGGGCCGATTTCGGCCGCGGAGCAAAGCGACACGGGAAGGACCCGCGCGGGCGGCGGAGATCGATGTCTCGCCCTCCTCGAAGAGGGCTGCAAATGTGGGGCGCGCGCGGTCAACGCTCTATGTGCTCGCACAGTGCGTCGCCACGCGCCCCGGCGCGATGAACCGGTCTGTCTGGTAACCGGTCTGCCGCGCTGGTCACGTCGGGTGCTGCGGCAACAGTCGCCCGACATGAAGTTAACCACGCCGCGCCGAGCGGCATTTCGATAAATAATCGATCGCAGCATCTAGACCGTCCGAACGCGTCGTCGGTTCGATGCCCTTTTCGGCGAGCAACTGATCGACAGCGGCGTTAAGATCATCCGAGCCGGCGGACGAAATCGAGATAGCTCTCGACCTCTGTTGCACCACCGCGGGGGCAGCAGCGCGAGCAATACCTGCCGCTTCGCCTCGTTCCTTGGCAATGGCCACCGCGCGATCCATCTGGGCTGCAGTGACAAACTGCGCATCCGAGGGGATGCCAGCAAGTTCCATGATCTTCGCAACTGTCGTCATGTCCATCTCCGTGGCGTGTTCGAATCGACTTCAGCCGAGTCGGTTGGCCACGAATAGCGGGAGCTCGTGGCCAACAGCGCGCGGAGGCGCCGAGCGCTGGGGACATCAGCGCGGGCGCGCAGGATCGCCCACAGCATTGCGCGCAACGTTCCCGCTGGGGCTGGACAATCGGGAAGCGCTCGCTCTCGAATCCATCCGGCGGCAGCGTAGCGCTTCAAAACCTTGTGCAGCTCACGGGCGGCGGCGGCCTGCGACGCATCCGGATAGAATTTTTGCGCGGCGTCGCGCACCAGGTCGTCGCGCTGATCATAGGCTGACCGCGTTGCGGCGCTTCGTTCCCCCGGTTTCAGCCGCAGCCCAAAAGGATCATCGACGCCAGCGAGCAGCCCATCCAGCCCATGGACCAAAAAATCCGCGTCGTCAGGATGGACCGGCGTCCCGCTTCGGTGAGCGGCAACGATTCGCGCGAGCGCTGTCCACCGTGCCGCGGCGGTATTCACGACGCACCGCCTTCGGCTACGGTGCCGTAAATAATTTCGACGCGTTCAATGGTGGGGCTGGTGGCTTTCCAACAGCTAAGGACCATCTCGTCGAAATGCTGAACGATATAATCCCGGATAAACCTACTTGGAGCTCGGAGCGTCGCGACTGGTGGCCCAGGAACGACAAGCTCGACCTTGGCAAACCAGCTCTCAAACTTCTCACTGCCAAGCCTCTTGTGGAGCAACTGCGCGGGCGACCCCAATCGGAGGGCTAAGGCGCTCGCGCGCGCGTTCTTAGAGTTAGTCTTAAGAGTAGGGTCGCAACCCATTGCGACCTTTGATGCAGGATTTTGCGACCTTTGAGACCCGCTAAGCTCGCAATCCATTGCGACCTTTGAGCCGTTAGAGGTCGCAGCCACTTGCGACCTTTGAGACCAGACAAGGTCGCAATGGGTTGCGAGCTTTAAGCCGCGAGAGGTCGCAGCTACTTGCGACCTTTCGAACGCCGGAAGATAAACATTGGCGGCGCCCTTACCGCCGTTTACGCGGCGACCGTCCGATACTCTGACGCCCAATTCTCGCCGACGCACGATGATGTAACCGCATTCCTCTAGTTCTCTGATCGCACTCCAGACGGTTCTGGAGCTCACGCCCATCACTCGCGCAACCGTGTCCTGAGTGACAAAGGTCTCGCCAGTCGTGCTATTGAAGTGACTGCCAATCACGCATGCGACACGGAATGCCGCGTGCGAAATCCCGGCGTCGAGCGCCAGGACATCCGTCCATTCCATCCGGAGCTGCTTTGGAATGAGAATGATCTCAGCCAAGATCATCCCCGTCAGCGCGTGGTATTTCTTCAGAAAGCCGCTGCCGAGTGGCCGGCGGCGCAGCACCCAAGGCGGCGAGCATCCCATCGCGAATGCGTTGACGCATGGCAGGATCCTCCGCCGTCCGCGCTATGGCTTTTTAAGCCGCGCTGGACGCATCGCGCTCGGCAATGCGAGCCTTCTGCCAATCGACGATGTCTGTTTCGAGCCAGCCTACGGCTTTCGGCCCCAACGGTACGGGCTTTGGGAAGGTGCCGTCTGCAACGCCTGCATAGATTGAGCTACGCTTGAGGCCGGTGCACTTTTCAACGTCGGGTCGCCGCAAAATTTTCTGAAGCATTACAATCCTCCGTTTCGAACGTAAGTGGTTCGAGGCGGATGATGATGATCATGCGCGGAATAGCGATAATGCGCCAAATGCGCCGATCAAAAAAACCGGCCGATGTTAACGGCGTATATCAGCGGCAGATATTCTTTCCTCTGATAACGCGGGCATTTTCGCCGCGTGATCGCAATCGGGGAGCAACGTCGGGATTTTTCTTCAATGCAGCTTTGATCTCGCGCCACTGGCTCCGCGGGATACTTTTGATGTTCAGCTCGCGGCAAATTGCTTCCTGCAAGCCCGAATCTGTCAAATCGATCGATGCTAGTTGAGTTGCTGCTTTCGTTATGGCAACTCCCGATGCTAGCGCCGCTGGCGGTGTATGCGAAGTCGCATCGGACGAATCGCCCTTTTTGGGACGCAGTATTGCGTCAAGATCATCCTTGTGAACCATGATGCCGGATATTCTGAAGCAAGTCCCATCGCGGCCGACGGATGCATGATCGCTTCCCCAGTCTATCAAGGATCCTAACCAGAAGGTCGGGTCGACAACCCCCCATTTGAAACTAATGGCAAGCTCCTCTTCCGCGCCCCAACCTTCGAAATCTTCACAGATCGCGCGAAGGCGTGACGTCTCGAGGTTGAAGGCAATGGCGCGGCCGGCGAGGGTCCAATCGCCCAGCGTATCTTTTGCACGCTGCAGCGCGTCGCTGAGTTTCAACCACCGCGCAAAATCAATGTCCGTCACTAGCTCACCAGACGCTTTCGCGCGCGCAATGCGTTTTTTCCAATCCTCAAAATCAAAGCTCATTGGCCGCCTGAGACGTTGCGGCGCTCTCACCCCGGCAATAGCTTGCCCAGTCGGCCATCAGCCGCCGGCGCTTTTCGAACATGTCGGATCGCCTGTAAGCAGCCTCGACCTTGTCCGCGACCGTGTGCGCAAGCGCGATGTCGAGAAGCTCTTTGGGGTGACCGGTCAGGTCATGCCCCCAGTCGAAGAACGATGATCGAAAGCCGTGCACCGTGAGACCATCACCCCTCATGCCTCGCAGCATTTCGAGCATGGCCATGTTGCTCAGCGGGCGGCCGGGCTTCGCTCCTTCGAAGACAAATTCCCTTCCAGTTTTGATCAACGGCTCGACGATCTCGGCTGCGCGATCGGACAGTGGGACGCGGTGCTCACGGCCGGCCTTCATCCGCTCGGCGGGCACGGTCCATGTCTTTGCGTCAAGATCGAATTCCGAGGATCTCGCCCCAATCGATTCGCCGGTCCGTGCCGCAGTCAAGACCGTGAATTCGAGTGCACGGGAACTGATCTCTTGCTTGGCCCGCAGTAATGTCACGAAGGCGGGAACATCACCGTAAGGCATCGCCTTGTGATGGGCGACGGCAGCGATCTTGCTTTTCGCCGGCAATACGTTCTCAAGGTGACCACGCCACCGCGCGGGATTTTCGCCGTCTCGATACCCGTGAGCTTTTGCCCAATCTAGAATTGTCTCGATGCGGCCGCGGACGCGACTCGCGGTTTCCGGCTTCTCACGCCAGATTGGCCGAAGAACCTTCAGTACGAGCTCGGTGTCAATGCCGCCGACCGGCAGGCCGCCGAGCTCGGGATACACACAAGCCGCCAGCGTCGATGTCCACTGCGCAGCGTGTTTTTCGTTCCTCCAGGCTGCCTTGTTGTCCTCAATGTATTGCTCGGCGCATTTCCGGAACGTTGTCGTTTTCGCGGCCTCCAGCGCCGCCTGAATGCGCCGAAACTTCCGCGCCTCGATCGGGTCGATACCGTCAATCAACAGACTGCGGGCCTCTGCCGCCCTTTGCCTGGCTTGGGCAAGCGAGACCTTTCCATCATTGGCGAGAATACTGACCGGACCCAACCCCATCTTGCGGGGAACGCCGGCGCGCATGAAGCGCAAGACCCATGCTTTCGTTTCCTGCCGGCTGACCTGCAAATAAAGGCCGTTGCCGTCGGCGTAGAGGCCGGGCTTCAGCTGCTTTTTCAGCATCAAGGTCGAAAGTCGATTGGAAACCCGTCCCAAGCCTTCCTCCCGGTCTCTACGCACGTATGTGCGTACAAATCATTCGCGGATTAAGCCGGAACCTTACGGATTAGACAAGACGGAAATGGTGATAAAAGCGTTGTTATTATTAGATTTTATGGAAGGCTACGGACTTGGCAGGAATATAATCTGGCGGAGAGAGTGGGATTCGAACCCACGGTACGGTTTCCCGCACACACGCTTTCCAAGCGTGCGCCTTAAGCCACTCGGCCATCTCTCCGGGCGCCTTCTCATGACGGGGCATGCCGGTTTTTGCAAGAGAGCGGCGTTACGAAGCGGGAATTTTCCATAAATATATGAAGATATTATATATTTCTGTACGAACCCAATCGAGAGCACCGGATGATTCAGTTCTGATCCCCTGCCGCCGGCTGGTCGCTGTGGCATCTGCCGACGGCGCAAGTGGGCGGGCAAAACGCCCGGCGTGACTTGCAACGATGGGCGCCGCGGCGTTCCTCTCAGGTGATAAAATCATTGCCCGACGGAACGCGCCAGAGTTCATCGAGCATCCAGTGTCATCCTCAGGAACTCAGTTCACGTCGGACCAGTCGTATTCGTCTGCAAGAGAAAGCGTGTCTTTTCGACGATCCAAACGTGCCGAACAAGATGCGCTGCGCTTATCAGGTAATGGTGCCCAGGGGCGGGATCGAACCACCGACACTGCGATTTTCAGTCGCATGCTCTACCAACTGAGCTACCTGGGCGCCGCCCAGCTTCGGCTGGGACGCGCCGGTTTATAGTCAGGCCCGATGGCCCTGTCCACCCATCGCGGGTTCGAACCCACGCCGGTGATTTTTCAAACCATTGACTGCATAATCAATCGCCGTCCCAAAGGCGACCGGACTATTCCGCATCTTCTTCGGCGGTCTTGCCGCCGGGGATAGCGTAGCCGCCCGACAGCCATCGATTGAGATCGACATCGCGGCAACGCTCCGAACAAAACGGAAATGACGCCGCGACGCCGGGCTTGCCGCAGATCGGGCAGCGCTTTTTCGGACGCGCCTCGGCTTTTTTAACCGGCATTCAACCAGCCGGAGCGGATCGGAAATCCCTCACCGCCGAGCAGCGAGACCGATTCGTAAAGCGGCAGGCCGACCACATTGGTGTACGAGCCTACCAGCTTGACCACGAACGAACCCGCAATGCCCTGGATCGCGTAACCGCCCGCCTTGCCGCGCCATTCGCCGGAGCCGATGTAGGCCTGGATGTCATCCTCGGACAGCCGCTTGAAGCGCACCCGGGTCTCAATCAGGCGCTGGCGAAAATTTTCCTTCGGTGTCACGAGGCAGATCGCGGTGTAGACACGGTGATTGCGCCCGGAAAGCAATCGCAGGCACTGCGACGCCTCGTCCGCCAGATCGGCCTTGGGCAGGATACGGCGGCCCACCGCGACAACGGTGTCGGCGGCCAGAATGAACGAACCTCGCAACTCGTCGTCGAGTTGCACCGCTCTCAATGCCGCATCGGCCTTGGCGCGGGCGAGGCGGTTGGCGCAGGCGCGCGGCAGTTCGCCCCGCGTCGGCGTCTCATCGATATCGACGGGGCGCAGCGCGTCGGGCTCGATGCCTGCCTGATTGAGCAGGCTGAGCCGCCGCGGCGAGCCGGAGGCGAGAACGAGTTTGATGCGGCCTGACATGCGGGCTTCATGGTGTCGGGGCGAGGGTCGATGCGCGCGGAACCTATCGGAACGCATCCGGTTCGACAACCGGCGATCGGCCGGCGCGAAAGGAACTTGCGGAAAATCGGCTAGGCGCCGCGCCGGACAAACCCGCAATACAGCACGACGGGAATCGCCAGCACGATCCACGACACACCGTCCCAGATGCCATCGCCGAGCAGCGCCGAGAGCAATCCGACTGTGCTCAGGACAGCGATGACGGCTGGCCACGCGAAAATCTGACGGACGGTCTGCCGACCGGCGCGCGCCGGCCTCATGACGACAGCATAGGGCGGTTGACCGCGGTCGCGGCGTCCACCGCCTCGCGCGCGGCGCTTTCGCCGGGCTTGCGGCGCCGCAGCCAGAGATAGACGCCCGTTCCGAGCACGATGATGGTCATGATGTCGAGCAGCGCCCAGATGATCTTCAGCGGCATCCCGCCATAGTCACCGAAATGCAGCGGCTGCGAGACGAACAGTGTCGTGACGTACCACGGCATGTTGCGACTGTCGGTGAGCTTGCCGGTTTCGGCATCGATCAGCGCCGGCTTGAGCAGCCGCGACGTCACCGGCGTGTCGCCGCGCATGAACACGGCGTAGTGGCTCTTGCTCGAAAAGATCGTGCCGGGAAACGCGATAAACGACGGCAGCATGCCGGGGGTGGCCCTGGCCGCCACCTCCGCCGCCTCCTGTACTGATGTCGGATGGGCGGGCAACGTGCGGTCGCGATATTGCGCCGTCATCTCGGCGAGCTGGCCATATTGCCACATCTTCAGCACGAGGTCGGCCCAGGTGTTGATGACGCCGGTGAATCCCACGATCAGGGTCCACATCACCAGCAGGATGCCGGCGAGGTTATGCAGGTCGAGCCAGCGCACGACGCGCGGGCGCTCGGCGCGATAGACGCCGAACTTCTGCTTGCGCATCGACGGCGCATACACCACCACGCCCGAAACGATCGCGACACAGAACAGGATGCCCATCAGGCCGAGAAACAGCTTTCCCGGCAGGTCGGCGAACATGTCGGTGTGCAGCTTGAGCATGATGTATGTGAAGCGCCCGGTGACGTCGGGCGCGTCGAGATAGGCGCCGGTATGAGCATCGACACGGACGATGCGGTTGTTGGCCGGATTGGCGTCGATAGTCTTGCCGACGCTCACCATCATCGCGTTCGGATCGTCGCGATCCCAGATCAGGAAATGCGGCACCTGCCCCGGCATGGCCGCCACCGCGCTCGCCACGACGCGATCGAGATTCGCCGGCGGGGTGCCCTCAGGGACGACGGCCGCCGAGACCTGGTCATGCAGCAGCGCGTCGATCTCATCGTGGAAGATCAGCGGCAGACCGGTGATGCACAGCATCAGCATGAACAAGGTGCAGATGATGCTGGACCACTTGTGAACCCAGCTCCATTTGCGCAAGGCGCTTGTCGTCATTCCTCAACTCACCTCTCTGCTCACTTCGTGATCAAGGGCGGAGCGGGATCAGCACCCCAGCTAAATTTCAAGGTCCCCAGAATGGTACGCCCTGTGCCGAGCGCGCAATAGGGCAGGCCCGTGAAGCACGACTGGACATAGTAGCGGTCGGTCAGGTTCCGCGCGTTGATCTGGGCTGAAAGCCCTCTCAAATCGGGCCGCATATAACCGAAATCGTAGCTGATGACGGCATCGGCCAGCGTATAGGAAGGAACAATGAGCCTGTTGGCATAGTCGCCGAAGGTATCACCGACATAACGCACGCCCGCGCCGACGCCGAGACCCGCCAGCGGCCCGTCATACCAGGTATATTTGCCCCACAGCGACGCCTGATCTCGCGCGACGTTGATCATGTCCTTGCCGATATTGCCGGCGACGCTGGCGGTCACCTTTGGCTCGAGATGGCTGTAGCCGCCGACGATCTCGAACTCGCGGGTGATGTTGCCCTTCGCCTCGAACTCGAAGCCGCGCACACGCACCGCGTCGGTCTGGATATTGAAGAAACCGTTGACCGGATCCGGCGATAGCACGTTGTTCTGCCGGGTGTCGAAATAGGCGGCGGTCAGCATCAGGTTGGAGCCGAGCGGCTGGTACTTGATTCCGATCTCGGCGTTATCGCCGGTGGTCGGCTTGAAGGTATCGCCGAAGCGGTTGGAGCCGAGATTGGGCGTGAACGAGGTCGAATAGGTGACGTAGGGCGACACGCCGCTGTCGAACAGATAGTTGAGGCCGACGCGGCCGGTCTGCGCGGAATCGCTGCGCGAATAATTGCCCGCCGGCGGATAAAAGGCGGTGCTGGTGAAGGCGGTGTTGACGACATCCTGCCGCCCCGAGAGCGTCAACCTCCATCGATCCAGCTTGATCTGGTCCTGGAGATAGAAGCCGGCCTGGGTCTGGTGATCGTCGCGCTTGATGAACGGCGGCAGCGAATCCCAGCTCGGGATCGGCGCGCCATAGACCGGATTGAAGGCATCGATGGGCGGGAAGGCGTAAGTGATGCGGAATTCCGAATTCGCCTTCATATGCGTGTAGTCGAAGCCGCCCAGCACCTTGTGAACCAGCGGCCCGGTGCGGAAATCGGCCTGCAACTGATTGTCGAGGGTGAGGTTCTGCGTCCCGGCGCGGACATAGTCGTAGGAGCGCAGCACGAGATTGTTGCCGATCATGCCCTCGGGACGGATCGATTGCAGATCCTGAGTCGCTTCTGTGTAACGGAAATTCTGGCGGAACTGGACGCTGTTGTCGAAGCGGTGCTCGAACGCATAACCGACCGCCTTCTGCTCCAGCGTGTAGTGGTCGGCTCCCGGCTCGCCGAGATAGGTGCTGCGATTGATCCGGCCCAGCGGATTACCCGATAGAGCCACATTCCCCGGCACATACTGCTGATAACCTTTGTTGTCGATCTTCTGATAGTGCGACAGGATCGTGAAGCTGGTGTCGGCATTGGGCCGCCAGGTCAGGCTCGGCGCGATGAAGACCTTGTTGTCGTGAACGAAATTGACCTCGGTGTCGCTCTGCCGGTACAATCCAACCAGGCGATAAAGCCACTCGCCGGCCGGATCCGCCGGTCCGCCGATATCAAACGCACCCTGATAGCGGTCGTTGGAACCGAAGTTGCCCTCGACACTGTAGTGCGGGATCGCCTGCGGCCGCTTGCTGATCATGTTGATGATGCCGCCCGGATCGCTGGCGCCGTAAAGCCCCGACGAGGGGCCCTTCAGCACCTCCAGCCGCTCGAGACCGTAGGGCTCGATTTTCGGTGCGGCGAAGGTGGTGATGTCGGATGGCAACCGCAGGCCGTCGAGATAACGTGGCGCATCGAAGCCGCGCACCTTGAAGGCGTCGAAGAACTGGTTGGGGCCGAAGCTCGGCACGGTGACGCCCGGCGTGTATCCGAGAGCCTGCGGCAGATCCTGCGCGCCCTGCGCTACCATCTGGTCGCGGGTGACAACGGACACCGACTGCGGCGTTTCCAAAAGCGGGGTATCGGTCTTGGAACTGCTGATGCTCTGGTGAGCCAGATATCCGGTGACCGGTCCGGTACCGCGTTCGACCCCGGCGCCGGCATTGGCTTGCGGTACAACGACCTGACGCTGCGCGGGCGCCGCCGTGGCCCGGCGACTCTGCTGTGACGAGCGCGCCGTGGAACGAGCGGGTTTCGCCCGGCGCGCGGGCTTCGGCTGCGGCGCGACCACGGTCACCGTCGGCAGTTCGGACTGCGCATGTCCGGCACCGGGTCCACCAATCGACAATGCGACGACGCTGACGGTCGCAAGGCAAAGACTCTTTGCATTCATTCTCAACATTGTCGTCGCCCCATTGAGCCGATCGGCCAGCGCCTGTTCGCTTTTTTCCAACAGCAGTTTTTTCCGCGCGTGAGCAATTAGAACACCTACAAACAAAGTCGTTCAGATCGCCGTGTTGCATTTGTGCCTGCGACACAGGAGTTTCCTGCAAAGCGAGACTCGCGCCACCCATGCGGGCCGCAAACTCGTATGAGTTTGATTCCACGCGTATTCTTGATGCGAAGCGCATTCGCTTTGCTCGATACAGATCCGAAATGTGCAGCTTGCATATCGAACTATTCTAATTCCAAACGCCTTCAGTTCCGGCGATTGGAACTGAAGTAAATGGTTGGCGCGCGTATCACGCCGCGCGATCTTCGCCGTTGCCGAACTGCGAAGCGCGATCGCTGGCCGCCAGGGCATTTCCTTCTGATGGAATCAAAAGCGAGGCTTCGTGATTTTGATCTGACGCGTTTTCTTCAAGCGAACCGGTTTCCGTTTCGCTCGGAAACGCTCCTAAAGGCCCGCGCCGCCGCGCGCGAAGCGTTTGCGGATGCGCAGCAGCAATCCGTCGCAGACATCGCGATAGGCCTGCATGCGCTGCTCGCGGCTGCCCTCGATCACGGTCGGATCCGGCGTCGGCCAGTACTCGACGTCGGCGGCGATCGTGCGGGTCAATTCCAGGGCCTTGTGGTGGGCCTCCGGCGACAGCGTGATGATGAGATCGAAGTTGAGGCCTTCCCAGTCCTCGAGTTGCTCGAACGTCATCGGCCGATGTCTGGAAATGTCCTGACCGAGTTCGGCCATCACGGCGACGGCGAACGGATCGAGTTCGCCGGTCCGAACGCCGGCGGATCTCACATACAGGGTTCGCGGAAACATGTGGTGCAGCAGGCTCGCTGCCATCGGCGAGCGCACGCTGTTGAGTTCGCAGGCGAACAGAACCGACTGCGGCTTGTGCACGCGCGACGGCGCGTCCATGCGCTCAGGCCGCTTTCGTTTCGCGCGCGCCTTCCGCGCAACCGTTTCGCATGACGCGCGACGACAGCCGGTGCTCCCTGTTCAGAACCATCGCTAACCCTTCCAGTGCAGGACGGAGATCAACGTGAACAGCCGCCGCGCGGTCTCGAAGTCGACGCGGACCTTGCCGTCCAGCCGCTCCTGCAGCGTGCGCGATCCTTCATCGTGGACGCCACGGCGACCCATGTCGAGAGCCTCGATCCTGTCGGGCGTCGCGGTGCGTATCGCCTGATAGTAGCTGTCGCAGATCATGAAGTAATCTTTCACGATCCGCCGGAACGGCGTCAACGACAACAGGTGCGTCACCACGGGCGCGCCGTCTTCGCGCCGGATGTCGAACATCAGACGGTTGCCGGTGATCGCGATATGCAATGTGAATGGACCGCCTGCCGCGCCTTCCGGCGCAAACAGATTCTCTTCCACGAGATCGTAGATTGCGACCGCCCGTTCGTGTTCGATATCCGGCCCGGAACGCCCGATCGACTCCTCATCGAGCGTGACCGCCACGATGCGATTCCGGGAATCTTCCTTTGATGGGGCCTTGCTCATTGCCTACTGGTCCAATCCCAACATTCGCATCCCATTTCAGCGCAGCTCCCCTGCGAATGTTGGAATTAAAAAACCATTAGTTTGCAATATGAATGCTGGTGGAGCTTTGAATTTGACATTCGCCTGGAAGACCCGGCGTGGTGGGCGATCTTCAGATTCGAAAGGGCACTAGCAAATACATAATTCTAGTGTGGTTTAGGTTCAGAAGTTCACCTGAAGCGCTCACAGAAAATGAAGCGAACTTCTGAACCACCACACTAGTTGAGGCGCACTCCGACCGAACGGGCATGAGCGTCGAGGCCTTCGGCCTTGCCAAGCGTCATCGCCGCCGGCCCCAGCGCCCGCAACTGATCTGGTCCGCATTTCAGGATCGACGTCCGCTTGAGGAAGTCAAGCACGCTGAGGCCCGACGAAAAGCGCGCCGAGCGCGCCGTCGGCAGCACGTGATTGGATCCGCCGACGTAATCGCCGATCGCCTCCGGCGTATGCGGTCCGATGAAGATCGCGCCGGCATTGCGGATCCGCGCGGCAAGGCCTTCGGGATCTGACGTCATGATCTCCAGATGCTCGGCGGCGATGGCGTCCGCGAGCGTTACGGCCTGATCGAGGTTCTCCACGAGAATGACGGCGCCGAAATCGTTCCATGACGCCCGCGCGATCTCCGCCCGCGGCAGCGTCGCGAGTTGCGCTTCGACCGCGCGCTCGACGTTGGCGGCGAGTGTCGCGCTATCGGTGATCAGGATCGATTGAGCGCTGGCATCGTGCTCGGCTTGCGCGAGCAGATCGGCTGCGATCCAGTTTGCATTGCCGGTATCGTCGGCGATGACGAGCACTTCCGAAGGGCCTGCGATCATGTCGATGCCCACCTTGCCGAATACCTGGCGCTTGGCGGCAGCGACATAGGCGTTGCCGGGCCCCACGATCTTGGCCACCGGCGCGATGGTCGCGGTGCCGTAGGCGAGAGCAGCGACGGCCTGCGCGCCGCCGACGCGATAGATTTCGGAAACGCCGCCGAGCCGCGCCGCCGCCAGCACCAGCGGATTGATCCTGCCGTCCGGCGACGGCACCACCATGACAACACGGGCGACGCCAGCGACCATGGCCGGCACTGCGTTCATCAGCACTGACGACGGATAGGCCGCAGAGCCACCTGGCACATAAAGGCCGACCGCCTCGATCGCGGTCCAGCGCGAGCCGAGTTCGACGCCGAGCGCGTCGGTGAAGCGATCGTCCTTCGGCAGTTGACGGCGGTGAAAGATTTCAATGCGATCGCGCGCCAGCTTCAGCGCATCGAGCGTCGCCGCGTCGCAAGCATCCACGGCGGCGTCGATCTCGGCGGCGGTAAAGCGCAGGCCGTTGGCATCGACGGAAAGCCGATCGAACCTGCGCGTCGCTTCGATCAGCGCCGCGTCGCCGCGCGCCTTGACGTCCTCGACGATGGCACGGGTCGCGGCTTCGATATCGGCCGAAACTTCCCGCTTGGTCGCGAGAAACGCCTTGAAGCGCGAGGCAAAGTCGGCGCTGCGGCTATCGATGCGGATCGGCATGAGGATGTTTTCCGGCAATAACAAGAACAAGGCTCGTCACGAGGACAGGGCTCAATGGCGCGACCCCAAATCGCCGTCAACCCTTCGTGGCAGCGGACGAACCTATAAATTGCAACCCGGCTCCGGATGCCACGGGCGCCCCCTTCAGTCCCGGATCCGTTCGATCGAGGCGCCGCACGCCGACAGTTTTCTCTCCAGGTGCTCGAAGCCGCGATCGAGATGGTAGACGCGGTTGACCATGGTCTCGCCTTCGGCGGCGAGCCCCGCAATCACCAGCGACACCGAGGCGCGCAAGTCCGTCGCCATCACCGGCGCGCCGCGCAGCGTCCCGATGCCCTCGATGGTGGCGGTCTCGCCGTCGAGATGAATGCGCGCCCCGAATCGCGCCAGCTCCTGCACGTGCATGAAGCGGTTTTCGAAGATGGTCTCGGTGATGCGGGACGAACCCTTGGCGCGCGTCATGAGCGCCATCAATTGGGCCTGAAGGTCGGTCGGAAAACCGGGGAACGGTGCGGTGGAGACCGTCACCGGATTGATGCCGGCGCCGTTGCGAGCCACCCGTATGCCTTCATTATTCGGCGTGACGACAACGCCTGCCTCGCCCAGCACGTCAAGCGCTGATTGCAGCAGTTCGGGGCGCGCGCCGCGCAGCAGAACCTCGCCGCCGGTCATGGCCACCGCCATCGCATAGGTGCCGGTCTCGATCCGATCGGGCAGCACGGTGTGCCGCGCGCCGCCGAGCTTACCGACGCCTTCGATGACGATCCGCGGCGTGCCCGCGCCGGAAATTCGCGCGCCCATTTTATTGAGGCAGTCGGCGACATCGGCGATCTCTGGCTCGCAGGCGGCGTTGGTGATGACGGTGGTGCCCTTCGCCAGCGTCGCAGCCATCAGCGCGACGTGGGTGCCGCTCACGGTCACCTTGGGGAAATCCACCTCGCCCCCCCGGAGGCCGCCGGGCGCCTTCGCGATCACATAACCGCCGTCGATCGAAATCTCGGCGCCGAGATTTTCCAGCGCGACGATCAGGAGGTCAACGGGGCGGGTGCCGATGGCGCAACCGCCCGGCAGCGACACCTTCGCCTCATGCATCCGCGCCAGGAGTGGGGCGATCACCCAGAAACTCGCCCGCATCCGGGAGACCAGTTCGTACGGCGCCGTGGTGTCGATGACGTCGGCGGCCGAAATGTGCAGGGTCTGTCCCTGATATTCGTGATCGCCGGGCCGCTTGCCCGCCGACATGATATCGACGCCGTGATTGCCAAGGATGCGCTGCAGTTGCGCGACGTCGGCAAGCCGCGGCACGTTGTCGAGGATCAGCGTCTCCTCGGTCAAAAGCGCCGCGATCATCAACGGCAACGCCGCATTCTTTGCGCCGGAAATCGGAATGGTGCCATTGAGCTTGTTGCCGCCGACGATGCGAATGCGATCCATGCCGATTCCTGTTTTTCGTGTCTTGAAGTATAGGGGAAATCGCCCGGCGCTCCAAAACATGGAAAATTAAGGCGATTTGAGGAGCTTAGAACGAAATCCCCAGCATCATCCGGCCTTTGAAGGAAGCTTCGTCGAGCCGCGCCCCCAGACGATGATCTTCAATCACTCGTCCCGGCATTCCGAATCAGATCGATCGGCGGCAGGGGCCTGATCGGCGCGGCCACGGGACTGCAATTTCCGCCGCTTGAGGTTTTCACGCAGCGCAGCGCGCAGCCGCATCTCGCGCCCCGCATCTCCTCCGTTGCGATCCCTATCCGGTTTTTCGCTCATGACGTCCCTTGGCTTGCGTGTCCGGGCATGCCCGGTCCGATTCGCCGGTGTCGGTGGAACGACGACCGCAACATATACGCTACCGCCCTTGCCGCAACAGAGGTTGCCGGCCGGCGACGATACCTCATTCTTGTCGGCTTGCGCGCCTTCCGGCCTTGTGGCAAGGATCGGCCCGCCTTGCGGGCCTTTTTAAAGCTGATTCCCCGCAGGTGGGCTTGCTGCCGTAGCTCAGTGGTAGAGCACTCCATTGGTAATGGAGAGGTCGACAGTTCAATCCTGTCTGGCAGCACCATTTTTTCGTGGATGCCTGCCACTCGGCATGAGAAGCCTTCGAATTCTGGTTAGAAAAAGATTTTCCCGAGAATATTGCAACTTTCTCGTGTGCGAAACCACCTGCCGATTAAGGCATCATTTAGTTTTGATTAAGGCCGTATTAGGCAACAAGTTCCGTGGTTCCCCAACAGCTTACGAACCTCCCGAGTGTGTCCTCTCAGTGACAGCTTTTTGCTCAGAATCGTTTTAGGGTCCGAATGACGGGGCCGACCAACGGTTGCTTCGGATATCGAATTCCTGGAGAACATATAATGAAAAAGATTCTGCTCGCCTCTGTGGCAATCATTGGCCTTAGCGCGATCGTGCCGGCACAAGCCGCCGATCTTGCCGCCCGGCCGTACACCAAGGCTCCGGCCTATACACCTGCGCCAATCTACAACTGGACCGGCTTCTACATCGGCGGTCATGTCGGCGGCGCATTCGGCGGCGACAACAACGTCCTCGCGCCCGGTTTCTTCAATAACAACGACGGCGTGTTCATGGGCGGTGTGCAGGTCGGCTACGACACGCAGTTCTCGCCGAACTGGGTCTTCGGCCTGGAAGCCAACTATAGCTTCCTCGACACCGGCAGCTCGTTCGCCAATCGTGGTCTCGGCTCGGTGACCGGCCGCCTCGGCTACACCTGGGGTCCGGCGCTGCTGTACGTCAAGGGCGGCTACGGCTGGGCCGACTCGCGCTTCACCAACGGCTTCAGCGGCAACGGTGGCCGTGATGGTTACACCGTCGGCGGCGGCCTCGAATACCTGTTCACCCAGAACTGGTCGGGCAAGATCGAATACCAGTACTATGACTTTGGTACTGTGAACGTTCTCACGGTTCCGGCCTTCAGCTTCCGCAACGACGAGCACACCATCAAGGTCGGCCTGAACTACCGCTTCAACTGGGGCGCCCCGACCGCTCCGCTTGCCCCGGGATACTGATTACTCCTGAGTCCTGAGGGTTTCGAAATAGAGAAGGCCGGCACCATGGTGCCGGCCTTTTTGTTTGCGCTACGCGAACATTTCGGCTTCCGATAAACCAAAGGCCTCATTCGAATTGGGCGGGGCACCGTGGTATCGTCGCGCCGCGGAGGCTTTGCCTGGAGCTGTTCCGGCTTTGATGAAGTCAAAGCCGGGCTCCCGCCTCTGTTTGGACGCGTTTTCTTCACGCGAACCGGTATTCACTTCGCTTGAAAACGCTATAAGCACTTCTGGCGTAACGCGGCAAACAGGATCGTGACGATATGGATGCAGCACCGGTTTCGTTCGACAGCGGCGATAATGCGTCCTCGCGGTTACGCCACGACTGGACGCGATCCGAGATCGAGACACTTTATAATGTCCCTTTCCCGGATCTGATCTTCCGGGCGCAGACCGTCCATCGCTGCAATTTCGATCCCAATCAGGTCGAGACCGCAAGCCTGCTCAGCATCAAGACCGGCGGCTGTCCGGAGGACTGCGGCTACTGTGCGCAGAGCGCGCATTACGACGCCGGCGTCAAAGCCACCAAGTTGATGGATAAGCACGCGGTCGTCGAAACCGCGCGGCGGGCAAGGGACGCAGGCGCAAGCCGCTTCTGCATGGCAGCTGCGTGGCGCAGTCCGAAGGAGCGCGATCTCGACCGGGTCTGCGACATGGTCAGCGCCGTCAAGGAGCTCGGCCTGGAGACCTGTGCGACGCTGGGCACGCTCACGCCCGATCAGGCCCGGCGACTGCATGCGGCCGGACTCGATTTCTACAACCATAATGTCGACACCTCGCCGGAATTCTACGGCAGGATCATCACCACGCGCACGATGCAGGATCGCATCGACACGCTCGCCCATGCGCGCGACGCCGGGCTCAAGGTCTGCTGCGGCGGCATCATCGGCATGGGAGAACAGGCGGGGGACCGTCTCGGCATGTTGATGCTGCTGGCCAATCTGCCGGCGCACCCTGAAAGCGTCCCGATCAATATGTGGAATGAAGTCGAGGCGGTGCCCGTCAACGCCACGGCCGAGCGACCCGATCCGATCGCGCTGGTCCGCATGATCGCGGTGGCGCGGATCATGATGCCGAAGAGCGTGGTGCGACTGTCGGCGGGACGCCAGTACATGACCGACGAACTGCAGGCGCTGTGCTTTCTGGCCGGCGCCAATTCGATTTTCATCGGCGACGTCCTGCTGACCACAAAAAATCCGCAGACCGCGCGCGACGCCGCGCTGCTCGATCGCCTGGGCATCCGCTCGCCGCTGGACGGTGCCAAGGCCGCCGTTCAGCCTCACTGATCGGACCGGTTGCCGAGCAGCTCGCTCTCCGGACGTCAAGGGTTGCTGTGTGGGGCCAGGCGTGCGGAGAAGACGCCAGCCAACCGGTCCTCATTTGCGCTGGAGCAAATGAACGGCGATTTTTAACCCTCAAACCGCCGTATTAGCGAATTCCGTCTCGACAGCCCGGCTGGAAAGGCTCTAAAAAGGTTTTGATCGGTCCGGCGTCCCGGGCTTCTTTCCGGATGTAGTCATGGATTATAGCAAGTTCTTCAGTAACGCGCTTGATCGCCTTCATAACGAGCGGCGCTATCGTGTTTTCGCTGATCTTGAGCGTGTGGCCGGCCGGTTTCCCCACGCCACGTTGCACACCTCCGATGGACCGCGCAACGTCGTTATCTGGTGTTCCAACGATTATCTCGGCATGGGTCAGCACCCGAAGGTCGTAGGCGCGATGGTCGAGACCGCGACCCGTGTCGGCACCGGTGCTGGCGGAACCCGCAATATCGCCGGAACCCACCATCCGCTGGTGCAGCTTGAGCAGGAACTCGCCGATCTGCACGGCAAGCCGTCGGCGCTCGTATTCACGTCTGGTTATGTCTCGAACCAGACCGGTATTTCGACGCTTGCGAAGCTCATTCCGAACTGCCTGATCCTGTCCGACGCACTCAACCACAATTCGATGATTGAAGGCATCCGGCAATCGGGCTGCGAGCGCGTCGTATTCCGCCATAACGACGTCGTTCATCTCGAAGAATTGCTGCGCGCAGCCGATCCCGATCGTCCGAAGCTGATCGCTTGCGAGAGCCTTTATTCCATGGACGGCGATATCGGGCCGCTTTCGAAGATCTGCGATCTCGCCGAGCGCTATGGCGCGATGACCTATGTCGACGAAGTGCACGCGGTCGGCATGTATGGGCCGCGCGGCGCCGGCATCGCCGAGCGCGACGGCGTCATGAATCGCATCGATGTCCTTGAAGGCACGCTGGCCAAGGCATTCGGCTGCCTCGGCGGCTATATCGCCGGCAAATCCGAAATTATCGACGCCGTGCGTTCCTATGCGCCGGGATTTATCTTCACCACCTCGCTGCCGCCCGCGATCTGCTCGGCCGCGACCGCAGCGATCCGGCACCTCAAGTCATCAGGCTGGGAGCGTGAACGCCATCAGGAACGCGCGGCGCGCACCAAGGCGAGCCTGATCGCGGCAGGTCTGCCGGTGATGGTGACCTCGACCCACATCGTTCCGGTCCTGGTCAGCGATCCCGAACGCTGCAAGCAGGCCTCCGACATGCTGCTGCATGATTACGGCATCTATATTCAGCCGATCAATTATCCGACGGTCCCCAAGGGAATGGAGCGGCTGCGGATCACGCCTTCGCCCTATCACGAGGACGCGCTGATCGATCAGCTGGCCGAAGCTCTGGTGCAAGTTTGGGAAAAACTCGGCCTGCCGTTGCAGGCGAAATCGCTGGCGGCCGAATAGCTAGCGATCTGCGCGAGCCCGGCAAAAGACGACTGATATGGTCGGGACATAGGCGAGCGAACAACGCCGTTGTTTGAGCAGCAATGCCCGGCCTATCGATCAAAACGCAAAGCTCTTTATGAGGCGGACAACCGCCTCCGCGTGCTCGCTTCCGACAATACGATCCGAATCAGATCCGCTGCATTTCTGGCGCCTAGCTTGTCCATGATGCGGGCGCGATGAACCTCGACCGTGCGCGGACTGATGCCGAGTCTGCGCCCCGCTTCCTTGTTCGAGGCTCCCCTGGCGACCTGGCAGAGGACCTCGCGCTCCCGGCAGGTCAACAGATGACGGCCGGGAAAATTGGCAAGACCGTCGATCTCGCCACCCCGTGCCTCGCGCCACACCTTCACCGCGGCACGAACCCGGCCGACGATCGTATCCGAGGAAAACGGCTTCTCCAGAAAATCCAGCGCACCATATTTCATGGCTTCGACTGCGGTCGCGATGTCGGCCACACCGGAGATCACGAGGACCGGCGCGGCAAGCCGTTCAGCCGCCAGTTTGCGCAGGATCTCGAATCCGGATTCGCCGGGAAGATGCAGGTCGAGAATCACGCAGGCGGGCGAGACATTCTGAACCGCCTCGAAGAACGAGGCTCCGTCGCCAAAGCATTGCGGGGCATAACCCTCGATCTTCAAAAGAAGAACCAAAGCGTCCCGCACCGATGAATCGTCATCGACGATGAAAACCGGCACTTCCGGAACGAACGACAGAAGCTGGCCCATCCGCGACCCTCTCACTGGATCACAGCGATCCTGGAGCGAACAGATCCGGGAGCGCGATGTGATCGATTGCAACATGTCAGAGCGGGATGCGGGCGAACCGCGACACGCTTCCGAAGCCAGAAACGGAAACAAATCTGATTCCAATCGACACCAAGCCGCTATTCGGCCTAGAGAGTTAAGCGAGTTACACAACTTATACGTGTATAAGCTGATTCGCTCCGGTGCGCAAATCATGACCGCGAAGGCGTCGCATAACGTTAGTACGCGGCCTTTCTCTGGATTCTGACGTTCGCACCACGGTTCATATGTTAGAATCGGCCCGCTCGATCTCGGGCAAGGTCCAGGGCAGCGCCTGTCGGAGGAGCCACCCGCAATGCTGCACGACTGGGGCGTGATCGCCGCCGCCATCGGCTATATCGGCTTCCTGTTCCTGGTCGCGAGCTATGGCGACCGGGACTCCAGGTTTGCCCGGGGCGGCACCAGCCGGCTGATCTATCCGCTGTCGCTGGCGGTGTACTGCACGTCATGGACCTTTTTCGGTTCGGTCGGCCTCGCGACCCGCACCGGGCTCGAGTTCCTCGCGATCTATATCGGTCCGATCCTGCTGATCGCATTCTGCACGCCGCTCTTGCGGCGGATCATCCAGTTGGCGAAATCGCAGAACATCACGTCGGTCGCCGACTTCATCGCCGCGCGCTACGGCAAGAGCCAGGCGGTCGCGGCGACGGTCGCCGTCATCGCGATGATCGGCTCAGTCCCCTATATCGCGCTTCAACTCAAGGCGGTCGCCTCATCGCTGGGGACCATCCTGATCGACGATCAGGCGATCGCCCGAATTCCTGTCATCAGCGACATCGCGCTGCTCGTGACGATCGCGCTTGCTCTGTTCGCGGTGCTGTTCGGAACCCGGCAGACCGATGCGACCGAGCATCAGCACGGACTGATGCTGGCGATCGCGACCGAGTCCATTGTCAAGCTGGTGGCGTTTCTCGCCGTCGGCGCCTTCGTCACATTCTGGATGTTCAGTCCCGTCGGCCTGATCCAGGCCGCGATGAATTCGCCTGAGGCGGTGCGGGCCATCGAGCACACCCCCTCGATCGGCAACTTCCTCACCATGACGCTGCTGTCGTTTCTCGCGATCATGCTTTTGCCCCGGCAATTCCACGTCAGCGTTGT
Source organism: Nitrobacter sp. (assembly GCF_051535215.1). Lineage (NCBI taxonomy): Bacteria > Pseudomonadati > Pseudomonadota > Alphaproteobacteria > Hyphomicrobiales > Nitrobacteraceae > Nitrobacter > Nitrobacter sp. The sequence goes on along the minus strand of NZ_JBPPLY010000010.1, from coordinate 12,664 downwards.
GGAGAATTCCAGCGACGCCGAGGTCGCCCGGGCGCGCTGGCTGTTTCCGCTCTACCTGATTGCCATCAACATCTTCGTCGTCCCGATCGCGCTCGCCGGTCTCGTCACTTTTCCGTTCGGCATTATCGACAGCGATATGTATGTGCTGGCATTGCCGATCGAGGGCCAGTCGAGACTGCTCAGCATCGCGGTGTTCATCGGAGGACTTTCAGCGGGCACCGCGATGGTGATCGTCGAATGCGTCGCGCTGGCGATCATGGTGTCAAACGACATCGTGGTGCCGCTGGTGCTGCAGCGCAGCCCGACCTCCCGCGGCGGACGCCGGGACTTCGGCAACTTCCTGCTCAAGACGCGTCGTCTTGCGATCTTCGCCATCATGATCATGGCGTATCTGTATTATCGCGCGCTCGGCAGCGCACAGCTCGCCGCGATCGGGCTATTGTCGTTCGCCGCCATCGCGCAGCTCGCCCCGGCGTTTCTCGGAGGAATGGTCTGGCGGCAGGCGACAGCGCGCGGCGCGATGGGCGGCATGCTCACCGGTTTTGCGGTCTGGGCCTATACGCTGTTTCTTCCCAGCTTTCTCAACGGAAGCGCCATCGGCATGTCGCTGCTGCAGCATGGTCCGTTTGGCATCGCCGAACTGAAACCGCAGGCGCTGTTTGGCATCAACCTGCCCCCGCTCATGCACGGCGTGCTGTGGAGTCTTTCGCTGAATATCCTGACTTATGTCGCGCTGTCGCTGACGCGGCGGCCGTCCTCGATCGAGCGGCTGCAGGCGGAAATTTTCGCGCCCAATGCCGCGCCGCTGCCTCCTCCGTTCGGACGCTGGCGGTCGACGGTGACGGTGCAGGACATTTTGGATGCCGTGGCGCAGTATCTTGGTCCCAACCGCGCCCGGCAATCCATTGAGGAGTTCGCCGCCATGCGGCGCCTCAACCTCGATCCGACAGCGCCGGCCGCTTTCGAATTGTTGCAGCACGCGGAATATCTGATCGCATCGTCGATCGGCGCGGCATCGTCGCGGCTGGTGATGTCGCAATTGCTCCGGCGTCGCACGGTGTCGGCGAAAGCAGCCTTGAAGCTGCTCGACGACGCACATGCGGCGCTCCATTTCAACCGCGAGATGCTGCAGACCGCGCTGAACCATGTGCGGCAGGGAATCGCGGTATTCGACGCCGATCTGCACCTCATCTGCTCGAACCGGCAATTCGGAAACATTCTTGGACTGCCGCCCCAGGCCATTCAGATCGGGATTCCGCTGACCGAGATTCTCGACTTTCTGGGCGCCATCGATCGCTCTCCAGTCGATCACGAGGCTGCGAAGCAGGCCCGGCTGACCGCCTATACGACCGAGGGGAAGCCTTATCTGGAGAGGCTTCCCGACCGCAACATCGTGATCGAGGTCCGCGCCAACCGGATGCCGGACGGCGGTCTGGTGGTTACCTTCTCCGACGTGACGCCGAGTTTCGAGGCCGCCGAGGCTCTGGAACGCGCCAATGCGACGCTGGAAAAGCGCGTGCGCGACCGCACCGAGGAACTGACCCGTCTGAACTCGGAACTTGCGCGGGCGAAGAGTAATGCAGAGGACGCCAACAACTCCAAGACCCGGTTCCTGGCGGCAGCCGGCCACGATATCCTGCAGCCCCTCAATGCTGCTCGGCTTTATGTCACGAGCCTGGTGGAGCGGCAGACCGGCGGCGAGGATTCCAGGCTCGTTCAGAACATCGACGATTCACTTGAAGCCATCGAGGAGATTCTGGGAGCGTTGCTCGATATCTCGCGGCTCGACGCCGGCGCCATTACGACATCGATCACGAGTTTCCGCGTCGGCGATCTGATGCGCTCGCTCGAAATCGAGTTCGTTCCGATCGCGCGGGCGAAGCAGGTCCAACTGACATTCGTGCCGTGCTCGCTGCCGATCGCATCCGACCGGCTGCTGCTGCGACGGTTGCTGCAGAACCTGATCTCGAACGCCATCAAATACACGCCGCAGGGCCGCGTGCTGATCGGATGCCGCCGTCTCGGCAAATCGCTGCGCATCGACGTCTACGACACCGGCGTCGGAATCCCCGTCCTCAAGCGCGGTGAGATATTCAAGGAATTTCATCGGCTCGAGCAGGGAGCGCGCATCGCGCGTGGCCTCGGGCTTGGTCTGTCGATCGTCCAGCGGCTGGCGCGCGTGCTGGATCACAACATCGCGCTGGACTCGAACCGCAGCGGCGGCTCGGTGTTCTCCGTCACGGTTCCGCTCGCACCCGCCATCAATCAGACCAACCATACCACCGCGGTGACCAGCAGCACGCCGCTGTCACACGCTCCGATGAGCGGAGCCCTGATCGTCTGCATCGAAAACGATCCGGCGATTCTCGACGGCATGAAGACGCTGCTGACGTCATGGGATGCGCGGGTGATCGCCGAGGTCGAACCCGACGCGGCAATCACAGCGATCGAAGGCGCCGGCGGGCGCATCACCGGTCTGCTGGTGGATTATCATCTGGACCGCGGCAACGGCATCGCCACGATCCGGGAGATCCGGCGGAGATTCGGCGCGACCATTCCGGCGATCCTGATCACGGCCGACCGCAGCCCCCACGTTCGCCAGGCAGCGCAGCTCGAACAGGTTTCGGTACTCAACAAGCCGCTGAAGCCGGCCTCGCTGCGGGCGCTGATCGGCCAATGGCGAAGCCAGCAGATCGCCGCCGAATAGAAACCGAAGCCTTTCGCTTCTGATGGAATCAGAAGCGAGTTCCAAGATTTTGGCTTGACGCGCTGTCTTCACACACTTCGCTCGAAAACGCACTGAACGCTTCGTCGACCGTCACATCGCGTCGAGCTCATTTATCGATCGCGTCATCAACCTGCAGACGGCTCGCTCTGACGCCACTGATCCCCGGCAATCTTCGCCGCGGCAATCACCGCCTGGGTGCGGCTTTCGACACCGAGTTTTTGCAGGATCGCGGAGACGTGCGCCTTGATGGTCGCCTCCGATACGCTGAGTTCGTAGGCGATCTGTTTGTTGAGCAGCCCCTCGGACAGCATCATCAGGACGCGCACCTGCTGCGGCGTCAGCGTGACGAGCCGGTCGCGCAAGCGCGTCATCTCGGGATCGGCGGCCGCGGAGAGATCGACGTCAGGCGGAACCCAGATATCGCCCTCGATGACTTTGAAGATTGCAGGGCGCAGCGCTTCGATTCCCAGCCGCTTCGGAATGAATCCTGACGCTCCGAAATCCATCGAACGGCGGATCGTCGCCACGTCGTCACTGGCCGACACGACGACCACCGGAATCGCCGCATACTGGGCGCGCAAATAGATCAGGCCGGAAAAACCGCTGATCCCCGGCATCGACAGATCAAGCAGGATCAGGTCGATGTCGGCGTCCTGCTCCAGCCGCGCGGTCAATTCCTCGAACGTGCCGGCTTCGTCGATTTTCGCCGGCATGATGCTCGCAATCGCCTGTCGCAAGGCGCCCCGGAACAAGGGATGATCGTCGGCGATCACGATGTGGGTGCTGTCTGATGCTGTCATTGAATCCGTGGGCTTGCCAGGCGTTCACGTTCACTGCGGGTCACAGGCGGGGTGCGCTCCCCGAAATCCCGATTGTCCCCTGCTCGTACCTGTCTTGCAAGGCGCAATGCCGCCGAATAGGTAAACGAGTTAACGCGCCGATATGCGTTGCATGCTCCATCCGCCCCGATTGGAAGCCTTGAAAGTAAAGGTCGGCTGCAAACGGCGGGATCGTTATACCGGACGCAGCGCGTCGAGTTCCAACGACGGGCGCCACGATCGCCGCGCGCAGGGTAACAGTTCCAGCGCGCAGGTCGCATCGAAGCGCCGATCAGATTCCACCGGACTGTTCGCGCTGGACGCGAGCGGCCATCTCGACCAGTCGCCGCCAGGCGCGCTCGACGAACGACATCACGCGATCCATGTCGCGATCGCTCGGCAACGGAATCTCGATACTGTTGCGGTTGGCGTCAGCGGATTTCCGTCCGTCGGCTTTTGGCCCTGCGGTGCCGGGCTCCCCGGGCCGCGATGATTCCGCCTTCGGAAAAGCCTTCTGCGCCTTGCCACTGAGGGCGGAGTCGGGCGCAGCAAGTTGCGCCTTCAGCTTCTCGTTTTCCGCCTGCAGCCGACCGATTTCCTTGTCGAGCGCGACATGTTCTTCAGGCAACGCGTAACACGCCCAGCCGTTGCCCCTGTCGGCGCAATGCGAGACCACGCCGGTCTGGGTATCCAACCTGACGAAGCCGCCGCTCATCGGCATGAGAGTATAGCGTCCCTTCTCCATGTCCGGCGCCGTCTGCGCCAGCGCCGGCGCGGCGAGACAGACGAGCGGCGCGGCGATCGCGAAAATCCGCAACAATCCGGGAAGCTGCGTGACTGCGCTCATGCTTGGCTCCGTCGATGCCGATCGCTCCGCCAGCGGACCAGAGCGCGTCGGGACATTCTCGAACTATAGCGCCACTTGTCCGATTTCAACGCAACCAGCCAATCGCGATTCGGGTCTGTTGCGGCCGCAAACCACGGGCAACGCGCGGAGCGAAGGCCTGGTCATTGAATTTTTCCGTAGACATTACAGTATCTTATAATATGCCTTTCGGCCTCCGACCGCGATGCGGCGAGGCGGGCAAAGCGAAATCAGCCTGCCGGCCCCCGACATGATCTGCGGGATGCGCTGGTTCGACATCCAGGCTTCACCGCACGAGGGCGGAACCCTAGCGAGCCGAGCGCCAGCGCGAACCGGCTTTCGCAGCGCGGCAACTGGGCGCAGCCGGTTTGATTTTTTGAAATAAAATCAGCTAATTCAATAATGTAGCCGGTTGCGACACAATCTTGACTTGACCTGTGGCCGTCAGTATGGTCCGCGCGGCTTTTGAGGGTAGCGGGCGTTATTTCCTGAGATCGCGGACGTTGTGTCGGGTGTCGAGAGCATGGCTGACGGCACGGACAAGAACAGCAGCGAGAACGGGGATCGCGAGCATTCCGCTCCCGACGAAGCTGCGCTTTCCGCAAGGCTCGGAAATCTCGATCGGCGGCTGTCGCAACTTCGCGGCGCCCGCAAGAACGAGACTGACCAATCCGGAGATGGAAGCGGAGATGGAGCCGCCAGAGCCTCGGCGATGGCGCGTGGTTTCCGCCTATCCTCCGAGTTGATCGCGGGCGTTGCCGTCGGAGCGGTGATCGGCTGGGGATTCGACCGCTTGCTGTCGACCTCGCCCTGGGGGCTGATCGTGTTTTTCCTGCTCGGCTTCGCGGCCGGCGTGATCAACGTGATGCGGTCGGCGGGCGTGATTCCCGAGCAGACTGACCGATGACGGATGGTTGCCGAGACGACTGAGTTGCTTGAACGCCGGCCAGCCGGCAGACTGAAAGTTGCACGCGGATGATGGACCCGATCCACCAGTTCAACATCGAGAAGATTTTCACGATCGGCCATATCGGCGGGCAGGAAATCGCTTTCACCAATTCCTCCGCCTACATGCTGCTCGCCGTGGCGCTGACGTCGCTTCTGATGCTGGCCACCGGCCGCAAGCTCGTGCCCGGCCGCATGCAGTCGATCGCCGAGATCAGCTACGAATTCGTCGCCGACACCATCCGCACTACCGCCGGCAAGGACGGGATGAAGTTCTTCCCGTTCGTATTCTCGATCTTCATGCTGGTGACCGTCTCCAATCTGGTCGGCATCATCCCCTACACCTTCACGATCTCGAGCCACATCATCGTCACGGCCGCGCTGGCGTTCCTCGTCTTCTTCACCGTGCTGATCTACGGCTTCTACCGGAACGGCCTGAGATTCTTCAAACTGTTCGTGCCGTCGGGCATTCCGGTCGTGATCCTGCCTCTGGTGGTGGCGATCGAGGTGATCTCGTTCCTGTCGCGGCCTGTTTCGCACAGTGTGCGTCTGTTCGCGAACATGCTGGCCGGCCACATCACGCTGAAGGTGTTCGCAAGCTTCGTCACCATGCTGGGAGCCATGGGCATCGTCGGCGTGTTCGGCGCCGTGCTCCCGCTTGCGCTGGTGGTGGCGCTCACCGCGCTCGAACTGCTGGTCGCATTCCTTCAGGCCTACGTCTTCACCATCCTCACCTGCATCTACATCAACGATGCTATCCATCCCGGTCACTAGCCGGTTTCCGCAACCTTTAAAGTCACTCTCACAAGCCTCAGCAAGGAGTTTGTTCTATGGATCCGATTGCCGCGAAGTATATTGGCGCTGGTATTGCCTGCATCGGCATGGGTGGCGCCGGCGCCGGCGTGGGCATCATCTTCGGCAACTATCTTGCCGCGGCGGTGCGCAATCCCTCGGCCGCCCAGGGCCAGTTCGGCAACCTGATCTTCGGCTTCGCGGTGACCGAAGCGCTCGGCATCTTCTCGCTGCTGATCGCGCTGCTGCTGCTGTTCGCTCTTTAAGATCACTGACCGGCTGACGGGACCCGAAAAACGGGTCCCGCTCGACCGCAGAGGAGAAGCCCGTGGCTGAGAGTCATGGCAACGCACAGGGCGCGGCGGCCCACACCGAAGCCGACGGCGGCCACAAGGCTCCGTTTCCGCCGTTCCAGAAGGACACGTTTGCGTCCCAACTGGTATCGCTGACGATTGCGTTCGTTGCGCTCTATCTGATCTCGTCGCGACTGGCATTGCCGCGCGTCCGCAAGACCATCGACGACCGCCAGGACCGAATCGAGAGCGATCTCGCTCAGGCGCGGAAACTGAAGGACGAGTCCGACACTGCGCTCAAGGCTTACGAGGCCGAACTCGCGGCTGCGCGGGCCCGCGCTCAGGCGATCGGCAACGAGACCCGTGAGAAGCTGAACGCTGCGGCCGACGCCGAACGCAAGGCTCTCGAAGAACGGCTATCAGCCAAGCTCGCCGACGCCGAGAAGACCATCGCCTCGACGCGCGCGACGGCGATGAGCAACGTCCGCGGTATCGCAAGCGATGCCGCAACGGCTATCGTGCAGCAACTGACCGGCGCAGCGCCCGACAGGAGCCTCGTCGACAGCGCCGTCCAAGCCTCGATGAAGGGATGACGTAACCATGTTTGCCGAGCCGGAAACCTGGGTTGCCATAGCCTTCCTGATCCTGATGGGCGTCTTCGCCTATGTCGGTGTGCACCGCACAGTGCTATCCGCGCTCGATCGCCGCAGCGCGCGCATCAAGAGCGAACTCGACGACGCGCGACGCCTGAAGGACGAAGCCGCGAAGCTGCTCGCCGATTACAGAGCCCGCCATGCCGGCGCCGAGCGTGAGGCGCAGGACATCATCGCCTCGGCAAAAGCCGAGGCCGAGCGCGTTGCGGCCGAAGCAAAAGGCAAAATGGAAGATTTTGTCGCGCGCCGCACCAAGGCCGCGGAAAGCAAGATCGCGTTGGCGGAAGCCCAGGCCGTCGCGGACGTTCGCTCCGCCGCTGCAGACGCAGCGGTTGCCGCCGCCTCCGCCATCCTGTCGAAGTCGGTGAAGGGACAAGTCGCCGACGACCTGCTTGCCAAGGGCGTCAGCGAAGTTCGCGCCAAGCTGAACTGATTTTATTCAGATCCTACGAGGAGCCGGCGCAAAACTATTTTGCGGCGGCTTTTTTCTTGCGCGTGAGGGGCGAGCGCCTCGACAGGGCCAGAGCTGCAACAATGTCTTACTGCTGCTTCGGCGGGCCACCTTCATACCCGGCTTTATGCCGGGCCTCCATGTCCTGGCGATTCGGCAGGTCCAAAAGACGCGGATGGCCCGGACGGCGCCCGGCCATGACGCGCGTGAAGACTTTTTCACCTTGCAATCGCGCACCTGATTATCTTCGCTTGCCGCGCGAGCGCGGCTCAGGCTTCAGCGCCTGCGGATCGAACCCGATATAAAACACATATCGATCGGCGGCCGCGCCTTGCGGCGCCGGATAGACGATATCGCTCGACACAAAACTATAGGTTCCGCCTTGGTCGCCCGACAGGTTCACCGTGACCGTATAGGCCTTGGTGGCGACGGTTTTCGAGGAGACGCCATCCTCGACGACCGCGACGCGCAACGGCACCTCCACCGTCGGCGGCGCGCCGGCCGGTCCCACGATGACACGCCCCTGGATCCCTACCTTGATCGCGATTTGATGCGTGTCGGTGTTGTAATCGCATTCCCGCGCGGTCTCGCCGATAATCGCCTGGTAGCGGAGATCGGGGCCGCTCGCTGTCTTGCCCGGCAGGCCGACCGCGTATGTCGATGCGCCGGCGCGGATGGTCACGGGCGGACAGGTAAGATCGTCAGGGGCCGAAGCCGTCGCGCCCGATGCAGGCGCCCGCTCCGGCTGCGATCTGATGCCGAACAGACTCTTGAAACGATCGCCAAGCGATTGCGATTGCGCCGGCGCAACCGCGACGATGCAGCATGCTGTCGCCACGACCGCCAGACGAAACGGAAAGCGCCGTGGTCGCCCGGCTTCAGCCAGCCCACGCGCTTCGGTCGAATCCGCAACAGGAGCCATTTCGCGCCGTCCGATCGTTGTTTCCACGCGGCGGCTTTATAGCAAGGCAATCACGGAAATCCCAAGGCGCAAAAACGCCCACTCCGCCCGGTTCCTGTCAAGTGAGACGGGTCTGCACGGTTCTGACGGTTCTGTTCACGCAGATCTGAATGCGGCGCACTCGCAACTGCATCCGCACGATCCGGAGAGGCTCAGTCGTGGAAATCTTCGTGCAGCATCCCAAACAACAGGTGATCCTGCCAGATCCCGTTGATGCAGAGATAGCGCCGCGCAAGCCCCTCGCGCGTGAAGCCGCACTTTTCCAGCACCCGTATCGAGGGCACATTGCTGGGAATGCAGGCCGCCTCGATGCGATGCAGGTTCAGTTCGCCAAACAACGTTGGCAGCAATACCCGCAGCGCCGCGGTCATATAGCCTCGTCCCGCATAGGGTTCGCCGATCCAGTATCCGATGGTGCCGGCCTGCACGATGCCGCGCCGGACATTGGCGAGCGTGACCCCGCCCAGCATGACGCCATCGGATTCGCGCAGCACAATGAATGGATAGGATCTGTCGCCGGCGATATCCTCCGCGTAACGGCGCAGTCGTCGCCGGAAGCCGGCGCGGGTCAGGTCATCCGATGGCCAGATAGGTTCCCATGGCGTCAGATAGGCGCGGCTGTATTCGCGAAGCTGCACCCATTGTTGAAAATCAGCCGCCTCGGGCGCACGCAGCAACAGGCCGCTTCCTCGCGGCATGAGCGACGGTGCGCTGGATGGCAGACGAAACAAAGCCATGGCGTTCCTCGACGCAGAACCCGCCAGCCCTTAGCCTTAGATATTCCGGCTTTGATGGAATCAAAGCCGGGCTCCAGCTTTTGTTTTGACGCGTTTTCTTTACGCGAACCGGCATCCACTTCGCTTGAAAACGCCATAGAGCATTTTCCAGTTCCATCCCGGCAAATTCGCGTATCCTGCTCGCAAAACCGATATTCACTTCGCGGACCAGAGCGGGATGAGGAAAGTGTATAACAGTTTTCCGCCGGCATCTCGCTTCTTATGATATCGGAATCGATCACGTTCGTGATTTAGGGATCGATTGACCCATCGTGATCGAGCGTCAATGGAGCACGATCCTGGCCTTGGACCGTGCCAATCCTTCGGCAAAAGTCACCGCTGTGTCGAGCCCCCTGCCGCTGCCGAGCGCGACGACTGCGGGGCGGCTGCGCGCGAGCAGGCTGCGTGCCGCATCACGGGTCGACTCGACATCGACGGCATCGATCCTGGCCATCAGTTCGGGCACCGTCTGCGGCCGCCCGTAGACCAGCATGTGACGCGCCAGTTGTTCGACGCGGGCGCTGCAACTCTCCAGCGCCATCAGCAAACCGGCTTTCATCTGCGCTTTCGCGCGCGCGATTTCGGCTTCGGTCAGCGTCTCGACCGCCTCATTCATGACGTCGATAACGACTTCCATCATTTCAGGCGCATCGCTCGGATCGGTGCCGGTGTAGAGTCCAAAGAACCCGGTATCGGCATAGGGTGCATGGAAGGCGTAAATCGAATAGCACAGTCCGCGCTTCTCGCGGACCTCCTGGAACAACCGCGAGGACATCCCGCCGCCAAGAATATTGGTGAACACTTGCAATGAAAACAGCGAGGGGTCCGTCTGCGGCAATCCTTCCAGCGCCAGCGTCAGATGCGCCTGCTCGAGGTCACGGTGGACGACCCTGGAGCCGCCCTCGCCGAATTTCGCCGCTTGCGGCTTCGGCGCCGGCGTTGCGTCGAAGCTAGCAAAGCGACGCTCGGCCTCGGCAACGACAGTCTTGTGGTCGACCGCCCCGGCGGCGGCCACCACCATGTCCGGCCCCCGATAATGCGTCGTGAGATAGCCATGAAGCATGTCGCGGTTGAACCGTTTCAGCGTCTCCGGCGTACCGAGCAGCGTGCGTCCCATCGGCTGGTCGGGATAGCAGAGTTCGTTGAGATGCTCGAACACGACGTCATCCGGCATGTCCTGCGCCGCGCCGATTTCCTGCTCGATGACGCTCTTTTCGCGTTCGAGCTCGTCCGCGGCAAAGCTCGGATTGGACAGGATGTCGCTCAGCACCTCGATCGCGAGCGGAACGTCCGCCTTCATCACCCGCGCGTAATAGGCTGTGGTCTCGACGCTGGTGGCCGCGTTGAGATCGCCGCCGACCGCCTCGATTTCCTCCGCGATCTCCCGCGCCGAGCGCGTCGCCGTTCCCTTGAATGCCATGTGCTCGAGCAGGTGAGAGATGCCGTGCTCGTTCGGCTTCTCGTCGCGGCCCCCGACTCCGGTCCAGACGCCGAGCGCGGCCGTTTCCAGATGCGCCATAGTGTCGGTGACGACCGTGAGGCCGGACGGCAGCTTTGTCACCTCGACACTCATCCCGCAACTCCCTGCTTGGCGGCGCGGCTGACGGATAGCACGAACCGCTCGATTTCCGCCTGATCGTTGTTCACGACAGTGATCCGCTCGGGACGAGTCATCAAGCCGTCGAGCCACGCCGGCAATTGCGGCCGCACGCCGCAGGCGGCCTCGACCGCATCGGGAAATTTCGCGGCATGGGCCGTCGCCAGCACGATATTGGGAATGCGGGAATCGGAGGTGTCACGGTCGGCCGTCGCGAGCGCCACCGCGGTATGCGGATCGACGAGATCGCCGACCTCGCGCCACGCCGTGCGAATCGCGGCCGCCGTCTCGGTCTCGTCGGCACTGCCGGCGTCAAAATCACAGCGGATTTCAGCCAGAACGGAATCCGGCAGCACGAAGCGGCCGGACTGCTGCAACGACGACATAAGCGCGCGCACCTGCGCGGGGTCGCGACCGGTCGCCTCGAACAGCAGCCGCTCGAAGTTCGACGACACCTGGATATCCATCGACGGCGACGTGGTCGAGTGAACCTCGCGCACCTCGTAGATGCCGGTCTTCAGGGTGCGGGCCAGGATATCGTTGACATTGGCGGCGATGCGCAGGCAGCGCACCGGCAAACCCATCTTCTTCGCAACGTAGCCAGCGAAAATGTCACCGAAGTTGCCGGTCGGAACGGTAAAATCAACGGTGCGCGTCGGCGCGCCGAGCGCGACCGCCGAGGTGAAATAATACACGACCTGCGCAACGATCCGCGCCCAGTTGATCGAATTGACGCCGGAAAGCGAGACCTCGTCGCGGAAGCGGTGGTTGTTGAACAGCCCCTTCACGATCGCCTGACAGTCATCGAAGGTGCCCTTGACCGCGAGCGCGTGAACGTTTGGTGCGTCTGTCGTGGTCATCATGCGCCGCTGCACGTCGGAAATGCGGCCATCAGGAAACAACGCAATCAGATCGACATTATCGCGGCCCGCGAACGCGTCGACCGCGGCACCGCCCGTATCGCCAGAGGTCGCCACCACGATAGTGGTTCGCTGACCGCGTTGCGCCAGCACATGATCCATCAGCCGCGACAGGAGCTGCATCGCCACGTCCTTGAACGCGAGCGTAGGGCCGTGAAACAGCTCCAGCATGAACTGATTGGGTCCGATCTGATCGAGCGGCACCACCGCCGGATGGCGGAACGTCGCATAGGCCTCGTTCGCCATGCGGCCGAGCTCAGCATCAGAGATATCGCCGGCCATGAAAGGCCTGATGACCTCGACGGCCACCTCCCAGTACGGCCGGCCGGAGAGGTCCGCGATGGCATCGGGCGACAACTGCGGCCAGACCTCAGGTACATAGAGACCGCCGTCGCGAGCCAGCCCGGATAGCATCACATCGCAAAACCCGAGTTTGGGGGTCTCGCCCCGGGTCGAAAGATAGTGCGTCAAGCCGGCCTCCGGAGGCGGCATAGGGTGCCAAGGATCGATATTGAATCGCTTCGCCATTGAGCGATAGCCCTTCACCATAGAAGGTTTCGCGGTGAAGGGGAAACCAGCAGAAAGAAAAACAGCCGCCGCAAACGACGGCTACTCCAAAAGATTTTCAAGCGAAGCACATCCGGAGCTTCACCCGAAAACCATGTCGCTTCGCGCCCGCTCAAACCGGCCTTTTTGGTGACTTGGAGTATTTGTCATTGGTTTTTGTGGACGGGTCTGGCTTCTGCGGCTTTGTGGTGGAACTGGAGGCTGATGAGGAGTGATTTCATGGCGCGGAGGGGCCAGAGTGTGACGGCGAGGATGAGGGGGAACCAGAGTGCGGCGTGGACCCAGAAGGGGGGCTGGT
>NZ_JBPPLY010000009.1:32462-135986 GCF_051535215.1 Nitrobacter sp. | reverse complement strand
CAGCCTTTTTAAGCAAATCCGGACCGCGCGCTGGCATGCTCTCGCCCATCGACCGGGAACATAATCCCGGCGGGGAGACCAAGCCGTGAGGCGTCAAACATCAACAGGTGGACCGGACTCCGCCGGGTCGAGCCGCGCTCTGCGGCTCGACCCTCTCTCACTGCCCGTCAGTTTCGCCGCGCGCGACAGCCGCGCCGACGGCGGCGTCCGGCAGATCGAACTTCATCGCGAACGCGTGACGCTGCATCGCGCCGTCCATGGCATGCAGATGACGATCAGCGTGCGCGTCAGCGAATTCGCCGGCGTCACGGTGCGCGACACCGCCGACGGGCGAGCGCTCGTTCTGCTTCACCGCGATCCGTCGCTCGCCATTCCCCTTCTGGTGACCGATGACACCGCTGAGCGTGACGCCGCATGGCAGGCCTGGAGCGAGATCCTCGCACTTCCGCAACTCGTCGACGACAGACGCGATCCGGCGCCGCGCCGGCGGCGATGCAATGCGATCAGTGAACGGCGCCCGAGCTTCCTGCTGCGGCGGCGTGCCGGCAACCTGCTCGGGCCTGTGGCTGTCTATCGCGGCGAACGCGAGATCATCGCGCGGAATTAGTTGGAGCATGATCCCGAAAAGCGGAAAACGGTTTTCGGATAAGATCATGCTCGATCAAATATAAAGCTAGTGACTGGTTCAACGCGGTCGAATCTGATTCTAGAACCCGGCCGCCGCAAGCAACGCGCTCGTCAATAAACCCGCGAACAACAACAGCCCGGCATCGCGGTTGGATTTGAAAATCCGCAGGCAGAGACGGGAATCGCCGATGTCGATCCGTACGACCTGCCAGGCGAGATGCGCGGCAAAAGCCGCAAGGCCGATCCATGCCGGCCATCGCGCGTCGGCCAGATGCATCGCGACGCCGATGAAGGCGACGGCAAGTCCGTAGAAGATCGCAAGCGCCGGACGGGTACGTTCGCCGAACAGCAACGCCGTCGACTTGATGCCGATCAACGCATCGTCTTCCGCGTCCTGGTGCGCATAGATCGTGTCATAGCCGATCACCCATGCGATCGAGCCCGCATACAGCGCCAGCGCGGCCGCATCGATGCGGCCCAGCAGCACCGCGAATCCCATCAACGCGCCCCACGAAAAGGCGAGGCCGAGCACGACCTGCGGCCAATAGGTGACGCGCTTCATGAAGGGATAGATCGCGACGATCAAGAGCGAGGCAATTCCGGTCGCGATGGCGAAGCGGTTGAACTGGAGCAGCACCACCAATCCCGCGAGCGCCTGCGCCACGAGGAAGATCGCTGCATGCGCCACCGTCACCTGTCCCGCGGGTATCGGACGCGACCGCGTACGCTCAACGCGCGCGTCAAGATCGCGATCGGTGATGTCGTTCCAGGTGCAGCCCGCGCCGCGCATCGCGAAGGCGCCGATGAAAAACAGCACGATGGTCAGAGGAAGCCGGCTTGCGTCACCGGCGACGCCCGCGGCCAGCGCCGCCGACCACCAGCATGGCAACAGCAGCAGCCAGGACCCGATCGGCCGGTCGAGCCGCGACAGCCTCAGATAGGGACGCGCCCAAAGCGGCGCGCGCGTGTCGACCCAGTTGCCGGCCGAGTCCGCGACGCGTGCCGCCGCGTCGCTCATCAGTGGCTCGTCATCGGGTGAGAACGTTGCCGTTCAAGGTGTCGAACGTGCTGCCACCCTTCTTCGGCGTGGTGGCTTCCGGCATTCCGCCGGAGGCCGAACCCAGAACCTCGCTCAGGCTCGGCCCGGCGGGACCGCGCATCCTTGCCTGCTTGGCCACGTCGCAAACCTTCTGATGCATGGCTTCCGTGGCCTTGTGGTTGGCGCGCATCTGCGCTCCGACGTTGTCGGGAATTCCGCACTTCTGGGAATTCTTGTCGACGAAATTGAGCATTTTGACTTCCGCCTGCGCATATTGCCCGATCAGCTTGCACGCTTCATCGGGCGGCGCATGACGGGCGCCGGCAGCCTGGATCAGCTTGCCGCGTTTCTCGGCCGCTTCGCGCAGCGGCATGAATTCCTTCATGCAGTCGGCGCCACCGGGCGGGCCGGCCTGCTGGCGCGGAGCCCCGAATCCACCCACCGGAGCGGCGCCACCGGAGGGAAACGCAGCAGGCGCGCCGACGGTCGCCGACGTGGCGCCATTGACCGGGGGAAATGCGGAATCCTGGGGCGGCGCGGAGGGCCGTTGCGCAGGTGCGCCGTTGACGGGCGGGAACGCCGGGTCATTGACCGTCCCGGTCGCGCTGCTGGGCAATGGCGCAGGAAACGGGCTCTGGCCGGGCGCTTCGGTGACGCCGATGGCAAACACCGCAAGCGTCAATGGAACGATCAGGCGTGGGGCGATCACAGCACTTCTCCGGCAAGGTCAACGATTCGCGACGTCTTTCGCGACAAATGCAAAGAACGGCCTTCCATGATTCCCACACTTTTACGATTGCAGACGATTCCTAACAACCCGACGAATCGGGCAACAGCGCGACGCATGGCCGCGCCGATCGAGATCGGAACATCCGGACTAATGTTCGCCCCCCACCGTTTGAGAGGCCGATCATGTTGGTCTATAGGATTTTCAAGCGACGAGGTAACAGGTTCGCATGAAGAAACCGCCAAAGAAAGCGGGCCCCTGCAGGATTTCACTTTCAGTCATGCCCCTTTAGTCATGCCCGACATGGACTTTCGCAGTCCCCGGCTCTACGTCGACGCGCTGCTTGCCGCCGGCGACCGGGTTCCGCTCGACCGCGATCAGGCCAATTATCTCGGCAATGTGCTGCGCCTCGGCTCGGGTGCGAAGGTGCTGGTCTTCAACGGTCGCGACGGCGAGTGGCAGGCCGCGATTGCAGGCCGCAAACGTCTGGAACATCTGGATATCGTCGCCGCGACCAGGGCTCAGGACCGCCTGCCCGACCTGCATTACGTCTTCGCGCCGCTGAAACACGCCCGGCTCGACTACATGGTCCAGAAGGCGGTGGAAATGGGAGCCTGCGCGCTGCAGCCAGTTCTGACCCGCTTCACCCAGGTGAGCCGGGTCAACGGCGAGCGGATGCGCGCCAATGTCATCGAGGCCGCCGAGCAATGCGGCATCCTCAGCCTGGCCAGGGTCGAGGAACCGGTCACCCTTGCGCGCTGGCTCGACGCACGCGCGCCGGAACGCCTGCTGGTATTCTGCGACGAGGTCGCGCCGGTCGCCAATCCGGCGGCGGCGCTTGCGCCGATGGGCAGCGCCGCACAGGGCGTCGATGTCCTGGTCGGACCGGAAGGCGGCTTCGCCGAGGACGAGCGGGCAAATCTGCTCGGCCAGCCCCATACGCTGCGGCTGTCGCTGGGCCCGCGGATTCTGCGCGCCGATACCGCCGCAGTCGCGGTTCTGGCCCTGGTCCAGACCGTGCTGGGCGACTGGACACAGTCCGAAAAACACGCGACTCGTTAAGCCACTTCCGGAATCATGGTCGAAACCGTCATCCGGCCATGCTAGAGCCTTTCCGCTTCTGATGGAATCAGAAGCCGGCTCTATGATTTTGATTTGACGCGTTTTCTTGACGCGAACCGGTCCACTTCGCTCGAAAACGCTATAAGGGCCTGCCCGAAAACACCTTGGAACTCATGGCTTTCGATATGAGCCGCAGCGCGGAAAATCCTACAACCCGATCGCCGCCCTGGGCGGATGGGCTGCTGTCGTCATTCGCCCAGGCCGGCTACGTCAAGGCGGAGCCCGCGATCCTGCAGCCGGCCGAGCCGTTTCTGGACCTTTCGGGAGAGGACATCCGCAAAAGCCTCTATCTGACCTCGGACGCGGGCGGCGAGGAACTCTGCCTGCGTCCCGACCTGACCATCCCGGTGGCGCGGGACTACCTCGGCTCGAAAAGGGCCGGCCAGCCGGCCGGGTTCTGCTATCTCGGCCCGGTCTTCCGCTATCGCGCGGGGCGGCCGAGCGAGTTCCTGCAAGCCGGAATCGAATCGTTCGGCCGGCAGGATCGCGCCGCCGCCGACGCCGAGATGCTTGCGCTCGGTCTGGAAGCGGCCGCGGCCTTCGGCATCAGCGACGTGGAGATCCGCACCGGCGATGTCGCGCTGTTCACCGCCCTGATCGATGCGCTCGACCTCTATCCGGTCTGGCGGCGACGGCTGATGAAGGATTTCAACCGCAAGGTCAGCCTCGCGCAGGATATCGAGCGGCTGACGCTTGCGACCGGCCCCGGCCACAACGAATACGAAGGCGTGCTGGCGGCGCTGGCGGGGTCCGACCGCAAGGCGGCGCTGGCGCTGGTGACCGACATGATGTCGATCGCGGGCGCGTCCATTGTCGGCGGCCGCACCCTCGACGAGATCGCCGACCGCTTCCTCGAACAATCCACGCTGAAGAGCGGTGCATTGCCGCGCGACGCGCTGACCATCCTCAAGCGCTTTCTGGCGATATCGGGCGATCCCGACGATGCGCTCGGCCAGTTGCGCGCCCTCGCCTCCGACGCCGGCCTCAACATCGACGCCGCGATCGATCAGGTCGAAAGCCGCACAGGCTTCATGGCCGCGCGCGGCATCGAACCTCGAAGAATCAGTTTCGCCACCGCGTTCGGCCGCGGCGTGGATTACTACACGGGTTTCGAATTCGAACTGCAGCGCAAGGGCGGCGGCGACGGGCCGCTGATTGCCGGTGGCCGTTACGACGGTCTGATGACGCAACTGGGCGCAACGACGCCGATCCCTGCAGTCGGCTTCTCGATCTGGATCGAGGCGGTGACGAAGTGCGCGAACGTATCCTCCACGAGCCGCACCGGCGGGAACGCGTCATGACCGCACCTCTCGTTCTGGCCGTGCCTTCGAAGGGCCGCCTGCAGGAAAACGCCGAAGCCTTTTTCGCTCGCGCCGGACTGACGCTGGCGAAACCGGGCGGCGTGCGCGACTATCGCGGCACTATCGTCCAGCTCGACAACGTCGAGATCGCCTATCTCTCCGCGAGCGAGATCGCCGCGCAACTCGCGCGTGGCTCGGTGCATCTCGGCGTCACCGGCGAAGACCTGATCCGCGAAAGCATCGTCGATGCCGACAGGCGCGTGGCGCTGATCAACGGTCTCGGCTTCGGCAGCGCCAACGTGGTCGTCGCGGTGCCGCAATCCTGGATCGACGTGCGCACCATCGCCGACCTCGACGACGTGGCGACCGGCTTTCGTGCGCAACACAACCGGCGGATGCGCGTCGCGACCAAATACATCAACCTGACCCGCGCCTTCTTCGCCTCGCACGGCGTGGTCGACTACCGCATCGTCGAGAGCGCAGGCGCCACGGAAGGCGCCCCCGCGGTGGGCACCGCCGAGATGATCGTCGATATCACGACGACTGGGGCGACGCTTGCCGCCAACGGCCTCAAGGTGCTGGACGACGGCGTCATCCTGCGCAGCCAGGCCAACCTGGTCGCCTCGCGCGATGCCGACTGGTCGAACGGCGCGCGCGAAACGGCGCGGATCATTTTCGACCACATCGCGGCGCGCGCCCGCGCCAGCCAGTATCGCGAGGTGCGGACGCGATTCAAAGGTTGCGATGCAGCGCTGCTCACCGAGGCGCAGGATCGCTTCGGCGCGGTCTCGCCGTTCGGCGGACCGACGTCTTCCGGCATGATCACGCTGCACTGCCCGCCGGACCGGCTCTATGCGCTCGGCAGCTTTTTGCGTCAGCACGGCGCCGAAACGGTGTCGATTGCATCGCTGGACTATGTCTTCGATCGCGAGAACCCGCTATTCGCAAAACTGGACGCATTCCTGCGGAAGTAGACCGTGCGGCCGCCCGTTGAAGCGCGCGGCCGCGCTCACTACCATAGGAAGATTGACCACGCCGGACCCAAGCGATGACGCCAACGCCGAGCCTTCCCGGTCTGCCTTCGGACGCGGCCGCCGCGGTCGCGCAGGGTCTGTCGATCGTGATTCCCATTTACAACGAGGCCGCCGGGCTGCAGCAGCTTCACGAACGCCTCGGCGCGCTGGCGGCAAAGCTGAGGCAGCGTTTCGGTCTCGCCTGCGAGGTGGTCTACATCGACGACGGCTCGACCGACGGCACGCTGAACGTCGCCCGCGCGCTGCCGGCCGACGCGCTGGACGTGCAGGTGCTGTCGCTGTCGCGCAACTTCGGCAAGGAAGCCGCGTTGCTGGCAGGACTGGACCACGCCCGGCGCGGCGCGCTGCTGTTCATGGATGGCGACGGCCAGCATTCCCCCGACCTCGTGGAGCGGTTGGTGGATCACTGGATCAACGGCGGCTATGACGTCATCTACACGGCGAAGGCGCACCGGACGAACGAGTCGCTGCTGCGCCGGATCGGCGTGCACAGCTTCTACGCGATCATCAACTGGGGCGCGCGCCAGCGGATCCCCGAGGACGCCGGCGACTTCCGCCTGCTGTCGCCCCGCGCCGCCGCCGCGCTGCGCCAGATGCCCGAGCGCAACCGCTTCTTCAAGGGGCTGGCAAGCTGGATCGGCTTCCGCCAGTTCCGCGTCGACTACGAGCCCGACGTCCGCACCCACGGCATGTCCACGTTCAATGCGGCGCGGCTGCTCGGCCTGTCGATCGAGGGACTGACCTCGTTCTCGGTGGCGCCGCTGCGGCTGGCCAGCCTGCTCGGCCTGCTGCTCGCATTCGCGGCCTTCCTGTTCGGCCTGTCGATCCTGTGGGAAACTTGGGTCGATGGCGAAACGGTCCCCGGCTATCCATCCCTGGTGGTCGGCCTCATGACCCTCGGCGGCGTGCAACTCCTGATGATCGGCATCATGGGCGAATACATCGGCAAGATCCTTTCCGAACTGAAGGCGCGGCCGATTTACTTCGTCGCCGAACACAGCGTGAAGCAGGCCGACAGCGAACCATCCGCCGGCGAGCCGCACCGGACCGCCGCCGAATGAACGGCAACCAACCGCAGCGGCGAATCCGGCTCTGCGCTGACGATTACGGCATCAGTCCCGGCGTCAACCGGGCGATCCGCGATCTGATCGAGCGCGAGCGCGTCAATGCGACATCGGTGATGGTGGTCGGTCCCGCCGCCGGACGCGAAGAGGTCGGGATACTGGAGGCGGCCGTCGCCCATAATCCGCATTGCCTCATCGGCCTGCATGTCACCCTGACCGCGCCGTTTCATCCGCTCACCCTGCATTACCGGCCGCTTCAGGGCGGACTGTTTCCGCCACTTTCGAAGATGCTGCGCGCAAGCCTGTCGCGCCGGCTCGAGCCCGAGATGATTTTCGACGAGGTCAAGGCGCAGATCGCGGCGTTTGCCGAGCGGTTCGGCCGCGCGCCCGACTACGTCGACGGGCATCAGCACGTGCAGATTTTCCCGCAGGTGCGCGGCGCCTTCCTGTCGGCGGTCAAAAACGCCGCCCCCGGCGCGTGGGTGCGCCAGTGCGGCCGCCGCCGACCGCTGGCGCGGCGGTTCGGTATGCCGAAGGCGCTGCTTCTCGATGTCTTGAGCGCCGGCTTTCGCCGCCAGGCCGTGCGCGCCGGCGTCCGCTTCAATCCGGCATTCGCCGGCGCCTACGATTTCACCACGCCCGACTTCGGCGCGCTGATGCAGGACTTTCTCGGCGGCTCGCCGGACGACGGCCTGATCATGTGCCATCCCGGCTTTGTCGACGACACGCTGATCGCGCTCGATCCCGTAACCGACCAGCGGGAGCGGGAATATGCGTTCCTGTCCGGGGACGGCTTTCGCGACATGCTGGCGGCGAATCGGGTGACACTGGGCTGATTCACCCGACCGCAAGCCCCGCCTCAATTGTCGCACACTGAAATTTAATCGGCCGCGATACTGTTTGCGACACAAAGCGCTCCTACATCCCCATCCGCCACCTTATCGGGAGAGCGCCATGACGCCGCAAGAACGCCAGTTGGTTGACGACCTCTTCACCCGCCTCGCCGGCGTCGAGAACGCGCCACGCGATCAGACCGCCGCCGCCGCCATCGCCGAGGGCCTGCGGCGGGCGCCCAATGCTCTGTACACGCTGGTCCAGACGGTTCTGGTTCAGGATGAAGCCCTCAAGCGCGCCAACGACCGCATCCAGCAACTGGAGAGCGGCGGCGCTGCCGATCAGGCCCCTGCAGGCGGGTTCCTGGATCAGATGCGCGATACCGTTTTTGGCAAATCGCGCGGTTCGGTTCCGAACGTACAACCTCCGCCCACGCCGTCGAGCCAGCCGGCCTGGAACACCGGACAGGTGCTGCAGCAGGCCGAACAGCCTGGGCGCTACAATCAGGGACCTGCCGGTCAGCCCCCTGCCGGTCAACCCTATGGCACGCCCCCGCCGCAGCCGGGCGGCGGTTCGTTTCTCGGAACGGCGGCGGCGGCGGCTGCGGGTGCGGTGGGCGGCGGTCTGCTTCTGAACAGCATCCGCTCCATGATGGGCGGCCCCGCCCATGCCAGCAGCTTCGGAGACGCGGGCGGACTTGGCTCGCGCAGCCCATGGGGCGGCGGCGATCAGTCGGGAAGCAATCTGGCGCGCGACGCCGGCGTCGGTGATATCGGGTCACAACACGACGCCACGTCGCAAACCAGTTCGTTCGACCAGGCCCAGGCGGATGCCGATCAGGACCAGGATCAGGACCAGGACGACGCCGACGAGATGGATATGGATTCGGACGAGTTCGCCGACTTCGACGACGGCGACGATTACGCCTGAGGTCTCCGAAGTCCCGCGACGACAAAACGGCCGCCCACGGGCGGCCGTTTCTGTTTTGGGCAACGTCCCTGCGTCAGATCACGACCACCTTGGCGCCGACGTGAACGCGACCGTAAAGATCAATCACGTCCTCATTGCGCATCCGGATGCATCCGGACGACACGTTGGTGCCGATCGTCCAGGGTTCGTTGGAGCCGTGGATGCGGTAGAGCGAGGAGCCGAGATACATGGCGCGGGCGCCCAGCGGATTCTGCGGCCCGCCTTCCATGTGGCGCGGCAAATCCGGACGACGCTTGAGCATTTCCGCCGGCGGCGTCCAGTCCGGCCATTCCTTCTTGGCCGTGACCGTCTTGACGCCGGCCCAGAGGAAGCCCGGCTTGCCGACGCCGACCCCGTAGCGTAGCGCCCTGCCGTCGCCCTGCACGAGATAGAGAAACTTGCTCGACGTGTCGATAACGATGGTGCCGGCGGCTTCCTTGCCGTGATAATCGACGAGCTGCTTCTCGAATTTCGGATCGAACGCGGGATGCGCGGCCTCGCTTGCGTCCTGCTCCGGCATAAGCTGCGGCTGCGGCGCATAGAGCGGGCGCGTATCATACGGCTGCTGCTGGTAATGCGATCCTTGCTGCTGTCCGTCGCCGAACAGAAACTCGATGAACCCGCCGCCCATGTTGTTGCTGCCCATGTTGGACCGCTCGGCATAGGCCACGTGCTGCTCGGCCGGCTGCGGCGCGGACTGATCGGCATAAACCACCACAGGCTCGGTAAAGAACCTGGCTTGCGGTTCTCTCGCAAAGGTTTGCTGAACGCCAAGGCCAGCAAGCGACACGCCCGCGAGGAGCGCGAAGAATAGTTTTTTGAACATCGACGTACTCTGTACTGTTTCGCCGTGGGCGGGTCGCCATGTGAGCGCCCGATAACGCGTCTTGCACGCGAGCAAATTAAAATCAAAACCGCATCGGTTTGGTAAACAGAACCGGCGTTTCGATTCACCACGTCCTCAATGCCACGAGGTTTTGTGCGGTAGCGTTTATTTTCGATGAACGGGCTTTCGACGTGTTAATCGCCGGCCGGAGACAACGGATGGACCACGGTTCCCCGCGTGAACCCGTCGTTAAACCACGTCGGTATACAACGGATGATATAGCGTGACGGATTGATTTAGAGCTGGGGAATCTGATGGCTGTTCAACGCAAGCGCTTCCGCGTCGAGGAGATTTTGAATGCCGGCGCGCCCGTAATCGCAGCCACCGAACATGTGGAGACGTCAATGCCGGTACATCGCGAGATCATGGCGGAGTTGCAGGCGATCCGCCAACAGATGGGGGCTTCACGCCGCAATGGCGCGGGCGAAGCGGCTGCGGCCGACACCGAGGTCAGCCGCGAGGTCGCCGATGCTCAGGCTGTGCTGCAGACCTATCGCGCGCAGATCGAACAGTGCGAAAAGCTGAAGACCGAGCTCGATCTGATCTACGACGCCATCACCCGCACCAAGCAGGAAATCGCCGTTCTTCACGGCAAGAGCTTCAGCGGCGACGAGATGTCGAAGGTGACCGACGAACTTGGCGCCGTGGTGGGCGGCACCGAGCAGGCGACGCAACGGATTCTGGAGGCCGCCGAGGCGATCGACCAGTCGGCCAGCGCCCTGACGAAGTCTGCGTCGCCGGAACAGACACAGTTGCAGAGCGAGGAAATCCAGGAGCGCGTGATCGCGATTTTCGAGGCCTGCAACTTCCAGGATCTCACCGGGCAACGCATCGCCAAGGTGATGAGCACCATGAAGTTCATCGAACATCACATCAACGTCATGATGGACATCTGGGGCGGCGTCGACGCCATCCGCGCTCATGCTCCGCCGATCATCGATGATCGCGTCGGCGATGCCAAGCTTCTGAACGGTCCGAAGCTCGACGGCGACGAGGGACACGCCTCTCAGGACGATATCGACGCGTTGTTCGGCTAGCGCTTTCTCGCTTCTGATGGAATCAGAAGCGAGACTCCATGATTTATTTTGTTGCGTTGTCTTGCAGCGAACCACGAAAACGCCATGGCCGATACCGGATCGGCGATTGGCAGGTTCAGGCCGTGTCCGTGAAATCGCAACCGGCGATCAACGCTGCGGCGCGCAGCGGACATACACCATGTTGCCGTAGCGGGTCGCCGCATCGGGGTCGATGAAGCGGGTGATGAGGACGCGGCCGTCGAAAGAAACGATCTCGCGATCTTTCGCGCCGCCCGCCGGTCCCTCCGGACCGATATAGTTCTTGCCGCTCTGGCTGCCTTTCAACCGCAATTCCTGCGGCTTCGCCTCGTCGGCGAGATGCATGATCACGCCACCGTTGCCGCCTGCGCCGATCACGTAGGGATTCCGGCATTGCGCCT
The DNA here is from genome assembly GCF_051535215.1 of Nitrobacter sp. Lineage (NCBI taxonomy): Bacteria > Pseudomonadati > Pseudomonadota > Alphaproteobacteria > Hyphomicrobiales > Nitrobacteraceae > Nitrobacter > Nitrobacter sp. The sequence continues at coordinate 124,927 of NZ_JBPPLY010000009.1, read as the reverse complement.
TGGCTGCGGCTTCGGTCCGCGCCCGGTCGTTCGGATTCTGGTAGGACGCAAGACCCCAGCGCCCCACGAGTTCGTCGGCGCGGATCGTTGCCGGAATTTCGGGCTCGACGGCCGGTTGCGGTGGCTGCGCCGGCTGGGTCGACAGTCCGATCGATCCGATCGATCCGCATCCGCCGACAAACATCGCAAGGGCCGCAGCCGCCCCAAGGTTCAAAGCCGCGCGTCCGCCGTCTGATCTGACCATCGTCTATTCCCCGACCGAATTCCCGACCGCCACCCAAAGCAGCCAGACCCTGAAAAATGTTGCCGCGGCGATCCGTACCCCGCGATCGCAGAGACGCCACGACTTGGTTTGCACTATCCTACACGCCCCTCACCAACGGCTTAAGGGCGCTTGCTTGACAGCATGGCTGCCAAGCCATATTCCCCGCCAACGATTAGCACTCTCGGAACATGATTGCCAAAGATACGACTCGCTCGCGCGCTGCGGATCTCGGCGCATGCAATCCGACGATGGCAATTCAGAGTCCTGCGAACCCCCGGAGGAGCCGCCATGGCTAAAACCAAATTTCGTCCGCTGCATGACCGTGTTGTGGTCAAACGCATCGATGCCGATGAAAAAACCAAGGGCGGCATCATCATTCCCGACACCGCCCGGGAGAAGCCCTCGCAAGGCGAAGTCGTGGCTGTCGGTCCGGGCGGCCGCGACGAGGCCGGCAAGCTGGTTCCCATCGACATCAAGGTCGGGGACAAAGTGCTGTTCGGCAAGTGGTCGGGCACCGAGATCAAGCTCGACGGCCAGGACCTCCTCATCATGAAGGAGTCCGATATCATGGGCGTTTTGAGCTAAGCACGATCCGGCTTCCTGCACCAAGCGTCTTCACCGGGCTTGTCCCGGTGATCCACGGCTTCTTCCCCTTCAACCGGGAAAGAAGGCGGATGGCCGGAACAAGTCCGGTCATGACGACAAACAGGAGCATTTCCTTAAAGGAGTAACATTCAATGGCCGCAAAAGACGTCAGGTTTTCCGGCGAGGCGCGCGAGCGCATGTTGCGTGGCGTCGATATCCTCGCCAACGCGGTAAAGGTGACCCTCGGCCCGAAGGGGCGCAACGTCCTGATCGAGAGGAGCTTCGGCGCTCCCCGCATTACCAAGGATGGCGTCACCGTCGCCAAGGAGATTCAACTCGAGGACAGGTTCGAGAACATGGGCGCACAGATGGTGCGCGAGGTCGCCTCAAAGACCAATGACACCGCGGGCGACGGCACCACCACTGCCACCGTGCTGGCGCAGTCCATCGTCCGCGAGGGCGCCAAGGCGGTTGCCGCCGGCATGAACCCGATGGATCTGAAGCGCGGCATCGACATCGCGGTCGCGGCGGTGGTCAAGGACATCGAGAAGCGCGCCAAGCCGGTCGCCTCTTCGGCCGAAGTCGCGCAGGTCGGCACCATCTCGTCCAACGGCGACACCTCGATCGGCAAGATGATCGCGCAGGCGATGCAGAAAGTCGGCAACGAGGGCGTCATCACCGTCGAGGAGAACAAGTCGCTCGAAACCGACGTCGATATCGTCGAGGGCATGAAGTTCGACCGCGGCTACCTCTCGCCCTACTTCATCACCAATGCCGAGAAGATGAGCGCCGAACTCGACGACGCCTACATCCTGCTGCACGAGAAGAAGCTGTCCGGCCTTCAGGCCATGCTGCCGGTGCTCGAGGCGGTGGTGAAGTCAGGCAAGCCGCTGCTGATCGTCGCGGAGGATGTCGAAGGCGAGGCGCTGGCCGCGCTCGTAGTCAACCGTCTGCGTGGCGGCCTGAAAGTGGCCGCGGTAAAGGCGCCGGGCTTCGGCGATCGCCGCAAGGCCATGCTGGAGGACATCGCGATTTTGACCAACGGCCAGCTCGTCTCCGACGATCTCGGCATGAAGCTTGAGAATGTCACCTTGAACATGCTCGGCCGCGCCAAGAAAGTACTGATCGACAAGGAAAACACCACCATCGTCAATGGCGCCGGCAAGAAGAAGGACATCGAGGCGCGGGTCGGACAGATCAAGGCGCAGATCGAGGAGACCACTTCGGACTACGATCGCGAGAAGCTGCAGGAGCGTCTGGCCAAGCTTGCCGGCGGCGTCGCGGTGATCCGCGTCGGCGGCGCGACCGAGGTCGAGGTCAAGGAAAAGAAGGATCGCGTCGAGGATGCGCTCAACGCCACACGCGCGGCCGTGCAGGAAGGTATCGTGCCGGGCGGCGGCACCGCCCTGCTGCGCGCCAGGAAAGCCGTCGGCCGTATCGCCAACGACAATCCGGACGTGCAGGCCGGCATCAACATCGTGCTGAAGGCGCTGGAAGCTCCGATCCGCCAGATCGCGGAAAACGCCGGCATGGAGGGATCCATCGTCGTCGGCAAGGTTCTCGAGAACAAGACCGAGACCTTCGGCTTCGACGCGCAGAAGGAAGAGTATGTCGACATGGTCGCCAAGGGCATCATCGATCCGGCCAAGGTGGTGCGCACCGCGTTGCAGGATGCCTCGTCGGTCGCGGGCCTGCTCGTAACCACCGAAGCCATGGTGGCCGAACTGCCCAAGGAAGAGACCGCGCCGGCCATGCCCGGCGGCGGCGGAATGGGCGGCATGGATTTCTGAGCCGCTGCCGACTTGCACGACTTCGCCAGAAGGCCGCCTCCAGGCGGCCTTCTTTTTTGGCGAAGCGGGTTTCGTGTCGTTTTCGAGCGGAGCATGCCCTCGGCCTGACCCGGCGTGGAATCCGGTTCGCGTGAGAAAACGCGTCAGATCAAGAATCTGGAGTTTTTGACGGTTTCCGTGAAACGGTGAAAAACTCTAGGGTGCAGCCGATTCGACAAACGGGGATTCTCTATGCGCACGCTGCTGTGGTGTCTGGGCGGCCTGGTGGCGATCTCACCGAGCCTGCTGTTCGCGCAGGACAGGCCGCTTCCCAAACCGCCCGGCGGTGCCGAGGTGCGATATTTCACCTCCATCGACGGGCTGATGGAGGGCAACGCCGACGTCATCCTCAAGGAAACCCGCCAGGGCAAGACTGTCACGGGCGCCGTCCTTGATGCGTGTTACCCCGCGGAAAAAGGCTCCGATCGCAAGGATCGCTTCGTCGTCAACCTCACGGTGAACGGCTCGACCCTGACAGGCACGACCCAAAGCATCGGCGACAAGCTGCCGGTCACGGTGACGCTCACCCGCAAGCCTACCGGCGATACGTTCGAGTTCGACGGCCGGGTCAGCGTCGGCCAGACCGTCACCAAGGTGACATCGACGGACAATTCCGATCTCAGCGAGGCCGAGTTCAACGAGAGCCGGACAACCGACGACGGCATCACCGCAACGCCGAAGGATTTCACCGAGGTGTCTCCCGAGGCGATCGCCGTGAAAGTCAAACTCGACGCGGCCGCAGACCTGCTCAAAGGGCTGCGCGGACAAAACGTCGAAGTCGCGCTGAACAGCCTCGAGGTGACCTGCGAGGCGCTGCGGGCCGGCGCTCAGGTCATCGACATCAATGTCGATCCGGAGCGCGCGCCCTCCCTCATCGCCCGGTTGAAATCGTTGCCGGGCGTGATCGCCGCCGGCTGGAGCGCCGGCCTGTTCGACATGGACCGCACCATCCGCTTCCCCGCGGCCGAATGGCGCGACAATGGCAAGCTCAATCGCGACAAGCTCGCGACCGCCATCTCGGGTGTGCTGGAAAAAGCCCTGGACGCAAAGCCGGTATCGACAAAATGGAGTGATGACACCGGCAAGCTCACTCTCACCTTCAAGCGCCCAAGCGAAATGGTTCCGGCGCTTGGACTGACCGATACCATCGAGGTGACCGCGCTGCCCGCTCCCGACAAGCCCGGCGGGTCGGATCACATGATGCTCTGGATCGGCGTCCCCTCGACGACCACCGCGGATGAAAGCGATGGGCCGAAGCTCAATCTGGCCGACGACCAGTCCTCAGGAGAGGACGAGGACGCCGAGACCGACGACAGCGGCGCCGTGGAGGCGCTGGCCAAGCATTTCAAGGCGCAGCGCTGGAACGCCGATAAATCGGTCTGGAAATGATAGCTTCCTCCCCGACCCTCTCAGCGTCCGTTTGAGAACTCGTTTCCGGGATCTCCCGGGCGCGCTGCGGCACGACGTGACGCCGCGCAGGCCCGGATCGTTGCGGTGCGTACTGTTGCGACCCCGGATTGGCATCGTACCGCTTCGCGCTGCGCCGCATCCGGGGAAGCGCCGCGCTTCGATGAGACGTCAAATGCAAACCGCAGCTAATTCGTATTGAGATGGAAACGTAGCGGGGTCGGTCCGTCGAACGAGATTTCATCGCCCTGTCGCGCCCAGGTGCTCGCGGCAGAAAGCGCCGTGATCAGATCGTCATCGACCTTGGCTGTCTCCGGCGGACAGGCGCGGTCCTCCAGCGGGCCGGCCGCGAAGATGACCGTGTTGCCGGCAACCGAGAACTGCCCCTTGCCGCCCTTGCACCACAGTTCGAGCCTGACCTCGCCGCTATCGCCGATGTCCAGCGACGGCACCCGCTTGGAGCCGGGTTGGGGCGGCGCATCGAGTGTCATCTCGAGGCCGAACGGAAACCCATCCTGCGCCGAAGCCGGAAATGCACCGATGCTTGCAATCGCGGCCGCAGCCGCGACGACACCGAACCGGAAGCCGAACCTTGCTGCCATCTGCCCTCGTTGAATGATGATCGCGACGCCGATCGCACCCGCCGTTTTACAGCGCGGATCAGCCGACGTGAAGCCTGCACCCGGCTTGCAGTCCGCGCCGCGCCACCATCGCTGCCGCAGCACCGGCACCGTCTCTTCCGACTAAAGGTGCGTTTTATTTCAGGCTGGTCATCGCAGTCAGGTCAGCCGACAGCTTGGCGATGAAAGTTGCGCCGCACCAGTTGGAACCGGCGCCGCCCGGATTGTTGTTCGTAAAGCTGCCATTGAGCGGCGCGGTGAAATCGGACGTGAATGCGTTGCAGTTGCCCTTCGACAGGTCGCTGTCGGAGTAGCGCAGATCCAGCGTAAACACCTTGTAGGTGAGACCGACGCCGATGTTCCAGGTGTTGTAATCGGCATACTTGATGCCGTTCGGAAACGGACCCGCGAAGCCCGCCGCAGCGACACCCGTGCCATAGAACGAGTCCGATGTTCCGAGCCACTGGCGGCCGAACTCACCCGACACGTACATGCCGATGCCGCTAGCTCCGAACGCGGCAGCGGGCGCGGTGTACTTGGCGGTGATCGACGCGTAGTTACCCCACGCGCCGGTGTTCAGGAAGTTCGGGGAGTAGTATTCGTTCAGGCCGACAGCCCAATTGTCGCTGACGGTGTAGTTCACCTTGGCGAAGCCTTCGAAGAAGCTCACGTCCTTCTTCATGACGTTGCCGTTGAGGAGGACGTTGTTCGCGCATTCAGCGCTCAGCAGGCGGCCTGCGGTGTCGGTCGGTGCGCCGTAGTAGCAGGCGCCGCCGGGATACAGGTAACCCCAGACGCCGAAGTCGAAGGCGAAGGCGCCGAAAGTCGGTCGGATGCCGCCGTAGACATCGACCTCTGCCGCCGCGCGGTTGGCGAAAGAGATGCTCTCGACCGCAGAGCCGACGTAGAGCTGCAGGTCCTTGGTGAGGTTATAGCGAGGCTCGAAGTAAGCGGTCACCGACGGCTTGTGGTTCGACTGCGTCACGCCACGGAACACGTAGTCGCTCACCACGCCGGCGCCGAAGGCGATGTCCCACGGATCAAATGCGACGGGAGGCGGCGCCTTGTAGGCCTTCACCGCCATGTCCGCCCCTAGCGCCGAGCTTGCCGTCAGCGCCAGCGCCGCTGCCGCCAGAATCACTCTCTTCATGACGAACCCCCGTCCACCCGAAAAGCCACCCCAATCTTGAAGGCCGCGACAAAATCACAGAGGCCGCGAAGAAGGGGAAATTTGACCGAAACCGATTTCCTTTTCGTTAACCAAGAATGAGGTCCCCGCTGAAAACCGGGAAGCCGAAATAGCGGGCATTTGCCGCCTATCTGTGCGCCGAAGCCTGTTTGCAACACTTTTGTTCGTCGGCATCACGGCGTCTCGCTCACAAGAGCGAAGCGGCGCGAACCAACTCCCACGCTTCCGCGGGCACATCGCACCGGACGGAACCAGCAACCGGCGGACGAGATTTCCGAGCCGGACTTTCTTGCAAATGAAAAGGGCCGCAGCGGCGACGCTGCGACCCGGCTCAAGTCAGGTTTGCCAGTGTTCCCTTAGATTCCGAAGTTCGCACCAAGGGTCATCGCACGACATGCGAACATCGGAATCGGGACGCTCCAGCTTTCGAGCAGGCCCTCGGCCTGGTCCGAGGGTAACGTCTCCCGCCCCCTCATGGAGTCCGGAAGCGGCTCCCTCTAGTTGCTCTCGCCTGAACCCGACCCGTGAGTATGGTCCGTCGAATGATCCATGTGACCATGGGACGAGGAAGGAGCAGCGGGCTCGGGCATCGCCCAACTCGAGGCCAGCGTGGAAGCGGTCGACGCAGGCCGTGGCGCGGCTCGCTTGGCTGCGGCCTTTTTCGCCGAAGCCCGTCGTTTGGCCGCCGGCTTGCTTGCGGATGTCCCGGAAGATGTCCTGGCGGCTTTCTTCGGAGACTTCTTCGCGGATTTCCTAGCCGATTTCTTTGCTGATTTCTTGGCCGATTTCTTGGCCGATTTCTTCGCTGATTTCTTCTTCGCCGTCTTCTTTTTCGAAGCCGTCTTCACCGACTTCTTCGCAGTTTTCTTCGCCGATTTCCTCTTCGTCGCTACGGCCTTCTTCTTGCTCTTCTTGGCCTTAACGCTCTTCGCCTTCCTGGATTTCTTAGCCATCGTGGTCCTCCTGTTGCCGGCAATCAATTCAATCCTGGCCGGGGGCCGCCTGTCGCCCAATCGAGAAGTTCAATCGTGTGAACAACAGGGACCGACGTTCCACCGGCAATCTGGACCATGCACCCGATATTGCCCGTAGCGATCATGTCCGGCTTGACGCTCGCGATATTGGCGACCTTCCGGTTGCGCAAGCTGTTCGCAATGTCAGGCTGGAGAATGTTGTACGTCCCCGCCGAACCGCAACACAAATGACTCTCGGGTATATCTTTCACCACGAATCCATTCTTGGAAAGCAAATCTTTCGGAAGCTGCGTGATTTTCTGCCCGTGCTGAAGCGAACAGGCGGAATGATAGGCGATGACGAGATCGCTGCGCCTCTGCGGCGCAGGCAAATCGAGGCTCGCGATGTACTCGGTGATGTCCTTGGCAAGGCCTGAGACCCTCGCGGCCGGAGCGGCGTAATCGCAGTCCTGCCGCAACAGGTAACCGTAGTCCTTGATGACTGTGCCGCAGCCGGACGCCGTCACCACGATGGCATCGAGGCCGCCGCGTTCCGCCTCACGGAGCCAGGCCGTGATGTTGGCCCGCGCCCGCGCCAGCGCATCCCGGTCGTCGCCCATGTGATGCGTCAGCGCGCCGCAACACTGCTCGTCCGCAACCAGCACCACCTCGACGCCGTGACGGGTCAACAGGCTGATCGCCGCCTCGTTGATACGCGGCGCCAGCACCTGCTGGGCGCAGCCTTGCAGCAGCGCGACGCGGCCGCGCCTCGAACCCTTCGCCGGGAACACACTGCCGGCGGCCGCTCCGGAAGACGGCAGTGACGCCGGCGCAAGCGCCAGCATCGCCTTGATTCTGCGCAGGAACGTCGGCGTCGTCGCACCGGCTTTCGAGCCCGGCAGCAGCGCCGCGAAGGGCCGGCCGAAGCGCGCCAGGATCATGCTGGCCCGAAACAGTTGCGGCCGCGGCAGCACATAGGCCAGAACCATTCGAAGCAGCCGTTCGGGAAGCGGTCGTTCGTACTCCTTCGCGATCTTGACCCGCGCCTGATCGACCAGATGCATGTAGTTGACGCCTGAGGGACAGGTCGTCATGCAGGCGAGGCATGACAGGCAGCGGTCGATGTGCTTCACGACCTCCGCGGTCGGCGGCTCGTTCTTTTCGAGCATCTGCTTGATCAGGTAAATCCGGCCGCGCGGACTGTCGAGCTCGTCGCCAAGCAGCACATAAGTCGGACACGTCGCCGTGCAGAACCCGCAATGCACGCATTTGCGCAGGATCTTGTCGGCCTCGGCGATATCCGGATCGGCCAGTTGCGCGGGCGTGAATTCGGTTTTCATGAGATCAGGGTCCGGGTCAGCCTGCCGCGATTGAGAATGCTTTTCGGATCGAAGCTCTGCCGCACCCGCTCGGACAATGCAGCGACGCCTTTCGCCTGCGGATGAAACACGTCGACCGCGCGCCGCGTTCCCTCGTCGGCCCGCAGCAGGGTCGCATGGCCGCCGATCGCGGCGAGTCCCCGGCGCAGAGCCAAGGCGTGAGCATCGACCGAGGGCGGCAGCGCCGCCCAGATCAAGCCGCCGCCCCAGTCGTAGATCACCTCGCCGCCGGTCTCGCGCGCCAGCGCCTGACCGAACGCACCGCCTCGCGCCGGCGGACAGACGATCCGCCACACCGGATACGCGCCTAACGCGCCGCCGGCCGCGAACGGCATGACGTCGCGGATATCGCGCCACAGAGCCGCCGACTGCGCGCCTTCGACGAGTTCGGCAGTTCCAAACGAAGCAAGGTCGGCTGCGAGCGCCGAGGCGCGGTGAGCGACCGAGGCGGCGATGCCTTCCAGCCGCAACAGCGTTACTGCCTTTCCCACGGTTGTGAGGCTAGCCAGCGCGTCCTGCGCGGCCCCGAGAGCCGTGCCCGGCACATGCGCCGCCCCCGAGACGTCGTACGGCGAACCCAGCGCCGCCGTCATCGCCCGGTTGGCGGCGACGTCGTCGAGACCGCGCATCACCAGCGTGCGTTCCGTCTCGGCTTTCGGCATCACCTTGAGCGTCACCTCTGTCATGACCGCGAGCGTGCCCCACGATCCCGCCAGCAGCTTGCAGAGATCGTATCCGGTGACGTTCTTCACCACCCGGCCGCCAGCCTTGAAACTGTCACCGAAGCCGGAGACCGCGTGAACGCCAAGCAGATGATCGCGCGCGCCGCCGGCCTTGATGCGGCGCGGGCCGGCGAGCCCCGCCCCGATCATGCCGCCGATGGTGCCGCGGCCGGAGCGAGCATCGAGCAGCGCGGCGGTGTCCATCGGCTCGAACGCGAACTGCTGATTGCTTGAATCGAGCAGCGACAGTACCTCATCCAGCGCGGCACCGGCCTGCACCGTGATGATGAGTTCGTTGGGCTCATAGGACGTCACCGCATTCAGCGCCGAGACGTCGAGCACCGCATTGGTCGCCATCGCGTGGCCGATCGGCCGCTTCGAACCGTGACCGATGATCTCGAGCGGTTGTTCGTCGGCGATCGCGGCGCGCACGGCGGCTTCGACATCGGCGGCGTCGCGGATGCGCAGCACGGTCACGGCTGCCCGCAGACTGCTGTGTTCCCTCCCCCCTTGTGGGGGAGGGTCAGGGAGGGGGGTAAGCAACGAAATCTGGAGCTGGGATTACCCCCCTCTCCACCTCTCCCCCGGCGCATGTCGGGCCGGCCCGATATGCGCCATCCATGATTCAGATCGCGCAAGCGCGATCTGTTGGGGAAAGAGAGCAATTCGTGCCCGAATGCAATGCCGAGTTTTCTCATCAATCTTCTATCTCAACTACCACCCTCAAAACCTCGGCAGATCCGGAAACGCCAGCTTGCCGCGGTGGACGTGGACGCGCCCGAGTTCGGCGCAGCGGTGCAGCGTGGGAAACACCTTACCCGGATTGAGCAGCCCCTGCGGGTCGAACGCGCATTTCAGCCGCTGCTGCTGGTCGAGATCGACCTCGCTGAACATATGCGGCATCAAGTCTCGCTTTTCGATGCCGACGCCGTGTTCGCCGGTCAGAACGCCGCCAAGCTCGACGCAGCAGCGTAGGATCTCCGCGCCGAACGCCTCCGCCTTGTCCATCTCTCCCGGCTTGTTGGCGTCGTAAAGAATAAGCGGATGAAGATTGCCGTCGCCCGCATGAAACACGTTGGCGACGCCGAGGCCGTATTTCTCGCTGAGCTCGCGGATGCGGGCGAGCGCCCGCGGCAGCGCGCCGCGCGGAATGGTGCCGTCCATGCACAGGTAGTCCGGCGAGATGCGGCCGACCGCCGGAAACGCCGCCTTGCGGCCGGCCCAGAACAGGTCGCGCTCGGCTTCCGAACCGGAGATCCGGCAGGTGGTCGATCCGCAACCCAGCGCGATGGCCTCGACCCGCCTGATGAGTTCATCGACCTCGATCGAAGAACCGTCGAGCTCGATGATCAGCAGCGCCTCGACGTCGAGCGGATAGCCGGCATGAACGAAGGCTTCCGCGGCATGGATCGCGGGCTTGTCCATCATCTCCATGCCGCCGGGAATGATGCCGGCGCCGATGATCTTCGCGACACACTCGCCGGCTGCTTCGACCTGCGCGAAGCCGACCATCAACGCCCGCGCGGTTTCCGGCTTTCTCAGGATACGAACCGTGACTTCGGTAACGACGCCGAGCAGCCCTTCGGAGCCGGTGATAATGCCCATCAGGTCGTAACCCGCGTTCTCCGGCGCCTTGCCGCCGACCCGCAGGATTTCTCCCGACATCAGCACCAGTTCGCAGCCGAGCACGTTGTTGGTGGTCATGCCGTATTTCAGGCAGTGAACGCCGCCGGAATTCTCCGCGATGTTGCCGCCGATCGAGCAGGCGATCTGCGATGACGGATCGGGCGCGTAATAGAAACCCGCATGGGCCACCGCCTGGCTGATGGCGAGATTGGTGACGCCGGGTGCGGTGACGACGACGCGGTTGTCGAAATCGATCTCGCGGATGCGCTTGAATTTGCCGAGTCCCAGCAGCACCGCATCCTGCAGCGGCAACGCGCCGCCCGACAGCGAGGTGCCGGAGCCGCGCGGAACCACCTTGATGCCGTTGTCGAAGCAATATTTCAGAACGCGCGACACCTGCTCCGTGGTTTCCGGCAAAACCACCACCATCGGCGGCTGACGATAGGCGGTCAGGGCGTCCGATTCATACGGCAGCATTTCCGCGGCGCTGGAGATCACGCCTTCTCCGGGCACGATCGCGCGCAAGTCCGCGACGATGGCATCTCGGCGATCGAGCACCGCTTGATCCGATGCGGGCATCATGATGGTCATATGGCAGGCGCTCCGGCGTTGCGAATCTGATCGCGGGTCGCAACAAACCCGTTGGATCAACCACATTTCCTATGTCTTGTGTAAGCATCGTCGGCCCCTCGTTAAACAGGATTGTTCGGGTTTCGGCCGAATGCTATGGTTGCGCGATAAGGTCGCGCCCGGAGCGCGACTGGCTAAAATATTGAATCGGCTGCCGCGCACCCGGCGGGCCCGCCAGATGGCCTTTTTTGCGCCTAAATCACACTCGAATCATTCTAAGATCGGTGGTATCCTTCGATTCTGCGGTTCGCATCCAAGGTTGTCGCACGACCTGCGTGCTACAGAATACAGCCACCGACCTTTCCTCTCCGGAAAGGTAAATCCCAACCTGCTTCAGCCTGAAGCCATCACTAGGAACTCAGAGGTCTCCATGAAAACGTTCGCCATCTCCGCATTGACCGTCCTCGGTTTCGCGCTTGCTAGCGTAGGCAGTTCGTCCGCGGCGGACGTAGAAGCCGGAAAGACCGCCTTCAACAAGTGCATGGCCTGTCATGCCATCGGCCCGGGCGCTGCAAACAAGGTCGGACCTGACCTCAATGGCCTGGATGGACGCAAGGCCGGTACCGAAGCAGGTTATTCTTATTCGGACGCCATGAAGAATTCCGGTATTACCTGGAATCAGACGGAGTTCGAGGAATACATCAAGAATCCCAAGGCCAAGGTTCCGGGCGTCAAAATGGTGTTCGCCGGCATCACCAAGCAGAGCGAACTCGACAATCTCTGGGCCTACGTCTCGCAGTTCGACAAGGACGGCAAGATCAAGTAACGCCCCTGTCGCGTTTCGAGCGAAGCATGTCCTCTGGCTTGACCCGAGGATGGATACGGTTCGCGTCTAGGAATGCGTCAAAATAAAATCATGGAGCCTTGCTTCTGAGTCCGTCAGAAGCGGAAAGTCTTCCATGAATTTTAGCCCGCGCGCTCCCCTGCCGGCATCATCGTCGGCAGGGCAGCCTGCACCACAAGCCCACGGGCGCGTGCATCGGTCACGCCGACCGCGCGCAACGCCAGCAAGGTGGCGGTCTGCACCACGTCGCGCAGCTTTGCCGGATCATCGAGGTTGTCGGGTGTCAGCGGACCGACAAGCGATTCCTGCAGTGCGCCAAGCAGAGCGGTCGCAGCCAGCGACGTATCCTGCGCCGGCAGATGTCCGGCCCGCACGGCGGCGATGATGCGCTTCTCGATCTCGCCGGCGATCTCGCGGCGGCTTGCCAGACGCGTCACCGCCACATCGACATCGATCGGCTCCGCCAGAATGCCCCACGCCAGTTTACGGTGCGACACCATGTGCACCGCAACGGTCGCGAGCGCGGCAGCGAGCGCCGAGGACGGCCCCGGCGCTGCCTCGGCGGCGGTGCTTATCGCCGCCAGTTCGTCGCGCGAAACTTCCTTTATCAGTTCTGAAATCAGATCCGCCTTCGAGGGAAAATAACGATAGACCGTGCCGGCGGCGACGTTGGCGCGAACCGCGACCGGTGCGATCTGCACCGCTGCCATGCCGCCGCTGCTGGCCGTATCCCGCGCCGCCGTCAAAATGGCGCGGCGACGCGCGGCGAGGCGCTTCACGACCTGCTGGGTCCGCCGGTACACCATGCGCGTTTCATGTCCTTAGCGTCCGGTTCAACCGCGTTGAATGGGACGCTAATCTATCCCTCCGGTTGAGCATGATAAAAACCAGTTCCCGCTTTTCGGGATCATGCTCTGGCGGACACAGCCGTTCTTGACGACTGAAGGACTGAATACCTGTTCATGTCGGAAGGCAAGGACATTCGGATCGCTTTTCGCGATCGTTATCACGAGCAGCGGTCGAACCTGATCGGACGCGCAACCCGCCTGCGTATCCCTCGAATGCGACGCGCTCCGCTAAAGCGTGCGAGTGGCCATCCCAAGCATCAGAGGTGAAGCATCTTCAACACGCCGAGGCCCTGGAGGCCGACGAAGATGAGATAGATGGCAATGACGAAATTGAGGAAGCGCGGCATCAACAGGATCAGGATGCCTGCGATCAATGCCACGATGGGCTGGATATGCGCTGCCGTGATGACCATTGAGAGAATCTCCACTGATGCGATTTGCGAATCGCGGAAAACCTTATCTGCCGCGCTAGCTTCATGATAGCGGCTGCGGTCGATCTGGGGTTCCGCCTCATTTGTGACATTGCCGAAAATCGCCGCAGAAATGCCAAGCTGAAGAGGGGAACGTTAGCAGGCAGGATGAATTGGCATGACAACCCGACTGTGCGCCTCGGCTGCGCGCATTCGGCTCTGCAAAGGAGGTCGATCATGAGACATACCGCTGCGGCTGTTGCCGCACTTGCGACTGTACTCGGCACGACACTTGGTGCGACGCTACTTGGCACGACGCTCGCTGCTCACGCGCAAGGCGTCACGGTCGGCGCTGCGCCGTCGACTGAGATGGTCGTTACCCAGCCGGTCGAAGTCGATGCCAATGGCAGGATTGTCGAGGAGCAACTTCCGGCGTTTCGCGAATACGTCGTGACCGAGCGCATCCCCTCTTACACCGTTCCGCAAAACATCGTCATCGGCGCGGTCCTGGCTGACGAAGGCATAACCCTCTACGACGTGCCACAGCGTTTCGGCGCGACGCCCTATCGCTACACCGTCGTGAATGGCGAAACCGTTCTGATCGAGCCGCGCACGCGCCGCATCATGCAGGTGGTCGACTGAGCTTCCGGGACCGCTCCCGTCGCGGGCGAAGGCGCGGTCGGTTTTCAAGGTCAGTTCGCGTGACAACAGCGGCACGATCGGAGCCGCCGCCACGCGGGCAGCCGGGGCCCCGTCCCGTCACCTCCAGGGACGGGGTTTCCGGTTTACCGCGAGGGGCGCGGGCACGGTTGCAACGTCAATCCTGAATCCTGGAGAAATCGGCGACCGTGCGTGTCGCGGCGCGAATTTCGTTGAGCAGCTTCAGGCGATTCTCACGGATATCAGGGTCGTCGTCGTTGACCTTTACCCTGTCGAAGAAGGCATCGACCGCCGGCCGCAGTTTCGCCATCGCAGCCATGGCGGCTGCGAAATCTTCCTTGGCGACAGCAGCGCTTGCTTCAACCTTTGCCTGATCGATGGCCTTGGCCAGCGCCTTCTCTTCGTCGAGCCTGTAAAGCGATGCATCCGGTGCACCATCGAACGTGCGCTTGTCCTTCTTCTCCTCGATGGCAAGGATGTTCGACGCGCGCTTCGTCCCGGCGAGCAGGTTCTTGCCGTCATCGGTGTCGAGGAATTTTCCGAGTGCCTCGACGCGGCGGACGATCATCAGCAAATCGTCTTGTCTTTCTAAGGCAAACACCGCATCGACAAGATCGTGCCGCGCGCCCTGCTCGCGGAGCTGGACTTTCAGACGATCGGCGAAGAAGGCGAGAAGATTATTAAATAGTTCCCACGCAAAATTAGCCGTCGCATCGGCGAATTTGATCGCAGCATCACGCCCAGCTTCTTGTACTAAAAATTGCTCGAGTTGCTGAATAGTCTGACTGTCAAATCCTATTGCTTCAAGTTTTTTGAGCTGATGATGCTGTTCGGTCAACTGCATAAACCTCAAATCGACAAGAAGCTTCGCAGTTGCAACGGCAGGCAATTTTCTTAACCAATTTATTCGAAGATTATTTTCCAGTATTAGCCTGATCACCCCCAGCGCCGCGCGTCGCAGCGCATAGGGATCCTTGCTGCCCGTGGGCTTTTCATCAATCGCCCAAAAACCGACCAGCGTGTCGATCTTGTCGGCGAGCGCGACTGCAATGGAAACAGGATCGCTTGGCACGCGGTCGTTCGGTCCCTGCGGCTTGTAGTGCTCCTCGCACGCCGCGGCGACGGACGCATCCTCGCCCTGTGCAAGCGCGTAGTATTTTCCCATCAGGCCCTGCAGTTCGGGAAATTCGCCGACGACTTCGGTCAACAAATCGGCCTTGCACAAACGCGCCGCACGCTTCGCTTTCTCGACATCAGCACCGACCAGCGGCGCGATCTCGGCGGCCAGACGTTCGATGCGCGCGATCCGCTCGGCCTGGGTGCCGAGCTTTTCATGAAACACGATTTGCTCGAACTTCGGCAGCCGGTCTTCCAGCTTCGTCTTCAGGTCGGTCTCGTAGAAGAACTTCGCATCCGACAGCCGCGCGCGGATGACGCGCTCGTTGCCGGCGACGATCGCCTTGCCGCCGTCACTCGCCTCGATGTTGGCGACGAGAATGAATTTGTTGGCGAGCTTACTGGTCTTTGGATCGTTGACGACAAAACACTTCTGGTTGTTGCGGATGGTGGCGCGGATCACCTCGCCCGGTATCGACAAAAATTCCTTGTCGAACGAACCCATCAGCACCACCGGCCATTCGACGAGGCCCGCGACCTCGTCAAGCAGCGCCTGATCCTCGATCAGCTCATAGCCTTGCGCGAACGCCAGTTCTTTCGCGTCGGCGAGGATGATGTCCTTGCGTCGCTGCGGATCGAGCACGACCTTCGCCGCCTGCAATTTCGCTTCGTAATCCTCAAAGCGCCGCACGCTGAATTCGTCCGGCGCCATGAACCTGTGACCGCGCGTCACCTGCCCCGCTGTGATGCCGGCGACGTCGAACGGCACCACGTCCGGCTCCTCAGTCTCCATGCCGAAGGTAGCAACGATCGAATGCAGCGGCCGCACCCATGTCAGCGCGCCGGGCCTGGCCGAACGCTCGCCCCAGCGCATCTGCTTCGGCCATGGGAAAGTGCGCACGATCACCGGAAGGAGTTCCGCCAGCACCTCGATCGCGGGCCGTCCCTGCTTCTCGATCAGCGCGACGTAGAAATCGCCTTTCTTCGGATCGCGCTGGATTTTGGCTTCGTCCAGCGACTTCAGCCCCGCGGCTTTCAAAAAGCCCTGCACGGCGGCGTCGGGCGCGCCGACCTTCGGTCCCTTGCGCTCATCCTTGAGATCGGGCTGACGCGCGGGAATGCCATGCACGGTGAGCGCGAGGCGACGCGGCGTGACGAAGGCTTTCGCGCCCTCATAAACAAGACCCTCGGCGACGAGCTTGTCGGTGACCATCCTGCGCAGGTCGTCCGCCGCCTTCGCCTGCATGCGCGCGGGAATTTCCTCGGAGAAAAGTTCGAACAGAAGATCGGGCATTCGCTTAGACGCCGCCCGCGTCGGTATGGAGCCACGCCTCGCCGCAGGCCTTCGCCAAGTCGCGCACGCGCAGGATGTAGCTTTGCCGCTCGGTCACCGAGATTACGCCGCGCGCGTCGAGCAGATTGAAGACGTGGCTCGCCTTGATGCACTGGTCGTAGGCCGGCAGCGCCATCAGGTGCGCCTCATGCTTGCCGGGCTGCTTCGGATCGTCCTGCCAGCCGGCATCGAGATATGTTTTGCACGCGCTTTCGGCCATCCTAAACTGCTCGAACAGCATCGCGGTATCGGAGTGCTCGAAGTTATGCCGCGAATATTCCTGCTCGGCCTGCAGGAACACATCGCCGTAGCTCACCTTGTCGGCGCCCTCGCGGCCGTTGAAATTGAGATCGTAGACGCGGTCGACGCCCTGCACGAACATCGCCAGCCGCTCCAGCCCGTAGGTGAGTTCGCCCGCCACCGGAGCGCATTCGACGCCCGCCACCTGCTGGAAATAGGTGAACTGGCTGACTTCCATGCCGTCGCACCAGCACTCCCACCCCAAACCCCACGCCCCCAGCGTCGGGCTTTCCCAATCGTCCTCGACAAAGCGGATGTCGTGTAGCGCGCTGTCGACGCCGATCGCGGCCAGCGATTTCAGATAGAGGTCCTGGATGTCCGGCGGCGACGGCTTGAGGATCACCTGAAACTGATAATAGTGCTGCAGGCGGTTGGGATTCTCGCCGTAGCGGCCGTCCTTGGGACGGCGCGAGGGCTGCACATAGGCCGCATTCCAGCGTTTCGGCCCCAGCGCGCGAAGCGTGGTCGCGGGATGGAAGGTGCCCGCCCCCACCTCCATGTCATAGGGCTGCAAAATCACGCAGCCATAGTCCGCCCAGTAGCGTTGCAGGGTCAGGATCAAGCCCTGGAACGAGCGTTCCGGGCGCATGTGCGGAGGCAGGGTATCCATCGGACTTGTCGGAGATTCGGGTGAAAGCGCGGCGACCGTATCGGCCGCGGAAACCCAAATCAAGCGATGGCGGGACAACGGTTAACGAAAACGGCCGACATTCCAGCTAATGGCGGCACGACCCGTGCAGCCCGGGCCGCCGGACTTGCCGCCGGGACCAGAGAGGCATGGGCGCCTGCTATTCTTAACGGGGTCAGGCGAACGGCAAGGCCGTTCGCGCGCCCGTCTCAGTCGTGTCAGTCGGGCCGGTAGGCACCGGTGCGGGAATCGCGCCGCAGGGTCGGAATATCGCGGCGCGCCGGCTCTGCAACACGGGCCATCCGCGCCTCGTCAAGCTCCTGATTGATCCGCTTGGCGGTGTTGTAGAGCCAGCGGAACGCGACTAGTCCACCGAGGGTAGCTGCAAGTGCAATCAGCGGCGGCATCGGTCGATCCTCTTCCTTCGTTGTCGGACCCCCATTCGGCTATATTCTCGCCCAACCTGATCGTTCCCGCAATCGCTGTTTCATCACCAAATAGCGCCGAATTTCGGCGCGGCAGCCTCTAAAAGCCGAATTTGGCCCAAATCGCCCGGGTTTCCAGCGCGGAAATCAGGTCGTCAGGCATCCCCGCGATTCCATCGAGCGCGGCCAGGGTTCCGGCTCCCGGCTTGCGGCCGAGCAGCCCCGCCAGGAAACCGCTCGATGGCGCGATCAGCGGAGTCACGACCTTGTCGCCAAACCGCGCCCGCAACGTCGAACGCAGATCGCCGATCGCGTCCGCCAGGCCGAGCGCGACCGCGCGCTCTCCCGCCCAGTATTCGCCCGTGAACAGAAGATCGTCCGTGCCTTTCAGCCGCGCCCCGCGGCTTGCCTTGACCAGTTCGATGAAGGTGCCGTGAATCTCGCGCTGTATCGCCTTCAGGCGAGCCACGTCGTCGGGATTTTCGGGGAGGAACGGATCGAGCGTCGCCTTGTGTTCACCCGACGTATAGAGCCTGCGTTCGACGCCGATCTTCTTGATCAGCTCGGTAAAGCCAAAGCTGCTGCCGACCACGCCGATCGAACCGAGGATCGAGGACGGATCGCAGAAGATTTCGTCGCCCGCGCAGGCGATCATGTAGCCGCCCGAGGCTGCGACATCCTCGACAAACATCAGCACAGGAAGCTTTTTCTCCTCTGCGAGCTGCCGGATGCGCAGGTAAATCTGGCGCGACTGCACTGGCGAGCCGCCCGGCGAATTGATCACCACCGCCACCGCTTTGGCGTCGTTCACAGCGAACGCCCGCTCAAGCGTCTTGGCGACGCCCCCAAGCGTCATGCCTGGCCGGAGCGGCGTGACGGCGCCGATCACGCCGGACAATCGCACCACCGGCACAACCGTGGTGCCGGGACGCCATCGCGTGGGAATCAGTTTCATCAGCGCTGCTCTCATGCCGGCTCCTTGCGCTCCGGCGGTTCTGCACCATGCAACCGCCGGAAGTTACACAAGGATGTATGCAGCTGAGATGATTATCGGTAGTCTTCTCAAAGCCTTTTACCTCACATCTGCTTCAAACGGCCGCAAAGGATGCGCGAGCGCCGTGCACAACGGCTCATCTGCCGTCACATCGCCAAGACCTGCGCGCCGGCCAAAATCTCGCGGCTCTCCTTGCTCGGCAGGCCCGTCTCGTCGGCGAGCATCAAACCCGGACAAAGCCTGAGCGGCGCGCGGCTCCCTTTGACAGCACGAACCAGGATGCGGATCGCAGGCTTGCCGGCATCCGGATGAACAGGCCGAATCGCGACACCGCCGAAGCCGCGACCGAGCACGGCCAACACCTCGGCCAGACCGTCGCTGCGCCAGATCAGACTGAGCACACCGCCGGATTTCAGCACCCGACGAGCCGCATGGACCCAACTGTCGAGCGTGACGGGCTCCGCGACATGGGCCGCGCGACGGTTCTCATCTGGCGATGGCCGATGCCGCTCCGAATCGTTGAACGGAGGATTCATCAGCACCACGTCGGCGCTGTCGGGACCGAGACCGGCGCCTGCGAAAGCCTCCGCTCCGGCTGCGATATCGAGGGTGCAGACCCGCGCCGCGATCGCGTTGTGAACCGCGTTGCGGCGCGCCAGATCGGCGAGGATTTCGTCGCGTTCGACCAGCGTCAGATCGATGCCGGCAAGGCGCGTCGCCACCGCGAGCCCGGCCGCGCCGACGCCCGCTCCGAAATCAACGACATGATCGCCGCTTTTGCCCGGCGTCGCAGCGGCCAGAAGCATCGCGTCGTGGCCGGCGCGATGGCCGGACAAGGGCTGGTACAGCCGCAACCGACCGCCAAGAAATGCATCCTCAGATCGTGCGCCGGTCATCGTCCGGCATCGTCGGGCCGCAATTCGTGGCCCAGCCCCGCTTCGACGAGAAGCCGGCGTGCCTCGGCGTTGTCCTCGTCATGCACCAGAATGCGGCGCGGCAGGATGCCGAGCGACCCCTCGATCACGCTCATGTTCTGGTCCAGCACCAGGTAATGGAGGTCGGCGCCATCCAGCAGCGCGCTGACCGCCGACACCAGCACCACGTCGTTGGTTCGGACCAGTTCGCGCAATCCCGCATTCTCCCGCGCCTCGCGCAGCTTCACGGCCCTGTGGCCCATGTCAACCGCTACATGTCAACAACTACCTGCGCTTGCCGCGCCAACCGCCACTTTCTATTGTAACAGCCGCAAATGGCGCGGACAGAGTAATTCGGAGATCCCCAGCTTGGCGGTCATTGTCCCATTCGAAAGCCACTCGACAGGCTCCGTTGACCAGCTCGTCGAGCTCGTCGCCGCCGACATGGAACGCGTCAACGCCACCATCCTGTCGCGGACCGGATCGGACGTCACGATGATCCCGGAGGTCGCGAACCACCTGATCTCGTCCGGCGGCAAACGGCTGCGCCCGATGCTGACGCTGGCGATGGCCCACCTCGCCGGCTATTCCGGCGAGGGTCACGTCAAGCTCGCAGCCTCCGTGGAATTCATGCACACCGCGACCCTGCTCCACGACGACGTGGTCGACGAGAGCGAACTGCGCCGCGGCAAGCTGTCGGCGCGCATGGTGTGGGGCAACGAAGCCAGCGTTCTGGTCGGCGACTTCCTGCTCGGGCAGGCGTTTCGCATGATGGTCGAAGTCGGCTCGCTGCGCGCGCTCGACATCCTGTCATCGGCTGCCGCCACCATTGCCGAAGGCGAGGTCATGCAGCTCGCGGCGGCGAAGAACACCGCCACCACCGAAGATGAATACCTCGCGGTCATTCGTGGCAAGACCGCCGAGCTGTTCGCCGCCGCCTGCGAAGTGGGCCCGGTACTTGGCGGACGTCCGAAAGCCGAAGAGACGGCGGCGGCCTCCTTCGGCATGAACCTCGGGATCGCCTTCCAGCTCGTCGACGACGTGCTCGATTACGGAGGCAAGTCGGCAAAGCTCGGCAAGAACGTCGGCGACGATTTCCGCGAGGGCAAGATCACGCTGCCGGTGGTGCTGGCGTTCCGCCGCGGCAACGATACCGAGCGCGAATTCTGGGTGCGAGCGCTCGAGGAAGGCGAGATCGGCGACAACGATCTCAATCACGCCATCGGATTGATGACCAAGCATCGCGCGCTCGAGGATACCCTCAACCGCGCCCAGCACTACGGCGCGATGGCGGTCGATGCGCTGGCGCTGTTTCCGCCGTCGCCGATGAAGAGCGCGCTGGAGCAGGTCGTAGCGTTCTGCCTTGCGCGGTCGCACTGAACCGTCGGACAGGATGAAAGCAGAGGGCTTTTCTCCGCGTGATCATCTGGTTCGCAGGATACAGCAGGGTCCCGGACCGTAAACGACCGTCGGCAGCCCGAACAGGATGGGATCATCGCGGAAGAAACGCTCGATCCCGATGCCTCCCGGTATCGTTCCCGCCGGGGTGCCGTAATAGGACACGCGCAACGTCGAGAAAATTATCGCACGCCGCCGCACGGATTCGACGACCGCCAGTTTGGTACAGCTGCCATCGAGTGCGCGCAGGCAGCGCTGAGGCGGTTTTGGCGCCTGGACGGCCCTTTGGGGCGAGGCGGGCGCAGGTTGTGCGGGTTTCGCAAAGGCGCCTGCAGTGAACGCCCACATCAGTCCCCCGCATGCCGCCGAGGTGATAGCGATCGCGTAGCGCATTTTCTATCCTCTCAGAATTGCAGGTTCGCTGTCAGCGCGGTCGTCCAGGCGCGGTAACTTAGCTGCGGCGGAAGATATTCTCGTACTTCCGCCGGAACGGTCGAGGTTTCGAGGAACGCGCCGGTGTCCTGACGCACCCAGGAATAACCTCCCTTCAACTCGATCGAGGCGTGCGGCGAGACCGTATAGGTCGCGCTCCCACCAACCGAGTGCTTGGTTTTTGCCGGAATGAATTCAGCATTGATCTGATCGTAGAAATTATCCGAACGGTAGAGGAAGCTGTAATTCGCCGCGAGCTTCAGCTGTTCGGTGATCAGAAAGGACGGCTCGACCGAGCCGATCACGAGATGGCTGTTGGAATTGCGCCGCTCCACCACAAGAGGAGCGAAGATCCCGGGGATCTGGTTCTTTTCCTGGAATGTATGCGACACGCTCATCACCAGCGCCCATTGCGGATCGAACTGATATTGCGCGACGAGGTTGCTCACATAACGATCGCCGGCCTTGCCGTTGGCGACGCCATCGACCTTCACGACCGTTTCCGACATATACGCAAACGATCCCTCAAGTGCGAGGTTGTCGATCTGCGTCTTCAGATTGGCGTTGGCTGTAAAGACGCTGCCCGGATCGATCTGGTTCTTGAGGTTGAAAACGCCGAACCCCGTCGCGGCGGACGGATCTATTCCCTCCCTCATGAAACTGCCCTGCCAGGCATAGCCGCCCGAAACCGACAGTGCGGTATTTTCATTCAGGCCGAAAACCAGCCCCGCCGTCGGATTGACGTTGAAGCCGGCGCCATAACTTCCGATGTCGACGAGGTCGGGATCCATGCGCGCGAAACGCTGGTTGTTCGGGAGATACGACGTGCCGGTCGGGATATTGAGGGCGACGCCAAACGTCGGCTGAAACGTTTCGAAGTTCTGGAGCGTCGCAGTAACCGAGGCCTCGGAATCGATCGGACCGTTGTAGGTCGCCTGCTGTCCCGCCGTTTCGTGCCGCGCGTAGACATGACCGCCCTTGAAACGAGTTTCGAGTTTCATTGAGGAGGAATCATCGTAGTCGATGCCGATCAGCGTCGGCGTGTAAACCTGATAGCCCTTGCCGCGATCGGGCGCGAACACGTTCACGCCGCGCGTGCCGGTCCAGGCCGAATAGTGCGGACCGGTACTCATGAAGGCCGACCACGTACCCGGAAGGCCCGGATCCTGCTGCGGGCTTTCCAGCGTGCCGACAGGATCGCTCAGGCCGAAATTGACCCGCGCCATCACCGTGTGCATGTCGGCGCTCACGCCGTGAACGACCGGGTTGGCCGGCACATTGAGGGTGGTGTCGATAACCTCGTGCCGGCCGACATGATCCTTCCCCTCGAACCGCGTGTAGGCGTATTCGGCGCCGACCGTGATATTGCGAAAGAGCCGGTATTCGAGACCCGCCCCGACCGTCCAGCCGTTGTGCCAGCGCGTGTCGCTCCAGTCGAAAATCCCGAAATTCGGCGTGAGGTATCCCGAAGTCTGGATCTGGCCAAGGGCGTAACCGCCCTTCATATACAGCAGCCAGTTGTCGTTGACGGCATAGCCGAGCCGCGCCGTCAGGTTGAAGACGGATTGAATGTCGGTCGTGACGAAGGTTTCCAGCGGGACAAAGGCCTGGCCCTGCGCCGGATCGAAGTTGTTGTTCTTCTCCTGGCGAAGCGGATTGCTCATCCAGGACAGTTCGGCGCCGACAAGCCATGGTCCCGAGACCATCGTATTGCAGCCGACCTGTGCGCCGACGATGCCGCGGCGATCCTTGAAATCGGCACCGTCAATCAACTGCGGATCAAGATTGCCGGTGGAGGTATAGGGATTGCTGTTGCGATAAACCCAATCGGAACGCGAAGACGCGACCCCCATCCCGGCGCCGACATAACACCCCGCCCAGCCATAGGCTGGATAGCTCTGGGCCTCTTCAGCCGGAGGTGCCTTCAGCGCCATATCGGCCGACTGCGCCACTGAATCCAACTGCGCCAGCCAAAACACGCCCCAAACAGCAACCGACGCACACCAAGCCGACCGCGCCAACCCGCGGCCGGCGCATGCTTCCCGACGATCCATTCCCCACCCCATCTGATCAATCAGTCGCGCGCTAACTCTCAGTTCAGCGCATGTTACCGATGATATTTCTGTTGATCTGCTGCTGCGATGATTGAAGCTTGCCGATCATTGATCTTGTTTTATCGGCGCGACTCTGCGCCTGTTGAAGCCTCTTTTCGTTGCTGTTGAATGCATTGCCGTTGAGCTGCTGCTGCGTCGATTGAAGTTTGTTGAGTTGCGAATTCACCGCCTGCCTGTTCTGCGCAGCCGCGCTTGCGCGCGTTTTGTCTGGCCCCGGCGGCAGAGGCTGCGGGTTCAGCGCCTTGTTGGCATTGCTGTTAAGCTGCTGCTGCATCGATTGAAGTTTGTTGAGTTGCGGATTCACCGCCTGCCTGTTCTGCGTAGCCGCGCTTGCGCGCGTTTTGTCTAGCCCCGGCGTCAGAGGCTGCATTTTGGCAGCCTCATTACGCTGGAGCTGCGACCGCATGCCTTGCAACCTGGTCGCCGGCTTCAGAAACGCCTTGCCGCCGTGCATTTGCGCGACAGGCCCCGCATTGATGCGGTTCTGCGCTGCAGCGAAATCCGTCGTGGCGGCAAGGGAGGCTCCGAACAAGCCCATCACCATGACCGCAACGGTCCGTTTGACGTTTCTCTTCATGGGACTTCTCCGGATTCGATCCAGAAATGAAATAATGAGACGTCGATTTATGTCTCTATCTCCTGATCAGCGTCGGCATGAAACTGCTGGCACGCGGACCATGTCTGGCAGTATCGGCCGCCCGTTTGGCCATGATCGCCGGAGCAGCGGGCGTCGCCAGCAATGCGTTCCGCCCAATCACCCCGAGTGGCTTCTTGGCGCTGTTCGCTGCCGTCTTGACACCTTTCCCCAAAGTCTTGCCCCCGGAAACGACGGCTCTGCCGGTGACCTTGACGGTCTTCTGGCCGGCGCGGATTGCACCCATCGCAATCTTTCCGCTTGTGTGGGCGGCGACGTTCCCGACAACTTTCACCGCGCCGCCTGCTACTTTGCCGACGCCCTTGGCTACTCCGCCTGCAGCCTTCCCGACGCCCTTTGCGGCATCCCCGGCCACCTTCCCGACGCCCTTTACGGCACCCCCGGCCACCTTCCCGATGCTTTTTGCGGCCTTAACGGGGTTGAGGCTGAAGGCTGAAGCCGACGGGGCTGTCGCAATGATCGATCCCGCCAGAAATCCTGAAATTGCCGCCAGCCGAAATGCTTTCAATAAAATGGACATGATTATTCCTCACTTTTCTGCTCCCGTGCAGCAGATTGCCGCCGTACGGCCGGCTGCGGCCAGTCGTCAAATGACGACTGATCGGCAAATATCCCAATGGTTCGAATCCGGTTTTTCGCTGCTGTGACTGGAGCACAACAGGCTCCGCATCGCTGCCGCGCGCGCTGACGACCCTCTGCCGCGTCGCCCGTATGAGCGCCATACAGAGAAGCTTGTGATCATCGGTGACCCCGAAAGATATCGAGTCCGCGAGACAAGGACGTGCGGCAATGAGCCAACTTGAGATTATCGGCAGCCATCGGATAGTGGCCTCTGTCCGCGGCGGAGGTTGCTCCGCCCTCTCCGCACCCATTGAGCCGCCGCCAGCCATGATCGACCTTGTCGACCTGATCTACGAGGCAGCATTCGTGCCGATTCGCTGGTATTCCGTGCTTCAGGAGGCCTGCGACCTGTCCGCCTCCGCCAGCGCACAACTGTTTTTCTTCAACGAAACCACTCCGCCGCGCGGCGTGACGCTGGAGAACATGAAAGCCTTGTTCGACAAGTTCATCACGGGCGACATGTGGAAATTCTCCGACAGTGTGCAGAAGACCTGCGCTCTCCAGCCTGCGAGCTTCATTCCGGTCGACGACTACATGAGCGCGGAGGAAATCGCCCGCGATCCGGCACGCGTCATGTTGCGCGAGTTCGGGATCGGCGCCCATCTCTGCTCGGCCATCGCCATGCCGACCGGCGAGCTTGCCACCTTCGTGTTTCAGAAATGGATGAAGGACGGGACGTACCGCCAGAAGGAGATCGCGCAACTCGATGCATTGCGGCCGCATCTGGCCCGCGCCAGTCTGGTCGCCGGGCGGCTGCATCTCGAGCGGGCCGAGGCGACCACATCCGCGCTTGAACTGATGGGACTTCCGGCCGCGGTGCTTTCAACCAACGGACGGGTGATAGCGGCGAATTCCTACCTCGAACGGATGGACGCGGCGCTTCTGCCGGTTGCCCATGGCGGACTGGCGATCGCCGACCGCGACGCCAACCGGCTGTTTCAGGAGGCGGTGACGCGGATGCAGAACGAAACGGCGGTCGGCTCGATTCCAGTGCCGGCTATCGGCGGCAAGGCCGCGTTCGTCGTTCACCTGCTGCCGCTGCGGCGGGCCGCGCACGACATCTTCGGCGGTGCCGATACGCTTATTATCGCCACTCCGATCACCCCTACCGCGCTGGTGCCCTCCGCCAGTCTTCTCAATGCCCTGTTCGATCTGACCCCGACGGAGACGCGGGTGGCGGCGGACCTCGCCAGCGGACTGACGCTTACGGAGTGCGCCAGCAAGAACGGCGTGACGACCAAAACCGCGCGCACATATCTCGAACGCATCTTCCGCAAGACCGGCGCCCGCAAGCAAAGTCAGTTGGTGGCGATGCTGAAAACCGTGCAGCCGCTGGTGACGCCACCGGCCGATTGATTTCAATGAGAGGGTTTCCGCGCTGGTCCGAACGCTATCGCGTTTTCGCGCGAGCACCCTCGGGCTGACATCGGCGTGCGTACCGGACTTACGCCACAGCGATTTCCGGCTGCCTTCCCGGAAACGGCCTGAACGCCATCAGGATCAGCATGGCCACGAGCCCCATGCCCCACGAACAGACATACAGCGGTGCGTAGCTGCCGAAATGGTCATAGACCAGCCCGCCCAGCAGCGGGCCGATCGACATTCCGAGGCTGCCTGCCATCGCCGTGCCGCCGATGATCGTACCCATCATCCGCAGCGGGAAATTCTCGCGGATAATCACGGCGTAAAGCGGCATCGTACCGGCATAGAGGAAGCCGACCACAAGCGCCACCGCATAGAAGCCATCGAGATCGCTGACGAAAGCATAGGCGAGCACGCCAAACGCCTGCGCCAGCAGTCCGATCACCAGAACGCGCTGGGCGCCGAACCGGTCTCCGGCGACGCCGAACCCGATGCGGCCGAGCATGCCGGAGAAACCCTCGACGCTGTAGATCGACACCGCGGCGATCATCGGTATTCCGCAGGTCACCGCATAGCTCACGGTGTGGAAGATCGGACCGGAATGGGTGGCACAGCAGAAGAAGTTCGCCAGCATCAGGATGATGAACTGCGGCGAACGAACCGCCTGCCTGACCGTCATGTCTGATTGCGGCTCGTCCGTAGTCATCGCCGCCCCTCCGCCCTCCAGCGCCGGCGGCCGGCGCACCAGCAGCGCCGCCGGGATCATCAGCCCTGCGACAAGAGCGGCGATGATCAACATCGAACTCCGCCAGTCGTGGATCGAGATCAGCCAGGCCGCGAGCGGCGCCATGGTCATCGGCGCCATGCCCATGCCAGCAGAGACCAGCGAAACGGCAAGACCGCGCTGCGTATCGAACCAGCCGGTCACGCAGGCCATCATGGGCGCGAGGATAGCGGCGGTCGATGCACCGACCAACAGGCCGAACTGAAACTGAAACGCGATCAGCGATTCCGCCCGGCTGGCGAGCGCCAGGCTCGCCGCCAGCACGACCGAGCCCGCGAGCACCACCGGGCGCGGGCCGAACCGGTCGGAGAGAGTGCCCCACACCATGCTGGCGACCGCCATCGCGAGGAAACCGATGGTCATGGTCGTGGATATGCCGGTGACGGACCACCCTGTTTCCTGCGACATCGGCCGCAGGAACACAGGCAGCGAGAACATGGCGCCGATCGCGACGCAACCCAGAAGGCCGCCAGCCGCGACGATCACCCAGCGATAGTGACTGTCCACGCGATTGGCCCGACGCGGCATGCGCTCAGCCCTGCTTGGGTTTCCAATCCGCGGACGGAATGACATTGATCATCCAGGGGACGCCGAATTTGTCTATCAAAGTGCCGAAGCCGGGCGACCAGAAAGTCTCGCTGAACGGCATGACGGCCTTGCCGCCTTCGGATAGTTGATCGAACCAGCGCCGGGCCTCGGTCATGTCCTTGGTATGCAGGGTAACGTCGAAACCGTTCTTGGGCTTATCGATGTTGGATGCCCATTTGACGTCCATATCGGCGCCCATCAGCGACTGATCGCCGACATCAAGCCAGCAGTGCATCAGCCAGGTCTTGTATTCGTCCGCAATCGGCATGCCCGGCGGCGCATCGCTATAGGGTATGGCCGCCTTGATTTTCCCGCCGAGAACCTTGGCGTAGAATTCAAATGCCTCGCGGCACTGCCCACGGAAGCTGAGGCTTGTCACGATCTTCACGATTGTCTCCTTGCCTATAGGCCCTGACTGACATCGACGTTGATTGACGGCCACCCATATAAGTTGATATCAACGTAATGTGGCCAGAGAATGAATGTCAACCTGACCGATGCAAGTTCCTTTCGAAACCACCCTTCTGGTCCGCGACAGCTGCCTCTGTCTGCATGCGCAGAGAGCAGCGCGGGCGATCGCACGCCGCTTCGATATTGCGTTGAAGCCGGCCGGCATCACCAGCGGGCAGTTCTCACTGCTGATGTCGCTCAACCGGCCGGAACCGCCGAAGCTCAGCAGCGTGGCGGCGCTGCTGGCGATGGACAGGACCACGCTGACCGCCAATCTCAAGCCGCTGGAACGCCGCCGCCTCATCAAGACGGCGGCGGATTCAACCGACGCACGCGCACGCTTGCTGCGGCTGACACCGGCCGGTCGGGCAGTTCTGGCCGAGGCCGTGCCGATCTGGCGGCATCTTCATGCGGAGATCGAAAGAGAGCTGTCAGACCCGGACGGTCTGCGCGCCGAACTCGATATCCTCTCGAAATCCGGCAACCGAAACGGTGTTGCCAAGTAATGCCGGAAACGACTGAGCGCGCCCCTCGCCTAAAGCGTTTTCAAGCGAAGTGGCTACCGGTTCGCGTAAAGAAAACGCGCCAAATCAAAACATAGGGCTCCGCTTCTGATTCCATCAGAAGCGGAAAGGCTCTGAACCTGCGAGGCCTCCCTGATCCGAACGCACCTGAGACCTGCATCGCTATTACCGGCGCACTCCGGGCATGTCCGCCCGATCAGCCTGCGACCACCGGTCCGCCGGCTTTCTTCCAGGCATCGATCCCGCCCTCGATATGAGCTGCGTTGGTCAGGCCGGCGTCCTTGGCCGCAGTGACGGCCATGGCCGAGCGCTCTCCGAACGCGCAAAAGAACACGATGCGGCGCCCGGTTGCGGCGGCGACTTCCCGCAGCATGCCTCCAGGCTTCAGGCTGTCTGCGATATCCGGATAAGGCGCATGCAGCGCGCCGGCCAGCGTGCCGCTCTTGGCGCGCTCATGAGTCTCGCGGAGATCGACCAGCAGGATGTCGGGCTGGCCGATCCGGGAAATCGCCTCGCGCGGCGTCAGCGCGAGCCCCTGTTTCGTCAGATCGTCCTGCCTGAGGCCGACATGCATGTTGGCGGGGATCACCACGTCCATCAGCTTGGGATTCGGCAGTTTCAGGTTGTTCATCAGTTCGACGTATTCGTCGATGGAGCGCACTTGAAGCCGCGGATTGTGGCGTTTCTCCTCGCCGATGGTGGAGACCGTGTCTCCCTTGTAGTCGTGCGCAGGAAACACCATGGTCTCCTCGGGCAGTTTCAAAAGCCGGTTGAAGATCGAATCGTACTGCGCACGCGCGCTGCCGTTCTGGAAGTCGGTGCGGCCGGTGCCGCGGATCAGCAGCGTGTCGCCGGTGAAGACCCGGTCGCCCATCATGTAGCTGTAGGAATCGTCGGTGTGCCCCGGCGTGTACATCACGTCGAGGCCGATGCCCTCGATTCCGATCTTGTCGCCGTCGCTGACGCGCATCGAGACCACGTCGGCCTTGGTCTGCTCGCCCATCACGGTGACGCAATGGGTGCGGTCGCGCAATTCGCCGAGACCGGTGACGTGATCGGCGTGAAGATGAGTATCGACAGCCTTTACAAGCTTGAGGTCCAGTTCGCGCAGCAACTGGCAGTAACGGTCGACCTTCTCCAGCACCGGATCAATGATCAGCGCCTCGCCGCCGGCGCGGCTTGCCATCAGATAGCTGTAGGTTCCGGAAACACTGTCGAAGAGCTGACGGAAAATCATGATCGTACGACCCTGAATGCCGGTGCAATTTTTTCTTGCCTGGATGGTATCGTAGCAAATTTATGCTGCCGGCGCGCGATTACAACCGGCTCAGAAATCCAGCTTGTCTCGGATGGCGTCGAGCCCGGCTCGCGCGCAGGCCTCGTCCTTGTCGCCGCCGGGCGCGCCCGAGATGCCGATGCCGCCCACAAGAGTTCCGCCGGTCTCAATCACCAGCCCACCCGCGAGCATCGCAATATGCGGCAATCGCGCCAGATTGGCATCCATTTGGCCATCGCGCACCATCTTGGCCAGTTCAGACGTGTCGCGGCGAAAACTCAGCGCCGTATAGGCCTTGGCGGTGGCGATGTCGGCCGCGGGCAGGCCTGCATAACGGTCGCGCAGCAGCACCTGAGGCTGGCCGAAGCGATCGACCACGGCCACGGCAACCTGATATCCGTCGTCGCGGCACTTCTTCATGGCGCTCTGCGCGGCCTCCAGCGCGACGTCCGGCGTCAGCGACTTGTAGGTGACAAGCGCGTCGTCGCCGGCATGGGCCGAAACAGGAAGGAGCATGGCGAGCGCGATCACCCCGGTAGCGGTGGCTCTCATGTCAAGTCGTCCCTGCGCACGCAGGGACCCATGCTTCCCAAAGATTTTGAGGATGAATGACTCAGCCGGGATGCCAAAGGAGTCTCCTCGACATATGGGTTTTCCCGCGTTCGCGGAGACGACATCAGAATATGTACGCCAAGGAGCTTGCTCCTTACGGCCGCACATAGCTCCAGCCCTGCTCCTGCAGTTCCATCAGCCGCACCATGCCCAGGGGCACGACCGTCGTTCCCGGCAGCAACTCAAGCGGACGGCCTTCCTTCTTCTCCATGGCCTCCTTGGTGTTGTTGCACGCCGAGAACTGGATCTTGCTGGGGGGCGGAATCTTGGTGAGGTGTTTGATGCGCTCCTTCACCGGCGAGGTATCTTCGCGCAGCATGTGCAGGCCCGGTCCGCATGCCATGATCTCGACAACTGCCGCCTCGTTCACGCCCTGATAGTAGCGGATCACGTCGGTGGCATTGGTCAACGCGAAGTCCATGGTATGTCGATCGTTGGTGTCGACCTGGATCACGAGGTGGTGCTTCGCTTCATCGGCGACACCGCGTCCGATGAGCGCGAGCAACAGGCCAGCGGCGGCGACGAAAAGGCAAAGAAATCGGCGCATGACAACTCCCTATGGTCTGACCAGCGTATAACCGTTTTCCGTAAGCGACAGGATGTGTCCGACGCCGACCTGAACCGGCGTTGCGGACTGGATGATGGCCGGCCGTTTGCCGGTCTCGCGTTCGATGGTGTCGAGCGTATTCACGCAGACGTCGAACCTGACGCCCTGGGCGATCAGGCTCTCGACGCGGGGCCGGCTGGCGTTTTCCGTCCGCAGCAGATCGATACCCGGACCGAACGCGACCACTTCGATAGCGATCCTGTCGGGATCGTAGGCCTTGATCAGGTTGTTGGCGACGCTGAGCACGAGGCTCTGCTTCTTCGCATCGCCATCGGACAATTGCAGGACGATGCGATGCTCGGCGAAGGGTTTGTCGGGTAGCGGAGCGGGCTGAGCCCGAAGCGTGAGCGGCGCCAGCGCCAGCGTGACCGCTGCGGCTGCAACCGCACCTCTTCGTGTCAGCATGTCGGTCATCCTGCCCAGCCTGGATTGCCGTCGACGCCTTTCAGCGTCACGCTATCGCGGCGGACGCCGCTTGTCATGCCGTTACGCAGATGCTTGGCGAAAACGTCCCAGACCGGCGCGCCGTCCTGCTTGTTGACCGAGGCCCAGCCGGCGACCTTATATGTCTTGCCGGCCTCGAGCGAGCGCCCATCCCACCGTTTCAGGTCGGAGATGCGATGACCGGCGCTCTCCGCGGGCGCGCAGGCATAGGAGAGGCCGCCGACGCGAACCATGTCGCCGCCCTGCTGGTAATAGGGATCCGGATTGAAGAGATTGTCGCAGACGTCTTCCAGAATATCCTTGATCTGGCGGCCGGTCATGGTCTGCACGTAGGTCTCGGGATAGGTGCAGGCGGTTTCCGCGAGCACGTCGTCCATCGTCACGCTTTGTCCAGGCAGCACGCTGGTGCCCCAGCGGAAGCCCGGCGACAATGCGATCTCGGCATCGAACGCCGCACACAGCGCGTCGCAGATCAAGCTGTCCATGGTGCCGTTGAAATTGCCGCGGCGATAAAGCAGGCGATCCGTGGTCGCGATCTTCTCGGCATAGGCCGCAGCATGAGGCGCGCGTACCTTCTCGATCAGAGCTTCCATCGCAGGATCGGCCCTGAGCAGTTCGGAGAACACCGGCAACAGTCGATAGCGTATGTCGCGGACCTTGCCCTTGGCAAGATCGAGGTCGAGCACGCCGAGGAATTTTCCGTTCGAGCCGGCATTGGTGACAAGCGTCGTGCCGCCGGCATTGCCGACAGGAACGGGCTGCGGCACGGCATCGTGGGTATGGCCGCCGAGGATGACGTCGATGCCGCTGACGCGGCTTGCGAGCTTGAGATCGACGTCCATGCCGTTGTGCGACAGCAGGACGACCGCATCGACCCTGTCGGCGTCGCGCAGCGACCGCACCAGTTTCTGCAGTTCCTCCTCACGAATGCCGAAGGTCCAGTCAGGCGTGAACCGCCTCGGATGGGCGACCGGCACATAGGGGAAGGCCTGGCCGATCACCGCTATGCGGTGGCCGCCGATCTCCCTGATCGTCGCCGGCTTGAACACGCGCCCCGAGGTGGCATCGAAGGCCGGCGCGTCGTTGAACGCGGCCTCCTCGGTGAGGAAAACATTTTGCGCCAGGAATTCGCCCTTGAAGCGGGCGAGATTGTCGCGCAGCGTTTTCTCGCCGTAGGTGAATTCCCAGTGCCCGGTCATCGCGTCGATGCCGAGCAGGTTGGCGGCGTCCACCATGTCGGTGCCGTGCATGACGTTGGCGAGGCCGGAGCCCTGCCACAGATCGCCGCCGTCAAGCAGCAGCGAATTGTTCGGACCGACCTCGCCACGCAGCCGGTCGATCAGAGTCTTGAGATGAGCAAAGCCGCCGAGCCTGCCGAAGCGCGCGGCCGATTTCTCGAAATCCAGACAAGTGAAGGCATAGGCGTCGGCGCTGCCGGCGCTGATCCCAAAACGATCGAGGAAGGCGCGGCCGACCAAATGCGGCGGCTGCCCGCGCATCGCGCCGATGCCTAGGTTGACGCCGGGCTCGCGAAAGTACACCGGCAGCAACTGCGCGTGGGTGTCCGTCATGTGCAGGATGCGGGCATTCCCGAAGCCTGCGAGCTGGTACACGGCGTGATCGTCGGCCGCACGAGACACGCGTGGCAGCGCGCTGGACAGACAGGTTGCGCCGGCGACTTTGAGAAGATCCCGGCGGCGAAGAGTCATATGATGCCTTCAACCATATGACGTGTGTTCATTTTGGACAGAATGTCATGTCTGCGCAAAAGCGCGAAGCGCATTTTCACATGGACGTCGAGATCATGGTCCACGTCCTGGCTTGAAGAGAAAGGCGTGTATGGCCGGACGTAAACGAGCGACGCGACGCCGTTCTTCGAACGACCGTGCCCGGTCATGACAGATGCAGTCGGCAAACGAGAGTCCACGGTCAGCGGATCTCCATTTTCCTCCAGGCGTCCTTCTGCTCGTTGGACTGGAAGATCGCGGCCTTCGACAGCGTTTCGGCCTTCTTCGATTCCGCGACCGCTTTATCAAAATCGCCGGCTGCAGCGGCGGCCTTGGCGGCTTTCAGCGCATCGACTGCCGTGGTCCACTGGTTGCGCAGCTTGCCGGCCTCGTTGTTGGCTGCTTCGGCGGTGGCATAGGCCGCCTTGTAATCGTCTTCGCTGCTCGCGGCGCGGACCGATGTCGCACTCGCGACCATGAGCATCGAAAGCGCCACGAGAGCGAAAGGACGCGTCATGCTTTTCATGGCCGTGCTCCCGGCCCCGAAATCGGCAGCCCGTTGCTGACGTAAGACAGGTAATATTCGAGATCGCGGTATTCGTCGTCCTGCGGAGTCAGCGGCACCGCGCGTACCTGGCTGTTGCAGGTGGTGAAACGGCGGCTGGTCGTGCCCATGCCGCCCCATGCCGAGCGGTAGATCGGCATCGCATTGAGAATGCCGAGCGCAGGCGCGAGGACCTCGGCCCGGATGTGGTCGCCCGGCGTCTGCACGTGGCAGGTGGCGCAGGAGAAATTGAGCTGGCCGCGCCGCGTATAGAAATAGCGCTTGCCGTTTTCATAGGCGGCGAACGCCCGCGGGTCTTTCGGAATCTTGATGTTGAACGGCTTACCGCGCGAGGTGAACGCCATATAGGCCGTCACCGACGCCATCTCATCCTTGGTATAGGACAAGGGCTTTTCGCCATTGCTTTCCAGGCATTGATTGACGGCGAGTTCGAGCGTGACGACCTTGCCCTGCTTCTCGTCGAAATAAGGATAGTTTTGCCGGATGCCGATGCCTTTATGAGGGAAACAGTCCGCGAAGGTCTTGCCGTTCTTGAACGGCTTCTCGAACATCTCCTTGCCGGCGGCGAGCGCGAATTCGTAAGGAGGAAACTCCTCCTTCTCCTTCCACTGCTTGTACAAGCCAGCGTCCATCGAATACGGTCCGTTGACGAAATCCTTCAGCTTCAGCTTGGGGAATTTGTCGGTGAAGTATTTCTGAAACGCCTTGAGGTCGGCCGGCGGATTGGTCTTCTCAGTGGCGTGAGATGTCTGCACCGCGGCAAATGTCAGTGCCGCGAGCGCCAGTCCGGTTGCCGCCGAGCGGAAGGTCAATCGCATGTCTGTTCTCCGCCTGCCGCGCGCCGCCATTACTGAATCTTAGCCGTGGAGGAGTCGGAAGCTCCCTTGTTGTCGACCCAGCTGATCTTGAGGTCGTCGCCTTTCTTGCCGCCCTTGAAGCTGAACTTCACGTAGGGATCCTTGGAAACGGCAGGTCCCCAGTCGGCGATGAAGACCGGCTTTCCGCCGTGTTCGAAGGTCAGTTGCTGAATGAAGTGCGGCGGGATCAATTCGCCGGCGGAATTCTTGACGAAGCCCGAATCCATCGGATGCTGGATCAGCGCCTGAACCTCGGTCGTGTCGCCGCTCGACGTTGCGCGAATGCGGATTGTCGATGCCATGACTGTCTTCCCTTAACGTTTCGCTTCCATTGGAGTCTGATCCAGTTTCGTTGAATCAGACCCCAGCCTTATCCTTTGATTGAGCCTGATCTTATCCGAAAACCGATTCCCGCCTTTCGGGATCGTGCTCTAGCCGCCGCAGCCGCCGATGGTGACCTTGATTTCCTTGCTGGCGCTATAGAGCTTGCCGCCGGCTTCCACGACCGCGATGACGTTGCTGGTCTTCGCCATCTTCAGGCGGTTGGCGACGCTCGGCATGGTCCCGGCCGGAATGCGATATGACGCCGCCAGCGCGTTCGGATTTTCCGCAACGAAAATTGAGATCGACGTCACGTCGGGCAGGCTCGTGATGACGGAAACCGGAACGACCGCGCCGTTCTCGGCGATCTCTGGCGCGTCCATCTTGACCTTGTCGGACTTCTCCGCGGTCTTGCCGTAGAGCGCCTGGATCGCGCCGTCGGCTCCCTTGACCTTGAAGGCGGCGTCCGGATAGGCGTCGTTGGCGGCGGCGAGCGCGGGCGCAAATCCGAAGCGAATGCCGGCGACGCCTGCCAGCGCAACGACCGCTGCACCTTTCAGGATCAACCGCCGCGTCTCATCAACGCTGCCGGGCGATGAATAGATCATGTGTGGTCTCCTTTGCGCGCGGCTGTCACAGCGTTTGCAGGAAGTCGACGACCGCGTCGATTTCCTTGTCGGTCAGGATGTGGTTCCGGCCGAACGGCGGCATCACCGTGAGCGGATTTCGCTTGGTCTCGTCGGAAACGATCGCGACGAGGTCGGTGCGGTTCGGATATTTGCTCTTCATGTCGGCAAGAGCCGGCCCGATGTTGCCGGCTTGGCTGCCGCCCTTGATCTCATGACAGGTCAGGCAGTTGCCCTTGTTGCGATCGAAGGCGAGCTTTTGCCCTTCGGCGGCGGCAGTCTGCGCACCCGCGGGAAAAGACGCGACGGTGACAGCGGCGAGCAGCAGCGAGGCCGCCAGCGCCGACAAGGCGATGGACTGCGTCAAAGGAATTTTCGTCAAAGGCGGTTCCTGCGATGCTCTGTTGATGGCTTCGTTATCCGGCCGCCGCGTCTCGCGCGGAGCTGCCATGCACTCATTTTCATATCCTCGGCCTTTGTACAAGGCTCATGGATAGCTTCGCCCGCCATGCTAGACCCCGGTTCGGTCCAGGTGAAGCTATCGCCGCGGGGGCATTGCCATCCGGCAGCGCCTGTCGCATCGTCAGCCACCCCTTGAATGAAGGAGGCCGGCCTATGCCCGACTACACCGTCGAATTCGGCAAGCGTGGCCGGCAGGCGAACTCCGACGACCGTCTCGACGCCGCAGCGTTTCATCGCAACCATGAAGCGATCTGGGCGGTGCTGGAAAAATTTCTGCGCGGCAAAACTGGAGACGTGGTCGAGGCCGGCAGCGGCACTGGCCAGCATGTGGTTTTCTTCGCGCGGCAAACGCCCGGCATCACCTGGTGGCCGAGCGATCTCAACGACAACCATCTTCGCAGCATCGCGGCGTGGATCGCTCATGAACAACTCGCCAATGTCCGCCCACCGCTGCGGATCGACCTGTCGAGTCCGGAGTGGTCCACTGAGGCGGGCGACGGCCCCGGACCCGGCGCCCTGCTCGCAGTGCTCTGCGCCAATGTGATCCATATCGCGCCGTGGCGCGTCGCCGAGGGTCTGATCACAGGCGCGGCGCGCTATCTGCGCCCGGACGGACGGCTGTTTCTCTACGGGCCGTTCAAGCGCGGCGGCCGGCACACCGCGCCGAGCAACGCGGCCTTCGATATCAGCCTGCGCGACACCGATCCCGAATGGGGCGTGCGCGATGTCGACGAGGTAACGGCGCTGGCGCAGCGCAACGGCCTGAAACTATTGGACGTCGTCGAGATGCCCGCCAACAATCTGATCCTCGTGTTCGAACGAGATGCAGGATGACATTGCGCCCGCGCCGGCCGACGAGTCCGTACATTGTGAGCGGACGATCTAGGCCTCGCGCTGGCGAAGAAGATCATCGAGATCGAGCCGGCGCGTGAACATCGCAAAGCCGCCGTTTGCGTCGCGCGGCCATTGCGCTTGCGGGCGGTCCCAATAAAGCTCGACGCCGTTCTGGTCGGGATCGCGCAGGTACAGCGCCTCGCTGACGCCGTGGTCGCTGGCGCCATCGAGCGGAATGCCGGCGCTGCGAACCCGATGCAGCGCATCAGCCAGCGCGGCGCGCGTCGGATACAGGATCGCCGTGTGAAATAGCCCGGTCGTGCCGGGAGCGGGCGGCGAACCGCCCTTGCTTTCCCACGTGTTCAGTCCGATGTGATGATGATAGCCGCCGGCGGAAATGAACGCGACCTGATCACCGTCGCGTTGCATCAATTCGAAGCCCAGCACGCCGCAATAGAAGCCGAGCGCACGTTCGAGGTCGGCGACCTTGAGATGAACGTGCCCGATCCGGGTAGCAGCGACGACAGGAATCGACGCATCGGGCATGGCGCACCTCCGTAGCTCAAGCCTTCACCGGGCCCGGCCCGGCGCCTTCTTATTTGTGGAGGCATCAGAGCGGATCAAGACCGCCCATGACCTCGCTGCAATCAGTTCCTTGCGCGTGGCCTACCGCAGCGGCGGAGCGTACATAATGCCGCCGGCATTCCAGAGCTGGTTAAGGCCACGGGGAATCTTCAGCTTCGAGTCAGCGCCGATATTGCGGTCATAGACCTCGCCGTAATTGCCGACATGGCGGATGATGCGGGCCGCCCAGTCCTTGGTCAGACCGAGATCCTCTCCGTATTCCCCTTCGGTACCGACCAGACGCATCACGTCGGGCTTTGTCGACTTCATCGCCTCATCGATGTTTTTCGATGTGATGCCGAGTTCCTCGGCGTTGATCATCGCGTAGAGGGTCCATTTGACGATCATCATCCAGTCGTCGTCGCGCTGACGGACAACCGGCGCCAGCGGCTCCTTCGAGATCACGTCGGGCAGGATGAAGCTTTCGCCGGGCTTGGTCAGCCGCAGGCGCAACGCATAAAGCTGGGACACGTCGGCGGTCACCACATCGCATTTGGCCTCGTCATAGGCCTTCAGCATGTCTTCCAGCTTCCCGAATTTGACCTCCTCATATTTCAGGTTGTTGGCCTTGAAGTAATCCGCGAGGTTGAGTTTCGTGGTCGTGCCATCCTGCACGCAGATTTTCGTATCGCCGAGGTCGAGCGCGGAGTCGGCCTTTCGCGAGGTGCGAACCATGAAGCCCTCGCCGTCATAATAAGCGACTGCCGGGAAATAGAGGTCGTAATTGGTCTCGCGTGACATGCTCCATGTCGAGTTGCGGGCGAGAATATCGATCTTGCGGCTTTGCAATTCCTTGAAGCGTTCGCTGGCGTCGAGCGGGACGAACTTCACCTTCGTCGGATCGTCGAAGATGGCGGCGGCGACGGCACGGCAGAAATCCACGTCGAAGCCGGACCAGTTGCCTTTTTCATCCGAATTCGAAAAGCCGGGAAGACCGGTGTTGACCCCGCACCACACGGCGTCGCGCCGGAGTGTCCGTTTCAGGGTCTTGGTGTCGTAGCGCTCGTAGGCGATCGCGATGACCGCAACGGCGGTGGCGATGGCGAGCCCTATCAAAAGGCCGCTTCGGAATGTCCGCATGAATGCCCCCTCGCAAGATCAGAAAATTTCGGCGCCGACGTGGTGATAAATCAAAGCTGGGGTTTTTGCCGCACGATCACGCGCGTGCCGACCGGAACACGGTCATAGAGATCGGCGACATCGGCATTGACCAGGCGGAAACAGCCCGAGGAGATCGCGGTGCCGATCGTATCGGGGCGGTTGGTGCCATGGATGCGGTACACCGTCGTGCCGAGATACATCGCACGCGCGCCCAGCGGATTGCCGGGACCGCCTGCCATGAAGCGCGGCAGGTAGGGCTGCCGTGCGATCATTTCCGGGGGCGGGGTCCAGTCCGGCCATTCCGCCTTGCGCGTGATGTTGAGAATGCCCTGCCACTGGAAACCTTCGCGCCCGACGCCGATGCCGTAACGGATTGCGCGACCGTTGCCCTGAATGAGATAGAGATGGCGTTCCGCGGTCTGGATGATGATGGTGCCGGGCGGCTCCGTGGTCCGGTAGAGCACCACCTGCTTGCGGTATTCGGGGTCGAGCTGAAACGAATCATCGGCGACGAGGCCAGGCTCATCGCCGACATCGGGCCGCGGCTGCTGCGCAAAGCCATGCGTCGCCGAAAGCAGCAGACAGGCCACGGCAGAAACCGCCAGGGTCAGGTCCCGAAACCCGATCATCGCTTGCTCTCCTCGCTGAATGTCGCCGGAAAGGCAGCGAATGCTCCGCCGCCAGTGTCCCCGTCAAAATCACATGCCGCATAGAATATCAGCGGCGGTGCGATGGCAAGCGATCGCACCACCGGACTGAAATTCTAAAATTTTCACGAAACATCGCCGCGGTACGGGCGAGCGCCATCGGATCGCACCGCGCGGCAAAACCAATCCGTCGTATCCAATGGACAGCCCGCCGCGGTTGGCGGAACGCCGGAGCACAGAGGTATTCCGTGCCACCCGCAGAGGGATGAGCCGGCGATCGGAATGCGATTGCCGGTCAGGCTGCGATCGTCGCGATGCCAGCGCCTTTCAGAAGCTCAGCAAGCTGCTTGCGGGCATAGAACATGCGCGTTTTGACGGTGCTTTGCGGGATACCGATGATCTCACCGGCCTCCTCGACCGTTTTCTCATGATAGTAGACGAGGTTGATGATCTCGCGATGGGCCGGCGACAGCTTGGCGATGCAGGCGCGCAGAATGGCGCTGACGTTGCTGCGATCGAGGGTGGTCTCGGGCGTATCGGCGCCGTCGGCGATTTCGCGGACATTCTCCTGATCGATATCTTCGTGGCGACGCTGGCGCATCGCGGTCAGCGTCTTGAAACGGGCGATCGAGAGCAGCCAGGTCGAGACCCGTGAACGGCCTTCGAACTGGTCGGCGGTGCGCCATACGTCGAGAAAGACCTGACTGACGATATCTTCCGCCGCGGTTGCGTCCCGGAGGCTGCGCAGCACGAAACGATAGACCCGCACGTTATGGCGAAGATAAAGGGTGTGCATCGCCGTGCGGTCGCCGTCGGCGATCTGCTCAAGCAGCATCTCGTCTGTGGTCGCCTGGGCAGCGATAATGCCTTGGCGGGCGGCAGCATTTATCGCAATGACGTTTTGCATGACGGCTCCCCTTTATTTGTTGGGCAGATTTTTAGCCGGTCACGGTTTCAGGACGTCTGCACGACAAGCGGAAAATGGTTTCGCGCGAGATGAAATTGTTTCGTCCCCTCGCCGGCGACGAAACAATCGGCGGTAAAATCCCAATCATTTTAATGTCATTATACTTTAGCCGTAGAGACCGGCTTTGCAGCCTTCCACCAGGTCTCGCCAGACCATCAGGGCCCGAACGCCCACCGCCGCCCGCTTATGTTTTGTCGCCGGCGGGCGAGAACAGATAGCCTCCTCCGCGGATGGTGCGGATCACCGCGGGTTTCGCGGGATCAGGCTCGATCTTGCGCCGTATCCGCATGATACGCAGATCGATGGCGCGATCGAAGGCTTCGCTGTCGCGGGCATTGGCGAGTTCCAACAGCCGCTCCCGCGACAGAACCCGCTTGGGGTTGGCGGCGAAAACTTTCAGCAGGCTGAATTCCGATGCGGTAAGCGGATGTTCATTGCCTTCGTCGTCACGCAGAACCTGGGCGTCGAGATCGAGCCATTTGATGCCGAAGCGGACGAGCTGCCTGGCCGCAGGCCTGGTGGCGGCGGTGACCGGCTGCGACGGTTCCATCTTCGGCGCACTCCGCCGCAGCACCGAGCGGATGCGCGCCATCAGTTCGCGCAGTTCACAGGGTTTCGCCACATAGTCGTCGGCGCCGAGTTCGAGGCCGACCACGCGATCGATCGGGCTGGCCGTCGCCGTCAGCATGATCACCGGCACGTTGGTATGGCCCTTGAGGTCACGAATGATCGAAAGCCCGTCTTCTTCCGGCATGTTGAGATCGAGCACGACGAGATCTGGCGTCGCGATGCCGATGGCCTCGCGCAGGCTCTTGCCGCCGTCGCACAACGTGACGGCGAAGCCGTGCATCTTGAGGTAGTCCCCGACCATTTCGCGGGCGGGCGCCTCGTCGTCGACGACAATGATATGCGGATTCCGGTTCATATCAGGCTGTCGCGGGCAGGATGATGGTGAAGCTCGAGCCCTGTCCGGGGCCGCCGCTGTCGGCATTGATCTGGCCGTCATGCATGTCGACGATCCGTTTCACGATTGAGAGGCCGAGGCCGGTCGAGCTCTCGCCGGCGGTGGGTTTTGCGGACAGCCGCTGGAAGCGGCCGAACAGCCGCCCCAGATCCTCCGGCGAAAGCCCGGCGCCCTCGTCGGTGACACGGATGATAGTGTGCTCCGCGTCGTAGTCGACCAGCAGCGTGATTTTGCCGCCGACCGGGCTGTATTTGATGGCGTTGCTGAGGAGATTGTCGATCGCCTCGCGCATCCGGTCCTGGTCGCACATCGTAAAGCGGCCGGTGGGCGCCGAGACCGCGATGGTCTGCTGCTTGTTGATCGCGGACGGCCGGTTGGCTTCGGAGACTTCTGCGACCAGCGCCGCGACATCGACCGGCTCGCGACGGATGGTGATATCGAAGGCGTCGGCCATGGCGTCGGAAATCAAATGGTCGACCATCGTAATCAGACGCCTGGTCGCATCCCGGATATGGTCCACCTGCGAGGTGACGGTGTCCCTGGACGAAGCCGCGCCGATCAGTTCGACAAGCATTTCGGTACGGCCCAGGATAACGCCAAGCGGATTTTTCAGATCGTGGGCGACGGTACCGAGAATCTCGTTCTTGAATCCGTTGGCCCGTTGCAGCCGCAGCCATTGCGCGGAAAGCCTCCGGTTGGCCTGCATCAACGCACGGGTGCGCTGCGCGACGCGGTCTTCGAGCTGGGCGTTGGCGTCCTGCAATTGCTGATAGAGGATCACGTTGTCGAATGCGATCGACAGCCGGCTGCCGAAGATTTCGACCAGCGAGCGGTCGGTATCCGACAGATCGCGCTCGGCCTGCAGCAAAATCACGACCTCTCGTCCGCTGCCGGTCCGGATATAAAGCACGGAACGGTGATCGACGAATTCGTGCTTGCGCCGCCTGAAGGCGGCTTCGACGGTCTGTTTGAGATCGGAATCGAGCGGTGCCTGCCCTGCGGATCCGATGAGGCCGCTGTAGCAGCCAGATCCCGCCAGCACTGAAAAATCATTATTGACCGCACCGCCGTCGCGCAGCACCAGAATCCCTGCGCAATCGACGTTCAACAGTGACGCGATCTGCGTCAGGACGCCTTCCGCGAGGCGCTGCATCGACTTGAAGTCATAGAGCGTCGAAGCGGCGTCGATGATGATCTCGAGACCGCGGCGGGTCTGCACCATGCGCTCGAGCTGCTGATAGCTGCGCAGCGCCGCGGTCAGCGAGGTGAACAGCTTGTCCGCGGTGAGTTCGGTTTTCGCCTTGTAATCGTTGATGTCGTAATCGACGATCACCCGGCGCTCCGGCGCCTGCCCCGGCTGCCCGGTGCGCAGGATGATACGCACGGTTTCGTTCTTGAGTTCGTTGCGAATGAACTCGACGAGGTCAAGGCCGGCGGCATCGGTCTCCATGATGACGTCGAGCAGCACCGCGGCGATATCGGGATGCGCGCGCATCAGCTCGCGCCCCTCGGCGGCGGAATAGGCCGACAGGATCTCCAGGGTCTGACCGTTGAGGCTGTAGTCGCTCAGCGCAAAGCGGGTGCCCTCGTGCACGGCCCGGTCGTCGTCGATCACGGCGACCTTCCATTTGCGCACCGTCGAGGCTTCCGGGCGGTCAGCCTCGGTATCGTCGATCAGGTGGAGGACGTCATCCTGGTCGGCCATTGCTTGGTCTCACTATCGGTTTCATCCGTGTCCGCACCACCGCCCACGGCGGCCCTCGGCATGATAATGTGAAAAGTCGTACCTTGTCCCGGCCCTGATTTCACCGTCATTCGGCCGCCGAGCTGCTGGGTGACGAGATTGTAGACGATATGCAATCCAAGGCCGGTGCCACCCTCGTTGCGGCGCGTGGTGAAGAAGGGATCGAACGCCTGCCGCTGGACGTCCGGCGTCATACCGACGCCATTGTCGGCAAAAATGATCTCGATGTCATCATTGGCGCGCGCTTTCGCCGCGATGGAAATCGCGCCGGACCGTCCGTCCGGAAACGCATGATTGACGGCGTTAAGAAAGAGATTGGTTAAAATCTGCCCGTACGAGCCGGGAAAACCATCGATCATCAGAC
This sequence comes from Nitrobacter sp., assembly GCF_051535215.1. Classification (NCBI taxonomy): domain Bacteria; kingdom Pseudomonadati; phylum Pseudomonadota; class Alphaproteobacteria; order Hyphomicrobiales; family Nitrobacteraceae; genus Nitrobacter; species Nitrobacter sp. The sequence continues at coordinate 81,640 of NZ_JBPPLY010000009.1, read as the reverse complement.
CTTCCGGAACGTCGACCACGATGCTGATCGGCGACCGCTTGAGCACCGGGCGCAGGCTCGCGACGATCTGATCGGTGGATTCGCTCAAATTGAACTGGCGGCGTTCGGCATGAGACCGGTCCACGGCGACCTGTTTGAAGGACTGGATCAGTTCCCCCGCACGGTGCAGGTTTGCCACCAGTTGCTGGGCGGCATCGCGGCAGGTCCGCACGAATTCCTCGAGCTGCGACCGCTTCAGCGGGGCTGCCGAGTGCAGTTGGGCATCAAACATGTCGGCGCGACGCGCGAAACTTGACGCCACCGTCAGGCTGATTCCGATCGGATTGTTCACTTCGTGCGCGACGCCTGCGACCAGCCCGCCCAGCGCGGCGAGCCGCTCCGCGTCGATCAGGTTCCGCTGCGCCGCATTCAGTTCCAGCAGGGCGCTCTCGGCCCTTTCCTTCGATGCCCGCAATTCGTCCTCGGCATCACGCTTGGCGATGGCGTTCTTACGGAACACCTCGACAGCGCGCGCCATGGCGCCGATCTCGTCCCGCGCGTCGGTGCCCGCCACCTTGCGATCGTAATCGCCGGACATGATCGCGCGCATCGACGACATGATCTGCCGCAAAGGCAGGCGGATGCTGAGCGCGATGACGACACCGGCGACAATAATGATCGCGAGGAAGACAGCGGCGATCGACAGCATCTTGCGGGAAATATCCGAAAGCGTGTTGTCGAACGTCATCTGCGCGCCCTGCTCGCGCTCGCGCATCTTGACCGAGAGACCGTCGATCGCAGCGATGGTCTGCGCCTGGCTGGCATCGATGGAGTTGCGCAGCAGGTCCGTCCGCTTGGTCAGCAATTCGGAGAGGTTTCCGATGCCGTCATGCAGCGCCGCTGTCCGGCTCTTGAGTTTCTTCAGCGCCTCGCGCTGCAGATCGTTGTCCGAAAACTCGATCATCGCCGGAATGGTGCGTTCGATCGCATCGGTATTGCGGCGGACCTCGTCCGCGCTGGTCGATGCCGGCGCCAGATAGTAGGCATTCGCGGTCACCAGCATCGCGGTGAATGTCTCGCGGGACTTCTTGAGCGTCGGCCAGATCGGGGCCTCCCGGTGGCCGGTCGCACCCTCGATGATCGAGTAGAGTCCTGCCATATCCTTGGCTGGCGCCAGGATCTGGTCCTCATAGGTCCTGGTGATGTTCGTCTGTAATGCGCGCAGTTCGCCGAACCCGCTGAGGAAATGTTCGGTGGATCGCTCCAGTTCGTCGACCGAGCCCGACAACATCGGGTCGGTCGAGGCACGCGTGCTCAAGGTCCCGAGCACGGCCTCGCGCAACAGCAGGATTTCCGCGAACAGATCGGGACTGGGCTGGTTGATGTAGCGATGGATCAGATTTTGCAGCCGGCCGGTCTCGCTCTCGAGAACCGCGAGGATCTTGTCGGACTTCCGGACCTGACGGACGTCGTCCCAGGCAGATCCCAGGGTCTTGGCGCCGCTCCAGATCAAAAGCGCCAGCACCAGCACCACCGCCGAATTCAACGCCGCGATCGAGAGAATGCGCCAGCGGATCGGTATCGCGCGAACCAGGCCCACGATGCCGGAACGGCTCTCCGCGAAGCCTTCCTGCTCCGGCAGCTCAGCACCTGTGCCGTTTTGGGAGTCGGCTGGGACCAAGTTATCCTACCTTGCGGATCCATGCGGTGCGGCTTGCAGTCTGCAATCCGCGCCACGCCTTCATAGCTCCGGCAACAGCGGCTTAAAAGGACTGCCGGACAAGGATTTATAGCGTTTTCAAGCGAAGTGGATAACGGTTCGCGTGAAGAAAGCGAATCAAAACAAAATCATGGAGCCCCGCTTCTATCATAAACGAAAAGGCTCCTGGACCCGGACGTCTCACCTGTCGATGCGAGCGGGACCCAAGGGAAATCCAAGACGGGGCGGCGCGACGGGACACCGGGCGCTCGCTCCCTATGATGGAGTCATCCCGGCGAGAAAAAGGTTCAATGCGATGGAGCCTCGATGCGGTCGTGTGACACGCGGTCATGAATTGCAGCGTCCGCAAGTTGGTCTTAATCAGGACGTCATGGCAGCGGCGCCGTTCGCCCTGCCGCAGGCGGAGGACAGACACGATGCGGACACCGGCATGGAAACTGGCGCTGCTGTTCTGCGCGCTGCAGTTCACGGCGACGATGCCGGCTCCGGCACACGCCGTCACCGAGATCGCGTGGTGGCACGCGATGTCTGGCGAACTTGGCCAGCAACTCGGACGGCTCGCAACCAAATTCAATGAATCGCAATCCGAATACCGGATCGTGCCCACCTACAAGGGCAACTACACCGAGACGGTGAACGCTGCGATCTTCGCGTTCCGGTCGCGAAGCCAACCCGCGATCGTTCAGGTCAACGAAATCGCCACCGCCACCATGATGGCGGCCCAGGGCGCGACCTATCCGGTCTTCGAACTGATGCACGACGAGAAAGAAGCGTTTTCCCCGGCGGACTATCTTCCGGCCATCACCGGATACTACGCCGATGTCGCCGGCAACCTGCTGTCGTTCCCGTTCAATGTCTCGACGCCTATCCTCTATTACAACAAGGATCTGTTCCGCACCGCCGGCCTTGATCCCGAGAAGCCGCCGAAGACGTGGCCGGAGCTCGGCGAGGCCGCGAAAAAGCTGCGCGCAGCCGGCGTCCCCTGCGGCTTCACCACGTCGTGGCCGTCATGGGTCAATGTCGAAAGCTTCCTCGCCTTGCACAACCTGCCGATCGCCACCCGCAGCAACGGGTTCGACGGGCTCGACGCCGTCCTCGTTTTCAACAATCCGCTGATGGTCCGCCACGTCGCCCAGCTTGCCGAATGGCAGAAAACCAAGATCTTCGACTACAGCGGGCGGGGGACGACCGCCGAGCCTCGTTTCCAGCATGGCGAATGCGGCATCTTCATGGGCTCCTCGGCGACGCGCGCGGACATCATCGCCAACAGCAAATTCGCGGTCGGCTACGGCATGCTGCCTTATTGGCCGGATGTCAAAGGCGCGCCGCAAAACACCATCATCGGCGGCGCCACGCTATGGGTGCTGCGCGATCGCCCGCGCGAGGAATACAAGGGCGTCGCGAAATTCTTCGCCTACCTGTCGAAGCCTGAGGTTCAGGCGGCCTGGCATCAGAACACCGGCTACCTGCCGATCACCCGCGCAGCGTTCGATCTCACCCGCGCGCAGGGCTTTTACGATCGCAATCCAGGATCCGCGATCGCGATCGAACAGATGACACTGAAGCCGCCGACCGAGAATTCGAGAGGATTGCGGCTCGGCTCATTCGTTTTGATCCGCGCTGTCATCGAAGATGAACTCGAACAGGCTTTCAGCGGCAAAAAAAGCGCGCAGGCCGCCATGGATGAGGCGGTTCAGCGCGGCAACGAGCTGTTGCGCCAGTTCGAGCGCACCAATCCGTGAGCGGGCAACAGCGTTTTGAGCAAGTCCATCCTCGGGACTGACCGAGGACGGATACCGGTTCGCGCAAAGACAACGCGTCAAGAATCCGGAGCCCGTCGGGAAAACTCTCGCACCGATGGCGCCAGACGAGAAAACGGGCGAAAGCGCCGCGAGGCCTACTCCTTCTTCGGCTCTTTCGACATCCGTTCGAGCCGTTCCTGCATTTCTTTCATCTGACGGCGAAGGTCATCGATATTGTCGCCGTCGCCCGGTGCATCGGGTGTTTTTTCCGGCTCGGGAGCGGCACTGCCACCGCGCGGCGGCACGAACGGCTTGAACATCGCGAAGGTCCGCTCGAACAATTCCATGTTGCGGCGGACGTGCTCCTCGAGCGGCGCGAAAGGGGTGCCGCTGAAAGTGCTTGTCATCTGCTTGCGAAACTTCTCCTGCTCCTGGGTGAGCATGTCGATCGATCGTTCGAGATATTTCGGCACCACCATCTGCATGCTGTCGCCATAGAACCGGATCAGTTGCCGCAGGAACGTGGTCGGGAGCAGATTTTGTCCGGCCTTGTTTTCCTGTTCGAAAATGATCTGCGCCAGCACCGAGCGGGTGATGTCGTCGCCGGTCTTGGCGTCGAAGACAAGGAAGTCTTCGCCCTGCTTGACCATCGCCGCGAGATCTTCGAGCGTCACATAGGTGCTGGTTCCGGTATTATAGAGCCTCCGGTTCGCATATTTCTTGATGGTCGTCGGTGTCTCTGATTTCGCCATAGGTCCCACACGTCCATACAGAGGACAAGAAACCCCGCCGGCGTCCACGATGGGGTTAACAAGCGCATTGCAGCAAAGTAAGCACTTTCGGCGGCCTTCGGCTACCGTTTTATGAAGAACCAGTTAATTCCAACGCATAGAGACTGCTCAGGAATATGCTTGGGCACGCATTCCGGTCATTGGTGCAATTGACACACTCTCGTGAGGTTAACAGGGTAAACGTGTGCCACGGGTTGCCGGCGCGGCAACCATCGTCAAATATTCAACCAGCCAGTCGCTCAAGCTCCAGGAGATATCCATGTCAGACGATGTCGTCATCGTCAGCGCCGCCCGCACTCCGGTGGGAAGTTTCAACGGTGCGTTCGCCACCATGCCCGCCCACGATCTCGGCGCGATCGCCATCAAGGCCGCGCTGGAGCGGGCGGGAGTCGAGCCGGCTCGGGTCTCCGAGGTCATCATGGGCCAGATCCTGACCGCGGCGCAGGGCCAGAACCCGGCGCGGCAGGCGTCGATCGCCGCCGGCATTCCGGTGGAAAGTCCCGCCTGGGGGGTCAACCAGCTCTGCGGCTCGGGCCTGCGCACGGTCGCGCTCGGCTATCAGGCTATCCTCAACGGCGACTCCGACGTCGTGGTCGCCGGCGGACAGGAGTCCATGAGCATGGCGCCGCATGCGCAGTATCTGCGCGGCGGCGTGAAGATGGGCGGAGTTGAGCTGATCGACACCATGATCAGGGACGGCCTGTGGGATGCGTTCAACGGCTACCACATGGGAACCACCGCCGAGAACGTCGCCCGACAATACCAGATCACACGCCAGCAGCAGGACGAGTTCGCCGCCGGTTCGCAGAACAAGGCCGAAGCGGCGCAGAAGGCGGGCCGGTTCAAGGACGAGATCGTGCCGGTCACGATCAAGAGCCGCAAGGGCGACACCGTCGTCGACACAGACGAGTATCCCAAGGCCGGGGTGACGGCCGAATCCATCGCCAAGCTGCGCCCCGCCTTCGAGAAGGACGGCACGGTCACGGCGGCGAACGCGTCCGGCATCAACGACGGGGCGGCTGCGCTGGTCCTGATGTCGGCCAAGCAGGCGGCGAAAGAAGGCAAGACTCCCCTCGCCCGCATCGTCTCCTGGGCCCATGCCGGCGTCGACCCGAAGATCATGGGAACAGGCCCGATCCCGGCCTCGCGCGCCGCACTGAAGAAAGCCGGCTGGAACATCGGCGACCTCGATTTGATCGAGGCGAACGAGGCTTTCGCCGCCCAGGCCTGCGCGGTCAACAAGGATCTCGGCTGGGACACCTCGAAGGTCAATGTCAACGGCGGCGCTATCGCCATCGGGCATCCGGTCGGCGCGTCGGGCGCACGCGTGCTGGTGACGCTGCTGCACGAAATGCAGAAGCGTGACGCCAAGAAGGGCCTCGCCACGCTGTGCATCGGCGGCGGCATGGGCATCGCCATGTGTGTCGAGCGTGGTTGAGCGGCGGCGGACGCTCCAAATGACGTTAGCTCACCGCAGTTGATTGACGACGGAATGCCCGGTCACAAGCCGGGCATTTTTAATCTGCAAGCTCTTTCCAACGGCCGTGACGATTCCGGTTTGCTCTCAGGGAGAACGACGCAATGGCACGAGTGGCACTGGTGACGGGAGGAACGCGGGGCATCGGCGGCGCGATCAGCAAGGCGCTGAAAGCGGCTGGATATATGGTCGGCGCGAGTTACGCGGGCAACGATGCTGCGGCGGAGAAATTCAAGGCGGAGACCGGCATCCCCGTCTACAAGTGGGACGTCGCCTCCTTCGAGGCCTGCGCGGACGGCGTCAGGAAGGTCGAGGCTGAACTCGGTCCCGTCGAGGTGCTCGTCAACAATGCCGGCATCACCAAAGATGGCGCCTTCCACAAGATGACGCTCGAGCAGTGGAGCGCCGTCATCAACACCAACCTCGGTTCGCTGTTCAACATGACGCGGCCGGTGATCGAGGGCATGCGCGCGCGCAAGTTTGGCCGCATCATTAACATTTCGTCGGTCAACGGCCAGAAGGGTCAGTTCGGCCAGGTGAACTATTCGGCGGCGAAGGCCGGCGACATCGGCTTCACCAAGGCCTTGGCGCTGGAAAACGCCAAGACCGGAATCACTGTGAACGCGATCTGCCCGGGCTACATCAACACCGAAATGGTGCAGGCGGTGCCGAAAGACGTCATCGAGAAAAGCATCCTGCCGCAGATCCCGGCGAGTCGCCTCGGCGAGCCCGAGGAGATCGCGCGCGCGGTGGTGTTCCTTGCCTCCGACGACGCCGGTTTCATCACCGGATCGACGCTGAGCATCAATGGCGGGCAATATCTGGCATGAGCGCGCCTACCGTGAAAAAAAACGCGCGCGTAAAGCGCGTGATTCCCGCAGATCGTTGAAACTGTTGACAGCAAGCCGTCATGCCCGGCGATAGCCGTTCGAAGAACGTCGTCGCTTCGCTAGCCTATGTGCCGGGCATCCATGTCTTTCAAACATTCCGACGGAAAAGACGTGGATGGCCGGAATATCTGCGCGAAGACGCGCTTCGCGCTTTAGCCCGGCCACGACAGAGAAGTTTTCCATGACCTCCCGCACCGCCACGCTCATTGGCCTCACCGCCATCCTGATGTGGTCGCTGCTCGCGGTCATGGCGGTCGCGACCGGGCGCATTCCCGCATTCCAACTGGCGGCGATGACGTTTGCGATCGGCGGCCTTTCCGGCTGCGCGAGCTGGCTGTTTCGACCCCAGGGCATCCGCGCATTGCGGCAGCCGCCGGTCGCGTGGCTCGTCGGGGTCGGCGGACTGTTCGGCTATCACGCGCTGTATTTCATCGCGCTGCGCCTGGCGCCGCCCGCCGAGGCGGGCCTTTTGAACTATCTCTGGCCGCTGTTGATCGTGCTGTTTTCGTCGTTGCTGCCGGGCGAGCGACTGGCGCCGCATCATCTGATCGGTGCACTTCTCGGGCTCGCCGGAACGGTCCTTCTGGTCGCCGGCAACACCTCAATCACGTTCGAACCAACCCAGATCCGGGGGCTTGCGGCCGCGTTCGTCGCGGCGTTCGTCTGGGCGGCATATTCCGTACTGTCGCGGCGGCTGGCCACGGTTCCGACGGATGCGGTCGCCGGCTTCTGCCTCGCGACGGCGGCATTGGCGGCGATCACGCATGAGTTTGCGGAACCGACGGTGTGGCCGGACAGCGGCACGCAATGGCTTGCGATCGCCGCGCTCGGCGTCGGCCCGGTCGGCCTCGCCTTCTATGTCTGGGACATCGGCATGAAGCGCGGCGACATTCGCGTGCTCGGCGCGGCCGCCTATGCGACGCCGCTGCTGTCGACCACGTTCCTGATACTGGCGGGGTTTGCCAAACCGACAGCAACGCTCGCCGGCGCGGCGGTCCTGATCGCGGGCGGCGGATTGATCGCGGCGAAGGATATGCTCCGCAGATAGATCTTCAATCCCGCCCTGCCCGCCTCCCGCCGCTCAGGTCTGCAGCGCGGCAAAGTGCCCGCGCCGCTGCAGCCAGCCAAGCAGGATCAGGCTCGGCACCGCCGCAACGACGCAGATCGCGAAGAACAGCGGCCATCCGGTCGCCTCGGCGACGAAGCCGGCGCTTGCGGACAGATAGGTCCGGCCGACCGCGGCCAACGCCGTGAGCAGGGCATATTGGGTGGCGGTGTGCAGCGGATTGCGGCACAGCGCCGAGAGATAGGCGACGAAGATCACCGTGCCGATGGCGCTGGTGAAATTTTCCGCGGTAATCGCGACCGCCAGCGCCCATTGATTGACGCCGACCAGCGCCAGCCAGGAGAACGACAGGTTGGCGACCGCCTGCAAGACGCCGCCGATCCACAGGCTGGCCGACAGCGAATAGCGCCGCGCTACGAAGCCACCTGCGAAACCGCCGATCAGCGTCGCGGCCAAGCCGACACCCTTGACGATGGCGGCATAGTCATTGCGGGTGAAGCCGAGATCGATGACGAACGGCGCGGTCATGCTGCCGGAGAACGCGTCGGTGAACTTGAACAGCACGATAAAGGCGAGTGCGGCGATCGCATCCTTGCGGCTCAGGAATTCCGAAAATGCGCCGACCGCGGCCTGCATCACGCGCGTGACTGCGGTTTGCGCCGCCGTCGAAGCTTCGGCCTGCGCGGATTGCTCGGGCTCGGTAGCCGCCAGTGCGGTGACAGTTCCGATCAGGACCATCGCCGCCATGCTGACATAGCCCCACGTCCACGCCGAGGCGCGGACCAGCCCTGTCCCTTCGAACGCGCTGACGAGAAAGAGAGCGCCGGCGGTCGAGACCAGCATGCCGATGCGATAGGCGGCGACATAACCCGCCATGCCGGCGGCCTGTTCGCTTTCCGGCAGGCTCTCGACGCGAAAGGCGTCGACCACGATGTCCTGCGTCGCCGATGTCGCCGCCACCAGCACCGCGCCGAGCGCGACCAGCCATGGCGCCCGCACCGGATCGGTCGATCCCAGGAGCAGGATCGTTGCAATCAGGAGCATTTGCGAGAACACGAGCCAGCCGCGGCGGCGACCGAAACGCCGCGTCAAAAGCGGAATGTGCAAGGCATCGACCAGCGGCGCCCAGAGGAACTTCAGCGTATAGGGCGTGCCGACCAGAACGAAAAGTCCGATGGCGCGCAGGTCGATGCCGGATTCCTTCATCCATATCTGCAGCGTCGAGCCCGACAGCGCCAGCGGCAGGCCGGACGAGAAGCCCAGCAGCATCACGATGAGGACGCGCGGTTGCAGATAGACCGCGATGCTCTCGCGCCATGAGGCACGCGGCGCGGTGTCGGATGGCTTCGTCGTGGCGGCGGCGTCCGGAGCGGTCATGCCGCTGTGCTAGCAGATTCTGCTTCTCCCCTTATGGGAAAATCCACGAAAGCTTACTCCCCCGCCTGGATTTTCGGGGCGAGTCGCGGCGGAAACATTTCCGGTTCGCCGGCCTTGGTGACCCGCTGAGTCTCCGCGGCCACCTCGTCCTTGCTGAAATCGAGCTCTTCGATCTTTGTCGCGCGCTTGCCGATCTTGCCGACCGAGATCAGCACCTGCCTGACGTCCTCGCTGACCTGATCGAAATGGCTGCCAAGCTTGCTGACGCGATCGCGCAGCCGCTCGACGTCGCCCATCATGTTCATGACTTCGATCCGGACCTTGTCCGCGGCATCGCGCATCCGCGCGTCCTTGAGAAGCTGCTGCATCACCTGGATCGCCAGCATCAGGAGCGACGGCGACACCAGCACGACCCGGGCGCGATACGCCTTCTGGATCACGTCATCGAAGGCGTCGTAGATCTCGGCATAGACCGACTCGGACGGCACGAACATCAGCGCGTTGTCCTGGGTCTCGCCGGGGATCAGGTATTTGCCGGCGATGTCGGCGACGTGTTTCATGACGTCGGCGCGCAACCGCTGGCTTGCGAATTTCCTTTCGTCGTCGTTGCGGGCGTCGTGCAGCGCCGTCATCGCCTCCAGTGGGAATTTCGCGTCGATGCAGAGCGGCCGCTGGTCGGGAAGGAAGATCACACAGTCCGGCCGCTTGCCGTTCGACAGCGTGTACTGGAAGGCAAACGAGTCTTTCGGCATGCCGTCCTGCACGATCGCTTCCATCCGCGCCTGACCGAATGCGCCGCGCGACTGCTTGTTGGCGAGCACATCGCGCAGCGTCGTCACCTGCGTCGTCAGTTCGGTCAGGTTCTGGTGCGCGTTGTCGATAATGCCGAGCCGTTCGTGCAGCACCCGCAGGCTGTCCATGGTGTTGCGCGTGGTCTGCTCCATCGACTGCCCGACCCGGTGGGTGACCGCGTCGAGCCGGTCGCTGACCGCCCGCGCCATCTCCGCCTGCCGGCCGGCGAGCGCCTTGCCCATGGCGTCGACGCGACCGGTCATCTCGGCCTGCGTGCGCATCATGTCGATAAGACGTTCCTCCAGCTCGTCGGCGCGGCTCGCCTGCGCCATCGCCATATCGGTCCCCCGGCGGCCCGACCGTGCGATCACAATCGCGATGACCAGCAGCAGCAAAAGCGCCAGTGCGCCGAAGCCGATCAGCACCGCTCCGGTCCGCACCGGCACGTCGCCCAGCATGAAAAGGATGTCGTTCATCCGGTCTTTTTACCCGATTCGGCGGCTAGCGCGAACGAAAAGGGAACGTTATAAGAGAGCGAAAAGCTGCGTTTTTTTTCGCCAATCAACGGTTTGACGGCCGCCAACGCACGGATTGACCCCGACAGACCGTGGGATTACATCGCCCGCTATGGCCCTTCGCGAAATAATCATCCTGCCGGACAAGCAGTTGCGCCTCGTTTCCAGGCCGATCGAAAAAGTCACGCCGGAAGTCCGCAAACTCGCCGACGACATGTTCGAGACCATGTATGACGCGCCGGGCATCGGGCTCGCCGGCATCCAGATCGCGCAGCCCGTCCGCATCATCACCATGGACCTCGCCCGGCGCGACGAGGAGGGCGAACTCACCCCGCGGCCGCGCGTCTTCATCAACCCGGAAATCCTGTCGGCATCCGAGGAACTCTCGGTCTATGAAGAGGGCTGCCTGTCGATCCCCGAATATTACGAGGAGGTCGAACGGCCGGCGCGTGTGCGGATCCGCTTTACCGATCTCGACGGCAAGGTGCACGAGGAGGATGCCGAGGGTCTTTTCGCCACCTGCATCCAGCACGAGATCGACCACCTCAACGGCGTGCTGTTTGTCGATCACCTCTCGAAGCTGAAACGTGACCGCGTGCTGAAGAAGTTCACCAAGGCTGCCAAGCTCGCTACGAAATAGGGCGGGCTATCACCGCGTACGAATTCAGAAAATGCCGCTTCGCCTGATCTTCATGGGCACGCCGGATTTCGCGGTGCCAACCCTGCTGCATCTCGTTGCCGATGGCCATGAGATCGCCGCCGTATACACCCGCGAGGCAAGACCTGCAGGCCGCGGCATGAAGCTGCAACCGAGCCCGGTTGAGCGGGAAGCGCATCGCCTCGGCATTCCGGTGCTGACGCCGAAGACGCTGAAAACGCCGGATGCGCTGGCCGAATTCCGCTCTCACGGAGCGGACGCCGCCGTGGTCGTCGCCTATGGCATGATCCTGCCGCAGGCGGTCCTCGATGCGCCGCGATACGGCTGCTACAATCTGCATGCCTCGCTGCTGCCGCGCTGGCGCGGCGCCGCCCCGATCAACCGCGCCATCATGGCCGGCGACATTGAAAGCGGCGTCATGGTCATGAAGATGGACGCCGGCCTCGACACCGGCGGCGTGGCCATGACCGAGCGGATCGCGGTGACCGATGCGATGACGGCGTCGGACCTCCATGACGCGCTGGCGCCGCTCGGGGCCGATCTCATGGTGCGCGCGATGACCGCGCTGGCGCACGGCGAATTGCAATTGAAAAAGCAGAGCGACGACGGCGTCACCTACGCCGCCAAGATCGACAAGGCTGAGGCGCGGATCGACTGGAACAGAGCTGCGCGCGACGTGCTGCGCCACATTCATGGTCTGTCGCCGTTTCCGGGCGCCTGGTGCGAGATGCCGCTCGACGGCGACCAGGTACGCGTGAAGATCCTGCGCTGCGAACTGGCAAAGGGTGCTGGCGAACCCGGCGAATTGCTTGACAGCCGGTTGACCATCGCATGCAGGATTGGTGCGATCCGCGTTCTTGAATTGCAGCGCGCGGGAAAGCCGCCAATGAAGGCCGACGCCTTTCTGAACGGTACGCCGCTTCAGCCGCCCACGCGGCTCATCTGATGCCCCGCTACAAGCTCACCATCGAATATGACGGCGGTCCGTTCTGCGGCTGGCAATACCAGGATAACGGTCCCTCGGTGCAGGGCGCGCTGGAGGTGGCGGTGAAGGCGATCTGCGGCAACGACGTGCGCGTGCACGGCGCCGGCCGTACCGATGCCGGCGTCCATGCGCTGGTACAGGTGGCGCATTGCGATATCGCCAAGCACTTCGCGCCGAACCGGCTTCGCGACGGACTCAATGCGCACCTTCGCCCGCATCCGATCGGGGTGCTCGAAGCCGAGATCGTGCCCGACAGCTTCGAGGCGCGCTTCTCGGCGCTCAGGCGGCATTACGTCTATCGCATCGCCAATCGGCGCGCGAACCTCGCCATCGAGGTCGGCCGCGTCTGGCGCGTGCCGCGCCCTCTCGATGCCGAGGCGATGCATACTGCGGCGCAGCGGCTGATCGGCAAGCACGACTTCACGACGTTTCGCGACACCGAATGCCAGGCTAAATCGCCGGAGAAGACGCTCGATCAGCTCGACGTCGTCAGGAACGGCGACAACGTCAACATCATTACCTCGGCGCGCTCGTTCCTGCACAGTCAGGTGCGCTCGATGGTGGGATCACTGGTGTGGGTCGGACATGGCCGCTGGAGCGCCGACGACCTCGCCAGCGCGCTGGCCGCGCGCCGCCGCGAGGCCTGCGGTCCCGTCGCGCCGCCCGACGGATTGTATCTGGCGCGTGTGGACTATTAAGGCGCCCGAACCGGCAGCCGCGCGCAAGGTACCGGTCGCGCGGGTCTTCATCAGCTTCGCCGCAAAAGCGGCGTTATTGCGCACCTAATCGCTTTGTCTTACCGGGCGACTCCTGTTATATATACGCGTATATATTGAATACGACGGCGCTCATTCGCCGCGTAATAATCGCGTGCGAGACAATCCTGATGACTGACAGCGTAGACGTGTCAACAGTGGGTCCGGAAATCGCTCGTCCGGTATCCAATACGGGCGATGCAGAACGATCCTTCAAGCTCGGCCTGTCCGGCTGCGGAGGTGGCCTTGAATCGATTTCGACCTCCGAGATTCTCGATCTGGCCGAGAAGGTCGAGGCGCTGGGTTTCACCGGGGTCTGGCTCAACGAGGAGCACTTCCAGGGCAGCATTGTGGAGGTCGAGGGGCGACGCTGCCACTCCCCGCTGATCCTGGCGTCCGCGATCCTGGCGCGCACCAAACGGCTGCGCGTCGGCTTTTCCGTGCTGCTGGCGGCGCTGCACAATCCGGTCCGTCTTGCCGAGGAAATCGCGACCCTCGATGTGATCTCGGACGGACGCGTCGACCTCGGCATTTCCCGCGGCAACAACCCTCGTTATCTCAACGCCTACGGCGTCAAGCCGGAAGGCACCGCCGACCATTTCAAGGATATGCTGACATTCCTGCCTCGCGCCTGGGCGACCGGCACGCTTCCATTCGGCGATGCCGTTCACTCGATCGAGCCGAAGCCGGTCCAGACACCGCACCCGCCGATCTATGTCGGCACCAACACCAACGAGACCGCCGCATGGGCGACGCAGAACGGGCACAAGATCATCTGCCACGGCATCATCAGCATGCCGAACCAGCGCCGGCTGATGCGCGCTTATGTCGACGCCGGCGGCGATCCGGCCGGCGTTCCGTTCGGACGCTTCGTCTATGTCAGCGAGACCGATGCGTCGGCGCGCAAGGAATTGTGGCCGACCGTCGAGAAGCTGACCACACGGCTAAGGGGCTTCGGCCTGTTCAGGCGCGAGGGCGTGATCGATGAAGCGCGTCTCGAACCCGAGAACTTCTACCGTGACATGGTGATCGCCGGCTCGCCGGAGACCTGCGCCGAGAAGTTCATGGCGTTGCATGATGAACTCGGCGTGACCTATCTCAACGCGCTCTCCGCATTCTTCGGCTTCCTGCCGCTGCCGCTGCTCGAGCGTTCGCTGAACCTGATGGGGACAGTGCTGCGGCCCCGTCTTGAAAAGGCACTGGCGGCCGCCTGATCCGGCACAGGGGATCGGAACAGCGCGCCCCGCATTACCCGCGCGGCGCGCCGTTTCATCAGAATTTCATCGAGAGCGACCCCACCACCGTCCGTGGCGCGCCGGCGTAGTAGTTGGCGCCCGCACTGAGGTCCGTGTCGTTCGGCGAGATTTCCGAGATATAGCGGCGGTCGAAGATGTTGAGCACCGAGATGCTCGCCTTCACCGATTCGATGCCGAGGTGCGTGCCAAGATCATAAGACGCCGTGAAGTCCGCCACCGCGTATCCCGGAACGCGTTGCGTATTCGCCGCGTCACCGTAACGCGGGCCGATGTAGCGAACGATCGGCGAGACGGAGAGACCGGCCCACTGATAGGTAACGCCGCCCTTGACCATGATCTGCGGCGTGTTGGGAATTTGCTTGCCCTTGGTTGCCAGGGTCGCGCCACCACTGAGCGTCGGCGTATCGGAATCGAAAGTCTCTGAAGCCCATGTGCCGGTGCCGAACACCGCGAGGTAAGTGTTCAGCGCATATGACGCCTCGAGCTCGGCACCATATTCGGTGCTCGAACCTGTGCCCTGGTAATAGGCGATGTTCGGGCCGATCGCCGGATCAACGATCTTGACCTGCTTGTTCTGGTGCTTGGCGTAGAAGACGCCCGGCACGATGGTCAGGCCGTCGTTGCTGTAGCGCAGCGAGGCGTCGAACTGATCGGCGATCTCCGGCCGCACCTTGTCCACCAGCGTCTGCAGCGTATAGCCCTTCCCGAGGAAGGCCATACGGTTGGAGATATAGTTGCTTGCCTGCGGACCCCAGTCCGGGCGTCCGAACCTGCGGCCGTAGGAAACATTGGCGCTCAGGACCGAGTTGAGATCCTGCCGGATGGCGATGTTAGGCAGCCATGCAGTGTAGTCGCGAGCCTGCACGGTTGCGTCCGGATAGATCGCCGGATTGGTCGCCAGCGCTTGATCGTAGGTGCCGTTGGGAATGCCCGCCGTGTTATAATACTGCATGTGTGGGGCGCCCAGGATCATGTAGCGCAGGCCAGCGGTCACGAAGGTGTCGCCGAACTTTTGCGAGACCTGGAAGTACGGACTGTTGACCGTGAAATCGTCGATTTTCGCGAGGCTCTGCCAGTTGGCGAAAACCAGATTACCGGCATTGACGGTGAAACGGCGCTGGTCCGTGGGCGGCGGCGGCGGCTGCATCGACTGCCACCAATAGCCGGCGACCACGTCCGTCCCCGTCGCGAACTTGCCTGTGTATTCGAAGACGTTACCGATGTTCTGGTTCTGTTGACGCCAGATCTGCACCTGATTGCCCGCAGCCGAATAGCTGTAGCCGTTGTTGTTCCAGAAATACGGTTTGATCAACAGATGCTGGCCGGGCCCGAAATTGTAATCCACCTTGCCAAGGACCGCGAAGTCCTCGGCGGTGACGCGGTTGAACTTGTAATAGTTCACATCGGTCGCAGGAACGCCCGTCAGCGTCGTGTTGTAGTCGAACTTGTAGTTGCGGCCGATATCCTGTGCCTGGGCGTAGCTCAGCCCGCGGTAGGTGTTGCCGTCGAACTTGTTGTAGACGGCGTTGACGTCCACCGTGATGCGTTCGCCGATCGCCTGATTGATGCCGAAGGTAAGGTTCTGGCGTTCGTTATCGCCCGCGCCTTTCCATTTATCGGCATCAATGTTCGAGCCGGAGACGAACGCCCTGGTGCCGGTGTCCTTCAGCAGGCCAGTGTCGACGCGCAGGAACGTCTTGTAGAAATTGTCGGAGCCGAACGCCTGCCGCCCTGTGACACCGGCCTTGTCCTGCGGGCCGAGAATGAGCTGGTTGATGACGCCGGACGCATTCGAAAGACCAAGACTCTGATCCGACGGCACGGCACCGCGATAGACGTCGATCCTGCGGATGTTTTCCAGGTCGTAAAGATCGGTGCCGCCGACGATGCCCGCCAGCGGCAATCCTTCGATATTTTTCGAGAGATGGAAGTCGCCCTTGCCGCGAATGCTGATATTGCGGGTCGGGCTGAGACCGTACGGATCAGGGCTTTCAACCAGCACCGAAGGCACCATGGTCAATGCCTGATAGAAACTGGTCTGAGCGGGGCCGCCAAGAATGGCGATGCCGTTCTGCGTCACGCTGCTGGAGCCGGCCGGCCTGGGCGCGGTGCTGAGAATCTGGTTTTGCGGCGCCAGCACCCCGACGGGCTGTTGTTGCTGCTGCGGCAGCGCAGGTTGCTGATTTTGCGGCGCAGCCTGGCGCGAGCGTCGCGCAGTCCTTCCCCGTGTATTTCTTGTCCCATTCGGCCGCACATTTTTCGGTTGACCATCGTCGGTCACGGTCACCGGCGGAAGTTTCTTTGAACTTTGTGAATCCTGCGCCGCCGCCAGAGTGCCATACGACCCGCTGCTGAGCAGGACACCGATGAACAATATCCTCTTCACGATTTCCCCCATGTCACGCGCAACGACGCGCAATGCGTCGCTTCGCTCGCAATATTTGTGAAAAGCTGCTGTACCCCCCGGTACAGTCACCCGCCCCCGGTACGATCCGCGGATTTCATCCGACGCGACCGTTTCCCGCGCACCAAGCACGCGACTCCCGACCGGAAAGCGGGAGGGTCTGAAGCATCGTGACACGAATACTTCAAATCGTTATGTTTACTTGGATATCGCGTATAGAATGGAACTCTCGGCGTCAAGCAGCGCTCATGCAAGTCAGGCTTAAACCGTGCAAAATTTCATTCGTGGATAGGGAGATCCTGTTTTGGCTCAACGTGGGATGGGCTCACGGATAACAACTACACTTTTCACGTGCGTTGCAGCGCTCGTGATCGAGACGGCGTCCGCATGGGCCGACCGCACCATCACGGACATGGCCGGCCGCAGCGTGGTCATCGCCGATCGCGTGACGCGGGTGGCGACAATCGGTCCTGTCCCGGTACTCAACAGCTTCGTGTTCGCGCTTGGCGAGGCAAAATCGATCGTCAACGGCCTGCCGCCCAACCTGTCAGGTCCGCGCTGGCGCCTGCAATACATGGTCGATCCCGATATCGCCCGGCGACCGGTACTGCAGGGCGGCGGCGGCGCCCCGCTTGTCGAAGGCCTTGTCGAGACGAAGCCTGATGTCGTCCTAACGATGGACCGCCAGACCATCGATCTCGTGGCCCGCGCCCATACACCCGCAGTATTCCTGGCGTGGCGGCAGCCGGAAGATGTGAAGGCGGTGATGCATCTGCTTGGCCAGATCTACGATAAGGCCGAGGCGGCACAAGCCTATTGCAACTACTTCGATGCCACGCTTGGCAACATCACCGCGCGGCTGGCACGGCAGCCGGCGCAACGACCACGCGTGCTCTATGCCAACCTCAAGCGCATGACCCAGCCGCATCTCATCGCCGAGTGGTGGATCGCCAGGGCCGGCGGCCGCAGCGTCACGGACGGCGAACGTTCGACCGAGGCGCTGACCTTCACCCGCGAGCAGCTTCTGGCATGGGACCCGGAAGTGATGATCCTCAGTAGCGCAGCCGAGGTTGCCGAAGCCTACGCCGATCCGCGCCTCGGCACGGTCTCAGCCATTCGCAACCGCCGCGTCGCAGCCATTCCGACCGGCGTGCACCTGTGGGGCAACCGCACCGTCGAGGAGCCGTTGACCGTGTTGTGGGCCGCACACCTCATCCATCCCGATCTGTTCAAGGATTGGGATATCCGCGACGAAGTTGCGGCATTCTATGCGGCATTTTTCAAGACACCGCTGACCAAACAACAGGTCGAGAATATCCTGAGCGGCCGCCCCTGAGCGACACTGACGCGCCAGTCCGCTTACGCCCGTGTCGACGGCGCCCTTTCCATTGCCGGGACGATCACCATCCGGCCCTCGGCACTCGTCAACGTCGAGACCTCAACGCCGTAGAGCGCGCGAATGAGCGATGGCGTGATGATTTCTGTCGGCGGACCGTCCGCCATGATCGCGCCGTCGCGCAGCACGGCGATGCGTGTCGCGGCCTGGACCGCGTGCTCCGGATTGTGGGTGCTCATCAGGATTGTGCGGCCGCCGCCAGCGAGGTCGACCAGATGCTGCAGCAGCCGGACCTGATAGCCATAATCGAGCCCCGTCATCGGCTCGTCCATGACGAGAATGCGGGCGCCTTGCACGAGCGCGCGGGCGATCAAAGTGAGTTGCCGCTCGCCACCTGAGATTTCGGTATAGGGACGCGCCGCAAGATGCGTGATCGCCAGCCGCTCCAGCACGTCGTCCACGACCCGATGGTCGGCGGCCTGCGGAGCGCGGAAAATGCCTGTCTCGGCAAGGCGGCCGAGCAGCACCACATCGTGCACTTTGTAGGGAAACGGCGCGACGTGCGCTTGCGGCACATAGGCGATACGCTGAGCCAGCGCCCGGCGAGAGAACTCCGAAAGCGGCCTGTCGTTGAGCCGGACTTCCCCCCGCTCGGGTTTGAGAAAGCCCAGCATGATACGAAACAACGTACTCTTGCCGGCGCCGTTAGCTCCGAGCAACGCAACGATCTCGCCCGAACGGAGGCGGATGGTGATGTCGTCCAGAATAATGCGCGAGCCGCGCGGGAAATGCACACCCCGCGCCTCGAGACATTCGCTGGCGACGACAGCCGTCATCATGTCCAGCCTTGCCGGGCCCGATGCAGAACGATGATGAAGGCCGGGATGCCGATCAGTTCAGTGAGAATCCCGATGGGAATTTCGGATCGCGTGATGCTGCGCGAAAGACAATCGGCCGCGA
The DNA here is from genome assembly GCF_051535215.1 of Nitrobacter sp. Taxonomy (NCBI): domain Bacteria; kingdom Pseudomonadati; phylum Pseudomonadota; class Alphaproteobacteria; order Hyphomicrobiales; family Nitrobacteraceae; genus Nitrobacter; species Nitrobacter sp. The sequence continues at coordinate 62,937 of NZ_JBPPLY010000009.1, read as the reverse complement.
TCAGAAAAATGGCGCCGGAAAACGCGCTGGCGGGGAGCAGCCGTGCATTGCCTGGCCCGAGTACGAGACGCACCACATGCGGAACCACGAGACCGACCCACCCGATCATGCCGGCGAGCGACACCGATAGAGCGGAGACCAGCGTCGCGGCACCGATCACGCCATAGCGCACCTGCTGCGCCGGCACGCCGAGCGCGCGCGCCTCATCGTCCCCCATCGACAGCGCATCGAGCGCGCGGCCGAACATCGCAAGCACCATGAGGCCGCCGGCGACCGGAATCGCGGCCCAGCGAATCTGGGTCATATCGAGGCCACCCAGACTGCCCATCAGCCAGTACACGATGGCCGGCAACTGCTCATAGGGGTCGGCTGTGTATTTGACGATCGAAAGCGCCGAGGTGAAAAGCGCGGCGGAAATCATGCCGCCGAGCACCAGCATGATCATCGAACCACGGCCGAACATGTTGGCGATCAGAAGTCCGATGCCGACCGCGACAAGCCCCATCGCAAAGGCCGAGAGCTGGATCAACGCCCAGTTGCCGGACAGCAGGATGCCCAAAGCCGCGCCGAAGCTCGCGCCGCCGAGGACACCGAGAATTCCCGGCGAAACCAGCGGATTGCGAAACACCGCTTGAAATGCAGCGCCGGATGACGCGAGAGCGGCCCCAACCAGCGCCGCGCCGAGAATCCGCGGCAGGCGGATTTCCACGATGATATTGTGAAGCAGCTGATAGCGATCCGGCGCCATCGGCCTCACGCCGGCCATGGCTTGAAAGAACGCAGCGATGTCGCCAATCCCAAGCGGGTAGCGACCGATCGAAAGGGCAAACAGGATCGCGCCGACCAACAGCAGAGGCAAAAAGATCAGACGCGCCATACGTACTTGCTTTTCCGTCGATCCGCCGGGCTGAACAGGCCGGCAGGGTTGCCTGCGATACTGAATCGACCGTTATCACAATATAAACATAACGTCGACCGCGACGGCATTGTCGAAATCGAAGGCGATCTGAAACTCGCGCTGGAAAGAGGACGGTGATCGTGGCGCGATGGAAACTCTGCCGTCTGCAACAATGGGCGCATTTGTCGCACCGCACGCAAGCGCGCGCAGCGCTGTAAAAACAGACGGCATTTCTCAACCGTAGGTTTTATCCGCAATGATTCGAGCAGGCCGCCGCGCGGGAAGGTTCGGCCACAACATGCCCAATCGATCCGCTTCGTCATGCACCGTGAAGCGACAGCGACCGAAGCTCAAATAGCTGCATTTTATCAGCACCGACGCAGTCTCGATCGTTCATCAATGGCGTTTCGATGCAAATCGGACATGCGAGATGTTCTCGCCGGCATTTCCCCTTTGAACGAATAAAATTGTCGCAACCTACAAGCGACCAAGATTTTCGTCAGTGAGAACACTCGTCCTGCAGCGATGCTTGACACTGCAGAAATCCCTCCATATGAGCCGTGATATTAGAATATATATAGCGTCCGCCGATAGCGAAGCGGCGTCTCCTGGAGGTCCGATCGTGAAGAGCACTCTGCTTGTTGGTGTCCTGTTCGGCAGCGCATCGTATGGTACGTTGGCGCTGGCGCAGGATGCGGGACAGCTTCCCACGATCACCATCACCGCAGAAAAGCCGAGAACCAATCAGCAGCAAAGCACGACACGGACTGCACGCGGACCCCGGAGCGTGACGCGAAGCGCGCGTCAGGCTGCGCCGCAGAACTCGCCCTCGCCGCCGGTTGCGTTACCTTACGGCGGCGGCGATTCCGGCCCCAGCGGGTTTAACCCGAAAGGCGCCGAAGTCGGCCCGCTGAAGCGGCGCGCCCTGCTCGATACGCCTCTGTCGATCAACGTTATGGACAGGACATTCATCGAGAACCGGGGCGCCACCAGCCTGCCGGATCTTCTGAAATACATACCGTCAGCGCAGATGGAAGCGCGGGGCGGCCCGGACGTCGGCCGACCGCAAACCCGCGGCATGCAGGGCAACGTCGTCTCCAACAGTCATCTCGACGGGATGAATATCGTGGCCACGACTGCTCAACCGATCGAAATGATTGAGCGCCTTGAGGTCATCAGCGGACTGACCGGCGCCTTCTATGGCCCCGCCAGCCCCGCGGGCATGTTCAACTTTATCCAGAAGCGGCCGACCGACAGCTTCTTCAATCGCATCACTGGCGGGTATTCCACGGATTCAATTGGGCTTGTCCACGGGGACTTCGGCGGCCGCGTCGGCGCCGACAAGGCATTCGGCTATCGCATCAATCTGCTCAAGGAGAGAGGCGACGGCTACGTCAAGAACAGCAACCTCGATCGCGATCTGGTTTCCGGCGCGTTCGATCTGCACGTCACCGACAAGACCGTGATTGAGCTCAATGCCAGCCGCTATAATTTCAGGACGTTCGGTTATCCGGCGGGTTTCGGTTACGGCAATGCGATTCGCCTGCCGGACGCGCCGGATCCCACGCGGGTCGGTTATGGCCAGTCTTTCAGCGGGTCGGAACTGGAGACAACGACCTACGGCGGCCGGATAAAGCACGAGTTCAACGAGAACTGGAGCTTCACCGGCGGCATGCTCCATCAGACCGCGGACCGCTTGTTCACGACGGTCTCCAATACAATGCTCGACAATGCCGGAAACTACAGGACGTCCCTGTCGCCTTCGACTGCGGCGGGTCGCTTTGAGGTGCTCAGCAACACGGCGAACTTGAACGGGACGGTGTTCACCGGCGACATCAGGCATGAGCTGGTGATCGGAACCACAGGCTACACCTGGGACATCTATTCGGCACTGAACTCGTCGCCGACCATCAATTTCGGTACCGCCAATATCGCCAACCCCGTGCAGTGGCCGGCTCCCGTTGGACTTATCCAGGACGGTCTGCGCTACAAGGGATCGAGCAATAGCCAGCAGGTCGCGATTATCGGCGACACGATCACCTTCAACTCGTACTGGTCGGCGATGCTGGTCGGCAGCTACAACTGGATCGATACGCAGAACTACAACAAGCTCGGTGCTGTCACTAGCACCTACGAGGCAGAGGGTTTCAGCCCGACCGTAGCGATCATGTTCAAGCCGGTGTCGAACGTCACGACCTACGTCGCCTATGCGAACAGCCTCGAACAGGGCGGCTCTGCGCCAACCGGCAGTCTCAATGAGGGCGAGACCCTCGCGCCTTATCGCAGCAAGCAGCTTGAGGCCGGCATCAAGGCGAATTTCGGCAATGTCAACGCCACCTTCGCTGCGTTTAAGATCGAGCGCCCGTTCGCATTCGCCGGCTCCGACAACATCTACAAAATCCAGGGCATGCAGGAGAACAAGGGGCTCGAGTTCGGCCTTTACGGCGAGGTGTTCCGTAACTTCAACGTCTATGGCGGTTTGACGCTGCTCGATCCGCGGCTGAAGGATACGGGGGTTCCGGCGACCAGCAATACCAAGGTGGTCGGCGTCCCCGATACGCAGGCGAACCTTTTGATGGAGTATTTCATCGAACGGTTTCCCGGCCTCGTTTTCAGCGCCAACGTGCACTACACTGGCGAGCGCGCGGGTAACAACATCAACTCGTTCATGGTCAAGGGCTTCACCACCCTTGATCTCGGTGCGCGCTACAGCATGGTTTTGCCGGATCAGAACATCGCGACGTTCCGCATATTTGCTAACAACATCACCAATGAGCACTACTGGCTCTCGATCTTTCCGGGCAGCATCAATGGCGTGGTCGGGTCGAACACCGCCTTTCTCGGCGCGCCACGCGAAGTGAAAGTTTCGGCTTCGGTGACGTTCTGAGCGGGCCGCTATGGCGAACGGCCTGATCGACTGGGATCTGCTCGACGCGCTGTCGACATCGCCTGCGATGTCGCAGCCGGCGATGTGGGACGCGTTCGCCGCACGATACAACGGTTACGCTGCGCTTCAGGAGGATTACACCCGCCTGCAGGTCGATGCGATGAAGATCGGTCCCGGCGATAGCGTCGCCGACGTCGGCGCCGGACCGGGGCGGATTACGTTGCAGGCTGCGCAAGGGGCGGGTGCAGTGACGGCAATCGACGTCTCGCGCGAGATGCTCGGTCATCTCGAGGCCAATGTCGTGGCGCGCGGCCTCCGCAACGTCAGCACGATTCACCTGTCGTGGGATGAAGTGGTTCCTGGTGAGAACGTGCCTCTGCACGACATCGTTGTCGCCTCGCGTTCGCCGGCGATGCGCGATCTGAAAAAGCTCGATGCGCTCGCCCGTAAATATGTGTTCGTGATGACATTCTGCGGGCCGAGCCTCAAAAGCTTTCACGATGCACTGGTTGCCGGTATCGAGCCCGAGCCGCCGCGCGGCGGTGGCTATCGTCCGGCGATGGCAGGTCACGCGCTTGTCTTCAATCGTCTGATCGACATGGGTATCGAAGCCAATGTCGGCTATCTGCCGGACGGCTTTTCGGCAAGCTGGCGCGATTGGGACACCCTCCTCGCTCACTTCGCCTGGCTCGATATTCCGCCCGATCGCGTCGACCGTTTCCGCAAGAACATCGAGCCGTATCTGACCCAGGATGGGAGCGGACTTCACCTGCGGATGGAGACGCGCACGGTTGTCGTCTGGTGGAAAAAAGATGCCCGCCTGCCGGACGCCGGCCCGTCCGCGCGATAAGCACCGTTGCGTAGCGGAGAACAATCCATGCGTATCCGGACATTGCTGGCCGCTCTGCTTGGCTTCTGTGTGGTTGTCGCCCCCGCGACGGCAGACCAGAACCCGCCCCGCCGCGATGTCGTTTATTATGGCGACCGTCACCTCAACCTGCCGCAAACGGTGACGCGGGTTGCGACGACATGGGAGGCGCAGAATGCGGTGATTGCCATGCTTGGATATGGCGACCGGATCGTTGCCACCACGCGCATCGCGAGGTCGATGCCGGTGTTCCGCAAGTTCGTGCCGAGCATCGCCAATGCCTCGCTGGCAGGAACGGGTGGCTCTGCGGGCGTCAACGTCGAGGAAATGCTGGCGCTGCGGCCGGATATCCTGTTCGTGACGGACATGCTTCCTCCGGCGAAAAAGGAGCAACTGGCGCAGGCGGGGATCGCCGTTGCGGCTTTCCACACCAATTCGATCGACGCCATCATCGAACGCACGCTGATCACAGGCGAGATTTTCGGCGGTGAGGCTTATGATATCGCGAGGCGCTATGCCGCCTATTTCGAGAACAACCGTCGCCGTGTACGTGAGCGGTTGGAGAAAATCCCGCAGGCAGCGCGGCTGAAAGTATATCTCGCCTCAGGCACACCGCTGTCCACCTCGGGCCGTCCATCGCTCAATCAGGATTGGATGGATCTCGGCGGCGCGATAAATGTCGCGGAAAACTGGTTCCGGGATCGGCCCAACGCGTCCGGCACGGCGCTTCTGGAAAACGTCGTGGCGAGTGATCCGGATGTCATCATCACTTTGCGTGCGCGCGATGTCCAGGCGATCCGCAACAGCACCCAATGGAGCATGATCAAAGCCGTGCGCGACGGGCGCGTCTATGCCAATCCGCGCGGCATGTTCTGGTGGTGTCGCGAGACGTCGGAGGAGGCGTTGCAGTTCCTGTGGGTTGCGAAGTTGCTTTATCCCGACGTTTTCGCCGATATCGACATGGTCGTAGAAACACGCGCCTTCTACAAGGATTTCTACCGCATCGATTTGTCCGACGACGAGGTCAGGGAGTTCCTGTCACCCTCCGAATGAACGGAGCACAGACGGAGAGGCGGTAGAAATCCGGCGGGGCGGACACGCAATATAGCTCTGATTGCCGGTGCCTGCACCCCGCGAGGATGAGCGCAGAGGATCAGCACAAGATCGTATCGATCCAACGACGCCAGCCGAAATTGACGCTCGGCTGGCTGCAGGAGGGATACCCTTCCGGCAGTCCCCCCAGGGTGGATTATGAGCGTGGTCGCTTCATTCCCCGCAGAGGCGGTTGCCTGCCGTGTAAGTTGGCCACCCTGACCGGCGCTTTTCTATCCGTTCACCACCGCTTCGAGCGCCATGCCATCATTCGGATCGTGGACGACCGCCCGCCCACGGGCTTCACGCCGGCATGGTGACAGCGTCCCCACCAGCAGATTCGGCCTGCCGGAGGCAACCTGTTGAAACCCGGTGGCTTGCCATCCACAGCGGGATGTCCAGAATTGTGGCAAAATTGCACCGTCTCCGGATAGAGTTGGTTCAGATAGTTCAACCTTGTGTTTGATCTACCAAGCTGGGCCGAGACCGCGTATCTTGTGCGCCGTCGGACAAGCCGGTTTCCGGGGGGCCGACGACTATTTCAATCCTGCGGAGACTTGGGAATGGCTAAGGGTACTGTGAAGTGGTTCAACCCGACCAAAGGCTACGGATTCATCCAGCCGGCTGGTGGCGGCAAGGATGTATTTGTCCATATTTCGGCCGTCGAAAAAGCGGGTCTTTCCACGCTCAACGAAGGTCAGACGGTTGAATTCGAGGAAGTTGCCAACCGCGGCAAAACCTCGGCCGAAAACCTCAAGGTTTGACGCGACGACGCGATCCTCCCGGGTAAGTCGCGTCCCGAAGATCGGGGCGCACTTCACGGCAAAACGACACCGGCTCCGCCGACGCAATCAGGTCTACGCCACCGTAGATTCGATCCGCCGGCGACGAAGATCGGCCAGCCAGGCCGGCGACTGCGCGGCATCGCGTCGATCAATTTTCCTTGATCCATCGATCCAGGGGCATGACGTCGGGCAGTTGCGCGTAACCCCGCGGCCACATGTCGACGACCCATTCCGCATGCGTGGCGCGCTCGACCAGCACCGCCGTATTGTGCGGGGTCTGCAACGCGAGCGCATTGCCGCGATAATGCGGATTCCCCACCGTGTGAAATTTAAGCAGTCTCCAGTCCTGCAGGACCAGCAACAGGCTGGTGACGTTACGCGTGGTGTCCCAGCAATCGAAGTTGTGGCTGTCGTCGCCGGCGCGGAAATCGGCCCGCGCCACCCGCTTGTCCGTTCCAAGCACCGGTCCCATGCGGCGATCGAACCAGACCACCGCTTTTTGGACGGCCCGGCGCTCCGCGGCAGCCGACGACCGGCCTGACGCCAGAATTCGTGTCAGCGCGCCGCGGTCGGCAGACGTGAAATCGAGAGACTCCCGGCGGCGGCAGACGAAGCCATAGCAGACCGTCATGGATTTCGCGCTCGGGGGATAGATCGAAACCGAGGTGTAAAGCTGCGCGATGCCGGGGCTGAGTTCAGCCGCCACGGCACGGCCGTCCACGGCTTGCGCCGCGAGCAGAGTCACCACCGCCGCAAACAACTGCGAGATACGGCACGCGCTCGATCCGCCGGTTCGCCGATTTGGAAAGCTCGCCATCACGCCTCATGCATTCGCGGGTACCATCGCCCCATTGGCTCCATGCCGGATCGAGCTTAGCTTGTTCAGTTGGAGAAAGGGTCGCGCGACCGCAACAGCATGTCAGATTCGTTCCGCACGCGGACGACCCCGCATGACTTCTCTCACGGCAGTTTTGCGGAAGGCCGAGGAATAGCCGATGTCATCCCAGCTTCCACCGCCGTTTTCGGCTCCCTTTGCAGCAGACGACAGGGCAATGGCGACGTGGTTGCTGGCCGAGGCGCAGCTAACGCCCGAACGCGAGGCGCGGATCGATCGCACCGCGCGCGGCCTGATCGACGCCATCCGGCGGAACGACGATCCGCTTGGCGGCGTCGAAGACATGCTGCGCGAGTTTTCACTGTCGACCAAGGAAGGCCTCGCGCTGATGGTACTCGCCGAGGCGCTGCTGCGCGTGCCCGATGTCGAAACGGCGGACCGGTTCATCGAAGACAAGCTCGGGCAAGGCGACTTCATCCATCACGAGACCCGGTCAAGCGCGTTCCTCGTCAACGCATCCGCATGGGCACTCGGGCTGTCAGCGCTCGTCATCCAGCCGGGCGAGACGCCGCAAGGAACCATCGGTCGGCTGGCGAAGCGGATCGGCATTCCGGCGGTACGAGCGGCGACGCGACAGGCGATGCGGCTGATGGGCAACCATTTCGTGCTCGGCGAGACCATCGAGGCGGCGCTGGCGCGCGCGCACGCGCATTCGGCCGGTCACGCCCGCTACTCCTTCGACATGCTCGGGGAAGGCGCACGCACCAGAGCGGATGCAGAGCGCTACTTCAACTCCTACGCCGCCGCGATTCAGGCGATCGGCCAGCGCGCCGGCGACAACCCCCTGCCCGACCGCCCCGGCATTTCGGTCAAGCTGTCGGCGCTGCATCCTCGCTTCGAGGCGGTGAGCCGGCAGCGTGTGATGGCGGAACTGGTGCCGCGCGTCGTCGATCTCGCCGCGCGCGCCAAGGCGCGCGATCTCAACTTCACGGTCGATGCGGAGGAAGCCGACCGGCTGGAATTGTCGCTCGACGTGATCGCCGCTGTCGCCGCGGCTACCTCGCTCTCCGGCTGGAGCGGCTTCGGCCTCGCCATCCAGGCCTATCAGAAGCGCGCCTCGGCGGTGATCGACTATATCGACGATCTCGCGCGACGCCTGAACCGGCGGATGATGGTCCGCCTGGTGAAGGGTGCGTACTGGGACGCCGAGATCAAGCGGGCGCAGGAACGCGGGCTCGACGGCTATCCCGTGTTCACCCGCAAGGCGATGACCGACCTGAACTACATCGCCTGCGCGAAGAAACTGCTGACGCTGCGGCCGCGGATTTTTCCCCAATTCGCGACCCATAACGCCCTCACCGTGGCCACGCTTCTTGAACTGACCGAGAGCGACGAGGGATACGAATTCCAGCGCCTGCACGGCATGGGCGAAGCACTTTACGCGCAACTCGCGAAGGGTCACCCGGGCATCGCCTGTCGCATCTATGCGCCGGTCGGCAGTCACCGCGACCTGCTTGCTTATCTCGTGCGGCGCCTGCTCGAAAACGGCGCCAACTCGTCCTTCGTCGCGATGGCGTCCGATCCCGGTGTGCCGGCGGAGGTGCTGCTTCGCCGGCCCTCCGAGATCGTCGGCAACTCCGACGGCGCGACGAATGCGACGATCCCGCTGCCGCGTGATCTGTATCAGCCCGCGCGCGTCAACTCGCGCGGGATCGAATTCGGCGAGCGCGCGGCGCTGAATCGGCTGGTTGCCGACGTCGCGGCGGAAAAAACGTCCACCGCTGCCGTGAAACGCGACGCGCCGGAGGACGTGAACCGCACGGTTGTAGCGGCGCGCGATGGTTTTCCCGCGTGGAGCCGCACGCCGGCTGCGGCAAGGGCAGCCACCCTGGAACGCGCAGCCGATTTGCTGGAGCATCGATCGGCGCATTTCATCGCGCTGCTGCAGCGGGAAGGCGGCAAGACGCTGGACGATTCTGTCTCGGAAGTGCGCGAGGCGGCAGACTTCTGCCGCTACTACGCCGCGGAGGGCCGCAAGCTGTTTGGCGACGCGCAGCCATTGCCCGGGCCGACCGGCGAGCGCAACACGCTGCAACTGCGCGGGCGCGGCGTTTTTGCCGCGATCTCGCCGTGGAATTTTCCGCTTGCGATCTTTACCGGACAAGTGACGGCGGCGCTGATGGCGGGAAACACGGTGGTCGCGAAACCCGCCGAGCAGACGCCGCTGGTCGCAACGGAGGCCGTGCGCCTGCTGCACCAGGCCGGCATTCCGCCAGCGGCGCTTCATCTGCTTCAGGGCGACGGTCCGACAGGGGCGGCGCTGGTCGCGCACCGCGACATCGCCGGTGTCGTCTTCACAGGTTCGACGGACGTGGCGCGGTCGATCAATCGCGCGCTCGCCGCAAAGGACGGCCCCATCGTGCCGCTGATCGCGGAAACCGGCGGCATCAACGCCATGATCGCAGACGCGACGGCGCTGCCCGAGCAGGTCGCCGACGATGTCGTGACCTCGGCGTTTCGCTCGGCCGGGCAGCGCTGCTCGGCGCTGCGGCTGCTGTTCGTGCAGGAGGACGTGGCCGATCGCATGATCGAAATGATCTCAGGCGCCGCGCGCGAACTGAAAATCGGCGACCCGTCCGATCCGGCCACCCATGTCGGCCCGGTGATCGACCGCGAGGCAAAGGAGCGGCTCGATGCGCATATCGCGCGCATGACGCGCGAGGCCCGCGTGCATTTTGCAGGTGTTGCTCCCCCGTCAGGCAATTTCGTAGCGCCGCACATCTTTGAGCTGGCGGACGCCCGTCAACTGACCGAGGAAGTGTTCGGACCCATCCTTCACGTCGTGCGCTATCGCGCGTCCGGGCTCGACGCCGTTCTACGCTCGATCGCCGATACCGGCTACGGCCTGACGCTCGGCATCCACTCGCGCATCGACGACACGGTGGAAGCGATCGTGGACCGTCTTGAAGTCGGCAACATCTACGTCAACCGCAACATGATCGGCGCAGTGGTGGGCGTGCAGCCGTTCGGCGGTCACGGCCTGTCGGGGACCGGACCCAAGGCGGGCGGCCCGCATTATCTCGCGCGCTTCGCGAGCGAACAGACCGTGACGGTGAATACCGCTGCCGCCGGCGGCAATGCCGCGTTGATGAGCGGAGAAGAGTAGTCAACATCCATAAAATCATAGAGCCCCGCTTCTGATTCCATCAGAAGCGGAAAGGCTCTAGTGGCCCAGCCACGGCGACGCGAGCCCGAGCGCGATCAGACCCAGAATGACGGCAGCACCTATCGCCCATGAACTGACACGCACGGCGCTATCCGTCGTGCGCTCGCGCTCATTTTGGGCAATTTCGCGATTGCGCTCTTTTTCGCTCTGCTCCGGCTCATTCATCATTGCGCGCCCCGCGGATAGACCGTTGCGCATCAAACCGCGACGGACGAAATAGTTCCGGCGCGCCTGATCCGGTCGCGAGGCCGCTGCCACCCGTCAGTGCGAAACGACAAGTCCTCTGCTCGTGACCACGACCCAGCGGCCGTCCTGCTTGCGGATCGCATCGACGCGGCCCAGCCCGGGCACCGGATCGCCGGCGTAGACCTCATAGAGACCGCCGCGCCCTTCGATCAACGCGCCGCCGTTGGTGATATCGCGCAACACCCAGCCCTCGACTGCCGGCAGGCGTGCGACAGCCGGCTTCGGCGCCGGCAGCGGCACCGGAGTAGTGGCGGCAGTTTGAGCAGCAGCCGTTGGAATCGATCCGGTCACATTCGTCGCGGCCGAGGCAGCCGTTGGAGATGCAACCGCTGGAGAAACGACCGGAGCGACGGCCGCATGCTGCTTGTCGAGCGTCTCGTGGAGCCTTGTCAGCTTGGCCGCCGACTCGGCATGCGCCTTTTCAGCCCGGTCCAGGCGATCGTTGATCCTGGCGAACTGGCCGGCATCGCCCTTGGCCGAGCGGTCGATGCCCGTCTTCAGGGTAGCGACCTCGGACTCGAGCCGCTTGATCGTGGCTTCCAGGGCCTGGGTCTGACTCGCCGTCGCCGACGATTGCTCGCTCGCGACGCCATGACGGAGACCGGATATCGCCAGCGAACCGCCAACGGCGCCGGTGATCGCGGCCAGCACTGCGACCGCTGCGATCGCCGCAAAGCGTCGCTTCCCGGACCGCTGCGCACCGCGATCTGCCGCCACTCCCCGATCGATCCCCGGGCGATCCCATGACTTGCCGCGGGACGGCGGTGGCACCATCATCAGCCTGCCGGTCTCTCGCAACGCGTTCGTCTTCGGAGCTTCACGTTCGGACCTGGGCTCGATCGAGGATACATTAGCTGGAGCCGTCGGCTCGATCTTGATCGAGGGCGCTTCCCCTTCCGCGCTCTCGGCCTCGATCTTCGGTTCGATGATCGATGCGTCCACCTTCGAAGCCTCGGCCTCGATCTTCGGCTCCATCGACGGCGCTTCCGCCTTCGGCGCATCTGCCTCAACCCGCGGCTCCGCCAACGGCGCTGCCGCCTCCGGAGCTTTGGCCTCAAGCTCGGTCTCGATCAGGGGTGCTTCCGCCTTCGGAGCCTCAGCATCAAGCCTCGGCTCGGATACCTCGGCTTTCGGCGCCACGACGTCGTCGGGCGGCGGCGCGGATAATTCCTGCTCCGGCGCAAGCTCCGGAGACGTGGCGCGTGACGACATGTCCAACCCGGAAATTTTGTCACGGGGGCCACGATCGGCCCGATCAGACGAATGGTCGCTCACGTTAAAAACCTCCATGATGGGTTGACAATTTGGTAACTTTTCATTGCTTGCGGAATCGTTACCTTCGGGACCATTGCGGAAATTTTAGGATTTTTTCCGACCGACAAAACGGCTTAACCGAGGCCGGCGAAACGTGCGACGGGCTCGCTTGTGACGCAGCAACAAGGGCCGCCGGGAGCATAAGCGGAGAACGTATTGGGCATGTTGAATAAATCGCGCATCCATCACTCGTGTCGAGCCGCATTGGTCGCGAGCGCTTTTCTCGCGCTGTCCCTCTCGCCGGCCGCGGCGCAGCAGCCTGTCGCCGAGACGATTTTCCGCAATGTGCGCGTGCTGGATGTGGTCGACGGTCATCTCGGCCCGCCGACCAGCGTCGTGATCCGCGGCAATACCATCGCCGCAATCGGACCATCTGCAGACGCGGCGGATTCCAAGGCTGAAATTATAGAAGGCAAGGGTCGCACGCTGATGCCGGGGCTGATCGACGTCCACGTCCATCTGACGTTCGGCGCGGTCTTGCTGAGCGATCTCTATGATCCGAAGACGACAGCCGAGCAGCTCGGCGCAGCCGCGGCGAAATCAGCGACCGAGATGCTGCTACGAGGCTTCACAGCCGTTCGCGACATGGGCGGCCCGATCTTTCCGCTCAAGCGGGCGATCGACAGCGGCAAGGTTCGGGGGCCTCGCATCTGGCCGTCCGGTGCGATCATCTCGCAGACCTCGGGGCACGGTGACTTCCGCACGCCGGATGAGCGCTCGCGCCGCTTCTTCGGCAAACCTTCCCGCGCCGAGGAGGAAGGCGCGACCTTTATCGCTGACGGTCGCGACGAGGTGCTGACCGCGGCGCGCGAGAATCTGCGAATGGGCGCAAGCCAGATCAAGATCATGGGCGGCGGCGGCACGCCGTCGGCCTACGACCCGATCGACGTCACGCAATATACGCTCGATGAGATGAAGGCCGCGGTCGATGCCGCCTCCGACTGGAATACCTATGTCGCCGTCCACGCCTATACGCCCCGCGCGGTCCGCCGGGCGATGGAGGCGGGCGTCAAGTGCATCGAGCACGGGCAATTGCTCGACGAGCCGACGATCAAGCTGATGGCTCAGAAAGGCATCTGGCTGAGCGCCCAGAACCTGATTGCAGATTCGCCGAACATGACGGCGGAGCGGCGCGCGAAGCGCAAGGACATCGTCGAAGGCAACGCCCGCATCTGGCCATTGGCAAAGAAGTACGGCGTCAAGCTCGCATGGGGCACGGACATCCTTTTCGAGCCGGAACTCAACGCCGAACAGAATCATCTCATCCTGTCGCTGAAGCAGTGGTTCTCCCCTGCCGAAATTCTCCGGCTGGTGACCTACGACAATGCCCAGCTCCTGGCGCTGAGCGGCCCGCGCGCACCCTATCCCGGCAGGCTCGGCGTTGTGCAAGTGGGCGCTCTCGCCGACCTTCTCCTCGTTGATGGCGATCCGCTCAGGAACATCGACCTCCTCGCCGATCCGCAGAAAAACTTCCGGGTCATCATGAAGGACGGCGTGATCTACAAGAACGACTGACGGGGGAGCCGGATATCGGCTCGGCGCCGGCGGCCGACGTTCAGGCGTCCACCGGTCAGATCACGACCGGCGCGTCCGGCAGTTCGTTCGGACCGGCTCCCTGCTTCGGGAAGTGTTCTGCAAGTTGCCGGGAAACGGCTTCGATTCCCTTGACCACTCCGGTCTCGAAACGGCCCTGCTTGAACTCAGCCTCCATCGCGGCGCAGATGGCCTTCCAGACCGCCGCGCCGACCTTCGCGTGAATGCCGCGATCAGCGACGATCTCGACGTCGCGATCGGCAATCAGCAGATAGATCAGCACGCCATTGTTGCGCGCGGTATCCCAGATCCGCAGATGCGCGAACACGTCGAGCGCCCGCTCGCGCGCCGGCTGATCGCGGAACAGCGGACCGCCGTCGAGCGCGCCTTCCACGGCGAACACCACCTGCCCCGAATGGGTCGTCTCGCCGGCGCGGATCGCCCGTTCGATGGCGGCCATCGCGTCCGGGGGAAAATGCTTTCGCACCCGCCAGCGATGCCCGATCAGATGCCTGCCGATGCGCCCGATGCCCATCTTACCAGCTCCCCGATGCGCCGCCGCCGCCGAAGCCGCCGCCGCCACCGCTGAATCCGCCGCCGCCGGAGAACGAGCCGCCTCCCCGGCCGCCGCCGCCGACCCAGGTGCCGCCGCCCCGCCCCACGCCCGAGACAATGGTGTCCCCCACCACCGTAAAGACGAACGCCAGCACCGCGGCGATCCCGGCAACCATCAGCGAGCCGACGAATATCCAGGTCGCGACGCCGGCAAGAACACCGGTCGCGACCGAGCCGACAAGCCGGCCCAGGATGCTCCGAAAGATCCCGCCGAAGACAAGCACGCCGACAATGACGAACGGATTGAAAAGATCATCGACGTTGAAATTGTTCGCAAACTGCCCCTGCGGCTTCGGCGCGGGCAGCGGCTCACCGTCGATCACGCGCAACATGCGATCCACGCCCGCGGAGATGCCGCCGGTGAAATCGCCGTTGCGGAATTTCGGCACGATCTCTTCGTCGATGATGCGCTTCGAGGTGAGGTCGGTCAGCGCGCCCTCGAGGCCGTAACCCACCTCGATCCGGAGTTTGCGGTCATCCTTGGCGACGACGAGGATCGCGCCGTCATCCATCTTCTTGCGGCCGATCTTCCATTGGTCGGCAACGCGGATCGAATACTGCTCGATCGTTTCCGGCGCGGTCGTCGGCACGATCAGCACCGCGACCTGACTGCCCTTGCGGTCCTCGAACGCCTTCAGTTCCTGTTCGAGCGACGCCTTCTGATCGCTGCTCAGCGTTGCGGTCAGATCGACCACGCGCCCGGTCAAAGGCGGCACCGCGACATCGGCGGATGCCGCGCCGATCCAGCACAGCATCAGCGCCAGCAGCGCCGCCTTCAGGATGCGCATCGCCGTCACCGCCTGTGCCGGCTACTTCGCGGGCGCGGCCGGCGCCGGGTTGAAATCGACCTTCGGCGCGGTCGAGATGTCCTTCTCGTTGTCGACGGTGAAGTTCGGCTTGGCCTTGTACCCCAGCGCCATGGCGGTCAGGTTGGTGGGAAACGAACGGACCGTGACGTTATAGTCCTGCACCGCCTTGATGTAGCGGTTGCGCGCGACGGTGATGCGGTTCTCGGTGCCTTCGAGCTGGCTCATCAGGTCGCGGAACAGCGTATCCGATTTGAGCTGCGGATAATTCTCGGTGACGACCAGAAGGCGCGACAGCGCGCTGGAGAGTTCGCCCTGGGCGGCCTGGAATTTTTGGAACGCCGCCGGATCGTTGAGCACTTCCGGCGTCGCCTGGATGCTGCCGACCTTGGCGCGCGCGTTGGTGACGCCGAGCAGGACGTCCTTCTCCTGTTGCGCGAAGCCCTTCACTGAATTGACGAGGTTTGGCACCAGGTCGGCGCGGCGCTGGTATTGATTGACCACCTCGGACCAGTCGGACTTGATCTGCTCGTCCTGCGACTGGATGGCGTTGTAGCCGCAATTGGTCAGGCTCAAGGTGGCGAGCGCCGCCAGCACCGTCAAAAACTTCCGCATCATATGTCTCCTGCCGGGCAATCAGGTCTGCGTTCGAGGGAAAAGTCCGCGCGATCTCTTCGGTCGCGCAACCGCAATGCTAGCAGATGTCGTGACCGCGTCGTTCCTGTCAATTCCCTTGCCGTCCACAACGACCACCGGCAAGGCCGGTTATAGCGCCGGATGCGCTTCACGGATATCCGGCCGCGCCGCAAGTCCCACTCCATCGCGTCCGCGGCACGGTCGCCGACGCCGACGGGCCGCCCTCGGTTGCGCGTGATGGCCCTCACCGTCAGATCCACGAGATGGGAACTCCGCCGGAAGACCGCCGAGTCCGCTCCGCACGATGTCATGGGTCCGGCTCTGGGGAAGGCGGCCCTCCCGCGAACACGGCCTCGAGAACTCACCACCGGTCTTCAGCACAGAGTCAGACACTGTGACATTTTCACCCTATGCAGCATGGTCGATATATTTATATGAATATAGCAGTCTTTGCCGCTAAGGAGACCAGATGTCGTCTGACCGTCGTCCCAGGCGTTACCGCCTTCGCAGAGTTCCTTCATTGTCGATTTTGGTAGCGCTGTGTGGAAGCGCATCGGCTCAAGAAATGCTTCCGACAATCGATGTCCGGAGCGATGCGTCGCAAACTGCCGACGTGACTCCTGATTACAAGGTCAACCGCATAGAACTCGGGCCCCTGGGCAAGAAGCCGCTGATTGATACGCCTTTCTCGGTCAATACGATTTCAGAAGGTTTCGCCGAGAATCAGCAGATCCAAAGCGTGCGCGAGGCATTTCGCTTCATTCCATCGGTTCAGGGCGAAAACGTCCGTCCCCAGACTCGCGGTGTTCAGGCGAGCGTTGTGCAAAATACGCGCATCGACGGGCTGAATATCGCCGCGACCACTGAATATCCGATCGAGCAATTTCAACGCATTGACGTCTTGAACGGGATTGCCGGCGCGTTGTTTGGCCCGGCTCAACCAGGTGGAACCTTCAATTACGTCATGAAGCGCCCCACCGTCGATCCATTGCAGCGTTTGACGGCAGGCTATCTTTCCACGGGCCAGTGGGTCGCACATGCGGATCTCGGCGGCTTCGCCGATCCCGAGCATCGTTTTGGCTATAGATTGAACCTTCTCGATCAGGATGGCGAAAGCTACGTCCGCAACAGTCGGCTGAAGCGCCAACTCGCCAGCTTCGGCGGCGATATCCACTTCAGTCCCGACACGGTGCTCGAGACGAATGCGAGCATCTACCATTACAAAACAGAGGGATTGCCTGGAACGTTCGCCGTTGCAAAGGGCGTCCTCTTTCCGGCAGCGGTCGACCCGACAAAGGTTGGTTACGGCCAGCCTTGGGGAGGAGACGACAATACGACAACATTCTTGAGTAGCCGCATCAAGCACGATTTCAACGAGAACTGGAGCTTCTCCGCCGGCGTCTCGCGCAATACAAGCGATCGCGCTTCCACCGTTCCGACAAATACGATCACGAACAATGCTGGAAATTACGTCACCACCGCGGCGACAACGACCTATAGCCTGGACGTCGTCAACAGCAATCAAGCCGCTCTGAACGGCCGTTTCGAGACGGGTTCGCTCAAGCACGATCTGGTTCTCGCCACCAACGGCTTCTCCTGGGATCGCTACACGCCGTTCAAGACGGGCGCAATCACGGCTGGAAGGGCCAGTCTCGACAATCCGTCGGTCTATCCCGAGCCGAATTTTCCTGATTTCAAAAACCGCTACAGATCCGTGAACACATTCCAGCAGTCGCTTACCCTGGGTGACACCATTGCTTTCAACGATCAATGGTCGGTATTGGGCGCCATCAGCGATAGCTGGATCGATACCCACAACTACAATTCGGTTGGCAGCCTCACGAGCGCATCCAGTGCTACCGGATGGAGCCCGCTCGGCAGCATTATGTTCAAGCCACGTAAAGACATAACGACCTATTACACCTATGCCGATAGTTTGCAGCAAGGCGATAACGCACCGGCTGGCACCGCCAATCAGGGCCAGACCCTGGCCCCGTATCGAAGCAATCAAAATGAACTTGGCGTCAAATTCGATTTCGGGCGCTTCAACCTGAATGCCGCGCTCTACAGAATCGAACGGCCCTATGCTTACACCGGAACGGATAACGTTTTTTCCGTGAAAGGAACGCAGATCAATCGTGGAATTGAACTGATGGCGTCAGGCGCCATCAACGATCAATGGACAGTATTCAGCGGGATGACTTTCATTGACCCACGGCTCTACAATACGGGCTCGCCGCAAACTGAGGGCCAACGCATTCTGGGCTTATCTCAGTTCGTCGCGAATTGTCTGGTCGAATATCACGTTCCCACTGTCCAAGGACTGACATTCACCGGGAACGTCACCTACGCGACGAACCGGCCGACGGATTACGCGAACACGTCATTCGTTTCCGGCTATGCCCTGCTCGATCTTGGCATGCGCTACTCACAACTCATTGCCGACAAGCGGGTTACGTTCAGGTTCGATGCTTTCAATGTCACCGATGCTCATTATTGGGCCAACGTGACGCCGGCCGCTCAGAATGGATATAACGCGACAGGTTCTGCGACCGGCATTTTGGGCGCGCCGCGGACTTTCCGCGCCTCATTGCAGGTTGAGCTATGAAGAGCCGGACGATCGCGGTCACATATGCAGGCGTCCTCACTCTGACGACGATCGTCGGCTCATGGATCGTCGGCTCATGGGTCTGCCGGGCGGAAGCGGAGGAGCAGGCGCCGGCGCTGCGGGTTTACGCAGCCGGAAGCACGCGAGGCATTCTCCCCGCAATTGCGGAGGATTACGCCAGGACGACGGGCCAGAGGTTTGAATTCACATTTGGCCCGGCCGGATTGCTCCTGAGCAGGATTCGCAAGGAGGGCGGCGCGGATGTTTTCGTTTCCGCCAACATGGAGCATCCGCAGCAACTTTTCCTCGAAGGCGCCGGCACGCGGCCCGTCATCTTCGCCAGAAATCGACTCTGCGTAACCGGACGCGCAGAGCTTGGTCTCACTCAAGCCACTCTGCTCGACAAGCTGCTTGAGCCGTCAGTAAAAATCGGCACGTCGACGCCGGGCGCCGATCCCGGAGGCGACTATGCCTGGCAGTTCTTCGATCGCGCGGAGACCGTTCGCGCCGGCGCGAAGGACACTCTCATCAGAAACGCGCATCCACTGGTTGGAGGACCAGCAAGTCCCAAGTTGCCGGCGGGCGAAACGGCGGTGCACTATTTCTTTACACGGCACGAGGCCGACGCCTTCATCGGTTACTGCAGTTCGCATACGAAAATCAGCGCCGAACCTGAAAAGCCGTCGGATTTGCCGCTGACGCGGGTCGAAGTGCCTCCGCCGCTCGCGATGCCCATCAACTATGGCCTGACGATACTGACGACAATCAAGGATGCTGGCCGCAGGGAGGCTGCGTATCGCTTCGCGCTCTACCTGATGTCTCCGGATGCGCAACGGCGCCTTCCGGAATACGGTTTCGTTCCGGGCGGCGGGCTTTAGCCGGAGTCCAAAACGGATGCCGCCTCAGCGACGACCGATGTACAACGGGGTGCGTCGGCAAACCTGGACAGTCGACGCACCAGCTTTCCGGGTCTGAGCTTTCGCGTACCCGCCGCGACACCAAACCGGCCTGTTCGCGATCACGCGTCTGCCTTATAGTTTACGGCATGACCGTTACGGATATCGCGACGCGAACGTATAATCACGGCTTCCGCCTCGATCCGATCGTGCGCAGCCTGCTCGATACCGATTTCTACAAGCTGCTCATGCTGCAGATGATCCGTGAGTTCTATGCGAACGAGCATGTTACGTTTTCCGTCATCAATCGCAGCCGCAATGTCCGGCTTGCCGAGGTCATCGACGAGGGTGAGTTGCGGGCGCAGCTCGATCATGCCCGCAGCATCGCCTTCAGCAAAAAGGAGCTGATCTGGCTCGCGGGCAACACATTTTACGGCGAGACCCAGATGTTCACGCCGGACTTTATCAACTGGCTCGCGGCGTTCCGGCTTCCTGAATACGAATTGCGGAAAGTCGATGGCCAGTATGAGCTGCATTTCCATGGGCCATGGACCCACACCACGATGTGGGAGATTCCGGCGCTCGCCATTCTCAACGAGTTGCGGTCGCGCCAGGTGACCAGGGGTCAGGGTCGTTTCGCGCTCGATGTGCTGTATGCACGCGCCAAGGCAAAGCTGTGGGGCAAACTCGAGCGATTGCGCAAGCTGGACGATCTGCGGCTGTCGGACTTCGGAACGCGGCGCCGTCACGGTTTTCTCTGGCAGCGCTGGTGCGTGGAAGCCGCCAAGGAGGCACTGGGACCCGCCTTCACCGGCACGTCGAACGTTCTGCTCGCGATGGATGGCGATCTGGAGGCCATCGGCACCAACGCGCATGAACTGCCGATGGTCGCGGCCGCGCTCGCCGACGACGATGCCGCATTGCGCCGGGCGCCCTATCGCATCCTCGACCAATGGCGGCACACCTATGGAGGCAACCTGCTGGTCGCCCTGCCCGACGCCTTCGGCACCAAGGCTTTCCTGCGCGACGCGCCGGAGTGGGTGGCGGACTGGACCGGCTTCCGCCCGGACAGCCTGCCACCGATCCCGGCCGGCGAGGAGATCATCAGGTGGTGGGAGCAGAAGGGCCGCGATCCCCGGGAAAAACTGCTGGTGTTTTCCGACGGCATGGACGCGGATTCAATTGAGGAGACGCAGCGGCATTTTGCCGGACGCGTTCGGGTGAGTTTCGGCTGGGGTACCAACCTGACCAACGATTTCGTGGGATGTTCGCCGGACGGCACCGCCGACCTCGACCCGATCTCGATCGTCTGCAAGGTAACATCGGTCAACGGCCGTCCCGCCGTGAAACTGTCGGACAATCCCGAGAAGGCGACCGGCGAACCGTCGGAAATCGAACGCTACCTGCGCGTGTTCGGACATGCCGGCCGCGTCCATTCTCCCGTTCACGTCTGAGTTGAAGCGGCCGCTTCAATGCGGCTGATCGGGATGCCAGCCGAGAACGGCGAGCATCACGAAGAAGCCGGCAACGTAGGCGATCGCAACGGGCCATCCGTGCCTGAGCCATGAGCCTACCGACTTCGCCTCGGGATACATGTTCGACAGCGCCACGCCGGCAGAAGAGCCGAACCAGACCATCGAACCGCCGAAGCCGACGGCGTAAGCAAGAAATCCCCAGTCATAGCCGCCCTGCTTGAGCGCCAGCGCGGTGAGCGGAATGTTGTCGAACACGGACGAGACAAATCCGAGGCCGAGCGCTGTCTGCCATGACGCCGGCGGCAATGTCTCGACCGGCATCACGGAGGCAGCGGTCACGAGCGCCAGAAGGAAGATCGTGCCCTTGAAGGTTTCGGGCATGACGGACCAGTCCGGTGCACGCAGGAACGCGGTCAGCAGAATCGCTGCCCAGACTGCGAGCCCCAGCACGGGAAGCGTATCGAGCAGCGCCGGGAATTTCAGATTCGCGGTCACGTTTGCGACCAATGCCGCGGTCAGGATGACGGCAACGATAAAGACTCGTGCACCGTCCACGCGCAAGCCGCTCGATGGCTTCTTCACGATCGGCGAAAATCGGTGCTGCTTGATCGCGGCCGGAACCGCGAAAATCGCGAGCGCCACGACGGCCGCGATATAGGCCTCCACGACGCTGAGCGGGCTGACACCGTCGATCCACATCATCGTCGTCGTCGTATCCCCGACCACGCTGCCGGAGCCGCCGGCGTTGGAGGCCGCAACGATCGCGACGAGATAGCCGACGTGGACCTTGCCCCGAAAGACGTGGCGCGCGACCGTGCCCCCGATCAGCGCTGCCGCGATATTGTCGAGGAAACTCGACAGGGCGAAGACGATGACGAGAAGGACAGCGCCACCTTTCCAGTCATCGGGCAGGAGCGCCGGCATTTCGTCCGGGATCCGGCTTTCCTCGAAGTGTCGCGACAGAATGGCAAATCCCATCAGCAGCAGGAACAGGTTCGCCAGGGTGACCCACTCGTGCGCCATATGGTGACCGAGCCCGCTCCACCCCGCGCCGGACTTGAATCCCGTGAAGCCGACCTTGTAGCCGATGATAGTTACAAGGCCGATCAGGGCGATCGGAAGCGTATGGCGGTGAAACAGCGCAATGCCGAGCAGGATGAACCCAAAGAGGATGAAATCGAGGGGAATTCCGAGAATCAGAATCGGATCTGCCATCGCGCTCTCGAATATTCCGGCAGATCTTGGAGAACCCTCACCGGCAAAGCATTATTCGCCGACGAAGCGGCCATACTCGCCGCGAGCAAACAAGAGCGATTCGGTCCGGTTGTAGCTGTAGGCCTCCACGGCACCGAGGAAGATGACGTGGTCTCCGCCATAATAGCGATCGACTGTACGGCATTGAAAATTCGCAACGCCACCGGACAGCAGCGGAGCGCCGCCAAGGCCCGGCGTCCAGGGGACCCCCTCGAACTTGCGGCTCGACGGCGTCGCAAATTTGACGGCCAGTTCCTGCTGCGAAGTGGCGAGCACATTGACGGCGAAATGGCTGGCGTTCTGGAAGACGCTCATGTTCCGCGAATAGACTACCAGACTCCACAGCACCAGCGGCGGGTTCAGCGACACCGACGTGAACGAGTTGCACGTCAGCCCGTAAGGGATTCCGGCGTGGTCAGCGGCCGTGATGATGGTGACGCCGGTGGCATAGGTTCCGAGCGCATTGCGGAAGTCGCGCGGATCGAGCGACGACTGGTCGCTCGCGAGTTCGTTGGCCGGATCCGGTGCGCCGGGGAAGTCAGGACCGCCTGTCATCAGACGACCTCACAACGTCAAGTTTTTGGACGGCAGGCCGAGAGCAACCCGGCCGTAATCCGTGCCCGCCGCATCGAAGCTGAACGCGATGTGGGAATTGATCGCGTTCGCATCGCGGAACTGCCGCTGCAGCGGGGAGCCGGCGAACAACCCACGCGCCCCGCTCGCTGCAACCAGCAGCGACACCGCCTCGGTACACAGGTTCACGGCGTAGGCGCCGTCGCGACGCCATGCGGTCTTGACCGCCATGTCCGGGATCAGTCCGCGCCGCGCATCATGCATCGCCCTGATGCAGGCCGAGCGCATGACCAGTCGTGCGGCGTCGATCTTCGCGGATGCTTCGGCAATCTTGATCTGCGTGGACTGAAGATCACCGAGCATGGCGCGGCTAAAGGTGGTTGCGCGGTGGCGTGCGACCTCGATGTAGTCTTCGAGGCAGCCCTGGGCGTTACCGAGCGCCACCCCGGACAGCACGAAGGGAAACAGCGCAAACACCGGCAGCGCATAAAGGGGATTCGGATTAGCGGCGCTGCCGGGCGAGGGACCGCCGGCAATCTCCGCAACCGAGAGCGTTTTCCAGTCTTCGACGAAAACGTCTTCGACAGCGACGTCGTTCGAGCCCGTGCCTTTCAGGCCGGCGGCGTTCCACATATCGATGATGCGGTAGTCTGCGCGGGGAAGCAGAAAAATCCTGTACTCGATACCGTCGGCTTCATCATCGGATGAGACGATCCCCGCGAGCATGTTCCAGTCGCAGCAATCCACACCGGACGAAAACGGCCAGTGGCCCTGCAAACGGTAGCCGCCGTCGACCTTCCTGGCGCGGCCGGAAGGAAATACGAAGGATGAAGCGATCAATGCGGTCGCATCCTTGCTCCAGACGGCATCCTGCGCCCGGCTTTCGAACATGCCGAGCATCCAGTGATGGCTCGCAAGGTTCGCCAGCGTCCACGCCGCGGATGCGTCGGCCATGGCGATCGCCTCGGCGAAGTCGACGAGAGCCACGTAGTCGAATTCGGAGCCACCGACCCGCTTGGGCTGCAGAATCCTGAACAGGCCGGCCGCATGAAAATCCTCCTCGGTCTCGGGTGGCAGCCGCCGCAACTCTTCCGTCCTCGCAGCCCGCTCGCGCAATTGCGGCACGAGCGCCCGTGCCCGCGCCATCATGGCGGAATAGTTATCGTCGTGATCCGGTTCTGACGACGGATTCGCAGGCGGCCTGATACCTGCCATCTGGTAGTCCTCACTGTCCGCCGCGCAACGGACCATCTTGCGGTACTTGCCCAATCATAGGCGAGTTTGACGAGGATCACCAACCGATAGCAACCGGCGAAGACGCGCGACCGCCTACTGCTCAGCGACCTTGTGCGATTTCGCAGCAGCCAGACCTTTGTCGAGTTCGACGCGGCAGCCCGAACTGAGGCTGGAGCGGTTCTTGACCATGCAGGCGGTGATCCGGCCGATATCCGGAATTTCGGAGCTGCACAGGCGGAACGCATCCCCGGTGCACTGACGTTGCGCTTCGGCCGTGAAGGCATGGCTTGCGCTAGCCAACATGACGAAGAAGATTGCGACAGTCAGGGTCGCGGCTATCTGGCGGACGATCTCGATGCGAACGCTGGTCATCTTTGGCTCCTCAATTGCGGTGAACTCTGCGGCCATTGTCGATGCCGCATCCTGGATCATCGCCGCCCGGGAAACTGTGAGGCTCATCACTCAAGCCACACGCCAAATAAAATACAATAATATCAATTAGATATAAGCCATATACCCCGTGCGGCGACGCTGGATCGCGCTCGGGCACAGCAACTCAACGGGACAGGTCGGGAATTCGGTTGAGCTATTCGCGTCACGGATCACGCCAAGCATGACGAGCGGATGAAGCATTGACGGGACGCCGTTGACCCTGCCATTCAAGCAAGCAGCGGCTGAACTGAAATACATACAATAGGCGGATTTCTGCCTATCGTACCGCCAAACCAAAATGGCGCTTACGCGCATCGCATAGCCGGACACCAACCATCATGGCCGGCTTCGCCTTCCGTTCCGGAAGGCTGCATCAATTTCAGCACCGTTCGATAGGCAGAGAGCCATGAAGATAATCCGCGCGGCAATTTTCTTCATCGTGTTTCTATCTTGGATGCCGTTGCATGCCGGAACGCCGGCTCCCGGAAACGGCGGCACCGCCAAGCCGGCGAGCCCTGCGGCCGCGCCTCCGCCGGCGGCCCCCGCCGAAGATCTGCCGTCCGTACCGGCACCGCAGTTTCCTCAAGCACAATCGAAACTCGACGGCTGGAAGCAGACGCTCGATCAGATCGAAGCGGTCCTCGGCGCCCATGCGATCGACGACGCCGTGTTGAACAATCTGCGAAACCGGACCGCTGCCACGCAGGGTGAAGCGCGCGACCTGATCTCGGAAATCACGCCTCCGCTCGAAGCAGCGACTGCACGGGCGGCCGAACTCGCGCCAAGCCCCGACGCGACCGCTCCGCCATCTGACGATGTGAAACTCGAGCGCGCCAAGCTGCTGGCTGAAGTCGCCGCGCGGCAGGGCATCATTCAGCAGGCCAAGCTCATCAACGTGCGGGCTCAGCAAACGATCGAGGCGATTTCTGATCGGCGGCGCGCGATGTTTAACGATTCGGTGCTGCAACGCTCTCCGAGCCTGGTCAATCCCACGTTCTGGATCACCGTCGCAAACGCCGTTCCGGTTGCCGCCAGCCACCTGACCGATCTCATCTCCAAATGGGGCCGGGTACTGGCGTCACAGCCGCTTCGCGCGGCGTCGGGTTTTGCAATCGCTGCCGTCGTGGTGCTCGGGTTTTTCCTGTCGCCGGGCCGGCGCTGGTGGTCGCGCTGGACAAAACGAGATCCGGAGATTGCCAGTCCGAGCCCGCTGCGGAAGACCGGCTCCGCCGCCGTCATCGTCCTTGCGGACACCACGCTTACCGCCGTCGCGCTGCTCGTGCTCTATCAGGCGCTCGTGATGCTCGGAGTTCTTCCCGATGACGTGAGCCCGATCGTTCGTGCCTTGTTCATCGGCATCACATTCGGCTTCTTCTTTGTCCGCCTGACGATCGCGGTGCTGGCGCCGGGACGCCCGACCTGGCGTCTGATCGAAATGGACAATACCGCTGCCGACGGCGTGATATCCTTCGCGGTCCTGCTCGCCATGGTCATCGCGTTCGGCGTGGTTGTGGACGCCGTGAACGTCGCGATCGGGGCTCCGATCGAACTTTCGATCGCGAGCCGGGGCATGATCGCCATTGCGAAGGCGCTGCTCTTCATGGGCGCGCTTCGTGTTGCGGCCACAACCGAAGCGGACGACGAAACCACTCCGTCCCCATCCACCGCCGTCAACAAGTCCGCGTGGCGCCTGCTGATTCCGGTCGGCTGGGTGATGGCGACGGCCGCCATTCTCGGACCGCTCGCGGGCTATGTCGCGTTTGGCCGGTTCGTCACGATCGAGATGGTGGTGGTGGTCGCCGCGCTGATGAGCTTCGTGCTGCTGAGCCGGTTCGCCGCGGTCCTCGTCAATACCACGTTTGCGTTTCATGGGGCGATCGGCCGCTTTTTGCGGCAAACCGCGGGTCTCGGCAGCAGCGCGGTCCGGCAGATCGCCGCGGTGCTCGGCGGCCTCGTTCAACTGGCGCTGATCGGGTTGACGGCCTTCGTTGTGCTCACAACCTGGGGGATCCGCTCCGACGACCTCCTCACGTCGATGTCCTCGGCGTTCTTCAGCGTCCAGATCGGCAATATCACCATCGCACCATCCGTAATTCTCGGCGCGGTGGCGGTTTTTATCATCGGCGTCGTAGCCACGCGCGCGCTCAAGCGCTGGCTTGAAGAGCGCTTCCTGCCGGAAACCAGTCTCGATGTCGGCGTTCGCAGTTCGATCGGCACCGGCGCGGGGTATGCGGGCGTCATTCTCGCCACCCTGATCGCGCTGTCCTATGTCGGTCTCAACCTGCAAAACGTCGCCATCGTCGCCGGCGCGCTGTCGGTCGGCATTGGTTTCGGACTGCAATCCATCATCAACAACTTCGTTTCCGGACTGATTCTCCTCGTGGAGCGTCCGATCAAGGTCGGAGATCGCATCGAGGTCGGCACCCGCATGGGCGTCGTGAAGCGAATCAACGTGCGTGCGACCGAGATCGCGACCTACGATAACGTCTCGGTGATTGTGCCGAACGCGGACCTGATCAGCGGACAGGTGGTCAACTGGATGCACGGCAGCTATTCGGCCCGCCTCTCGGTAGCAGTCGGCACCTCCTATGATGCCGATCCGGACAAGGTGATCGAAATCCTGCTCGATATCGTCGCCCACCATCCGCGCGCGCTGAAATCACCCGAGCCGTTCGCCGTTCTCGGCAATTTCGGCGCCGACGCCCTGGAATTCACGGTGTTCTTTCACGTCGCGCATATCGGCATCGACGCCGGCGCCGCCAACGAAGTCAGGCTCGAGATACTCAAGCGTTTCCGCAAGGAGGGAATCAACCTTCCGAACCCTCAACGGGATCTGCATGTGCGGGATCTCGACCGCATCGAAGCGCTGGTCCGCGACCTGGCCGGACGACGCTTGGCCGCACGAGATTCGGCCGGAACCGAACGGTCCGCTGCGCCATAGCGCGCGCTCGGGTCAACCGCCGGCACGAATCACGTCCAACACGGCAAGGTGATCTTGGATCAGCACCTTCCCCTCTTCTCGAAGGGGAAGCGCGCTCAACAACATCATTCGAAAGCTGACGTTCAACATGGAATGATGTATAGTTTCTGTTTCCAGATACCATCGGGCGTGACATGCAGGCTTCATCCAACAAATCAATCCCCTCATTGAGCTTGCGGATCGATCTTGACCCAAAGGGCCGTATTGGACCGGGCAAAATCCAGTTGCTCGAGAGCATACAGGCTTGCGGCTCGATTTCAGCCGCCGGACGCGCCATGGACATGTCCTACAAGCGCGCCTGGGATCTCGTCGATGAAATAAACCGCATCTGCAGGCAGGCCGCGGTCGCGCGGCAGACCGGCGGCAAAAATGGCGGCGGCGCGGTCCTGACCCCGTTCGGGGTCTCCCTGGTCGCACGCTATCGCAAGATCGAGCGCGACGCCTCAACCGCCGCTCACAAGGAACTCGAGGCGCTGCGTAACGACATCCGGCACCCAAAAAAAAGCGCGGAACGAGACAAAGACACCAGGACTCGTTGATCCGGAGCGCCATGCCGTCAAGCGGCCGCCGAGGCCCAGCCGAAACAGTCGACCGCCCGCAGCGTTCGGCTCTGGCCTGATCCTTCCCAGCGTGATATATGTTTGGATATATCGTTAAGACGAATTAGAGTGCTAACCCCGCTTCTGATTTCATCGGAAGCGGAAAGGCTCGAGAGAAGCCCGACGCCCGGCTTTGGCCGCCCCTGCCCGACCAGGGACTCACCGCGAGCGTCGCCGCGACCTTGATTGAGGAGGCGAATCATGTTCGACGCCCAATGCGACCTTGCCGCCCTGGTTTATACGGAGGGTCAGGATCCGGATGAGATCCTGCGTGAGTTCGCCTGGGATCTGAACGCCAACGGCTACCGGGCCGTGGGCATCGTTCAACTCGGCCGTTACTGTCCCGATGCGAGCCTGCCGGCAACGCTTGTGCCTACCGGTGAGCAACTTCAACTATTTCAGGACAGGAACGCTTATTCGACGGGGTGCCGGCTCGACGTCGGACAATTGACGGGCGTCGGCGAGCGGATCGCGAGAATCCTCGACGAAGGCGCGGACATCCTGATCGTCAACCGCTTCGGCCGGCAGGAGCGCGAGGGCAAGGGCCTTGCCCACCTGGTCGCACACGCGCTCGGTGCCGACATTCCAGTCGTGATCGCCGTGCCAACCCACCATTTTTCAGACTGGATCACGTTCGCCGGCGGCATGACCGTCAAATTGCACTGCGACCGCGAATCGCTGGATGCGTGGTGGCGCCTCGTATCGGCCCGCAATGCCAGCCTGCGCCGAAGCGATCGCGCAACGGTGTGCGAGATATTCAAATAAGCTCTCGCCGTCATAACGTTCTTGACCGACCGCGGCCCTTCATCTGTAGATGGCTGCATGCAAGACCTTGTGATCGCGGTGGACGTCGGATCGAGCAGCGCGCGTGCCGGCGTGTTCGACAAGCGCGGCGTCCTGCTTGCGCGCGCCGAAGCTCCGTTTTCAACCGCGCATCCCCAGCCCGATCATGCCGAGCACAGTTCGGACGAAATCTGGACCGCGGTCTGCCAGGCGGTGCGTGGAGCGGTTGCGGCCGGACACATCGCCGCGGGAGAGGTAAAGGGCATCGCCTTCGACGCCACCTGCTCGCTCGTCGCCCTTGACCGCGCCGGCAGGCCAGTCACGGTTTCGGTAACCGGCGAGGATCGGTGGAACGTCATCATGTGGGCCGACCATCGCGCCACCGCCGAAGCCGAAGAGATTACAGCTACCCGCCATCGGGTGCTGGACCATGTCGGCAACGTGATGTCGCCGGAAATGGAAATTCCGAAGCTGCTCTGGCTGAAGCGGCATTGCCCCGATGCGTGGAGTCGCTACGGGCTTGTGCTCGATCTCACCGACTTCCTGACATGGAAGGCGACGGGACGGGCCACGGTCTCCACCTGCACCGTGACGTCCAAATGGACTTATCTCGCTCACGAGAAACCGGGCTGGCAAAGCGATTTTCTGTCGCGCATCGGCCTTGATGACCTGCCGGATCGCGCGTCGCTTCCTGCCTCGACGCAATCGATCGGAACGAGCGCGGGTCCTCTGGCGGCCCAAAGCGCCACCGAACTTGGACTGCGCCGCGACTGCATCGTCGGCGTCGGCGCGATCGATGCGCATGCCGGCGGCATCGGCGTCCTCGGCGGGCTCGATGCCACCCTGCTCAACGAGACGCTCGCCATGATCGCCGGCACCTCCTCATGCCACATGGCGGCATCCCCCGATCCGAGGCAAATTCCCGGCATATGGGGTCCCTATTACGACGCGATGCTGCCGGGCTACTGGCTCAACGAGGCCGGCCAGTCCGCCACCGGCTCGCTGCTCGATCACATCCTCGACCTTCACGCCGAAGGACAATCGCTCGGCGCGGACCGCCACGCGGTGATGGCGGCACGGATCGAGGCCGCGCTGACCGAGAGCGGCCTGGCCTTCGTCGAAGGCCTGCATGTGCTGCCGGATTTTCACGGCAACCGCTCCCCGCTCGCCGATTCCGATTCCGTCGGCGTGATCCACGGTCTGCGCCTCGATGCCTCCGCCGATTCGCTGACCCGGCTTTATTTCGCGACCGCGATCGGCATCGCGCTGGGTACGCGACATATCATCGATGCCCTGAACGACGCCGGCTACGCCATCGACCAGATCCGGTTGACGGGAGGCCATGCCGCAAGCCCGCTGCTGGTCCAGCTTTACGCCGACGCCGCAGGGGTTTCTGTGTCCCTTCCCGAACAACCCGACGGCGTGCTTTCGGGTACCGCATGTGTCGCCGCTGCCGGCTGCGGACTTTATCCGTCGCTCACGGCAGCCGCGGCGGCGATGACCCGGATCGGCCGCACCGTGCAGCCAGTTCCTTCGGTGCGCGATTTCTTCGACCGCCGCTATCGCGCGTTTCTATTGATGCACGAGCATCGCCGAGCGTTGTCGCGGCTTGCGTGACGGACACCAACACAACACCAGCCTATACTAGCGCTGCAGCCGGACGCCGAGCATCACCACGGTCGACGCTGAACCGGCGCCGGGAATGTTCGAACTCAGAATATCGCGGCGCACCTGCGCCTTGATCTGGAATTCGCGGGTCAGCTTGTAAACGAGATCGCCGGAGATCGAGTAGATCTCATCGGAGCGGGTTGAGCCCTGATAATCCTGCGTGCCGTAGGTGAATCTGCCGACCGCGCTTAGCCAGCGGCGGAAATCGTGATCGACCTCGAAGGTATAGG